>CAYIFW010000008.1:0-29129 GCA_964362795.1 uncultured Planctomycetales bacterium | reverse complement strand
CTTCCGGCACGAAGATTTTCGCCGTGTGCTGCTAATGCCACTGCCAAGTTTCTCGCTCAGGTCGATTTTTTAACGCCAATGATCTTTCGCATTTCGGTGGCTGCTGAACTCGCGCCTCGTGCTTTCACTCGGCGCTCAGACAGCATCGCCATCCCGAGATTGTCAGCCTGTCGGCTGACCTCGGGATACCCTCAATGCTCAAGCTCCATTGGCTAAAATCGACATTCGCTGCGAAACTTGACAGTGTCATTTATATTAAATAGGTATAGCGGGTGGCTTGTCTTGGATTCGAACAGGGCGTGTCGGCAAGCCTGCCTGCCGGCAGGCAGGGAGCGGGCACGGATGCCCGGCTATAGATATTCCGGCAGAGCGACGCCAGCCGACCCGAGCGCAGTTTTGCCACGCAGGGGCAAAACCAGCGTCCCTGCGAGAAACAAGACAAGACAGGACCCGCGTTAAAAATTATTTAAACATATTTAGAAATATTCCTGATAAACTTCTTTGAAGCGATTGATGGCTTTGAAAAACAGATTCTTGGCAGGCTTAACTATTGCAAGATTTCCGATAGTTTTACTCTCTAAATCTTCACAGATCATTCCCAAACAAGTCAGATAAGTTAAATATTTCTGCCCGGATAAATCGCTATTCTCTTTGGCTAACGGGACAATCTCCGGATTATTGATCCGCCCGATACTTACAGGAATTCCCGTCACGCTCTCCATCATTTCAATAAATCCATCGGTAAGCAATGTTTTACCAGTCATAATAAAATGATCAATTTCATGCAAGGCCACCTTCCTCTCCACGACCTCTTTAATCTGCGAACAGATTAAGCGGGCGGAGTTAGTGGTCATCTGGGCTACCTCGCGCTGTTTAAGCGGCTTATAAAACTCATCTTTCTTCACTAAAATTTCTTTGTTTTCCGGAATGCTATCAGCATCCCCGATAATTCCGTAAGAACGCTTAATATCTTCTGCCAGCTCGGAATTAATTTTTAATCCTTCAGAAAGCTGCGCCGTCATGCTGTTACCACCTAAAGGTAAAACCTGAATATCCTGCAAGAGCCCGTCTTTAAATATAAGCAGCTCGGTAACATCGCTTCCTATATCGCAAAATACGCTCAATCCGATTTTCTCTTTACTGCCGAATACTGCCTTGCTGGTTGCCAACCCCGAAAACGAAAGGCTTCTAATCTCGCATCCGCATTGGTTGATCACGCGGCTTAAACTTTGTAAAGAAGCAAGCCTGGCACAAACTAAATATAAATCCACTTCCAGCCGGTGGCTATATAAACCGACCGGATTAATCACATTATTTTTAGAATCGATGGAATAGCTGGAGGGAATTACATGAATTATCTCATCATCTAAACTTGAACCGAGAATACGCGCCTGTTCATTGGCGCGGGCAGTGTCGGTTGAGGTAATTACCTTATTGCCGCGCTCAGCTAGCGGAATAATCGCATGGCTATGCTTAGTTGAAATATCTTTGCCGGAGAAATTAGTATGAATAAATTTTATTTTTAATCCGGACTTATCTCTTAAACTCTTAATAATCTTACTTAAACAAACAACTAATTGCGTGGCGTCGACAATCACCCCTTCTTTTACCCCCGCCGAAGGCAGGCAATCAAACAAAATATCCTCAATCCGATGTTTCTTGATCCTGGCCAGCCCAACAGAAATCTTATTTGAGCCGATATCAATCGCGCAAATATAATTATTATTTATCATTATTTAACTTTATTAACGGCTCCTTAAACCTTAAATCAATATATTTTATATTTACCCATTCTTTGCGCGCCTGCATAATCAGGCCCCCTAAAACCATCATTTTTTCCCGGATATTAGTTTCTCCGATACGCACCTCAAAACCCGTCCATTCTAACTGAGGAACCGGCTTAATATAATCAGCAATCTGCTTGGGCAGAAGAATAAATAAACTGGCACTTTGCAAATTTCCCGCATCAATCTTCTTTAACGAAAAACCGCCAAACGCGCTATTAGCTTTAAACTCTCGGATAATACTTATTGCCAGATCAAGCTCCGGCTTTTTATATCTTATTCCCGGCTTAGGCGCGAATATCTTAGTCTCTAAACCGTAAATCACCGGCAGCTGATCTTGCCGAACAGTCGCGTCCGGATAAAATAGAACTCCCTGCTCATCAATCGCAAAAGTTTTATAGAATTTAACCAGCGCCAGCGCCTGGCGCTTTTGAAAATCTACAAATATACAATTCGGAAATACTTTACTAAACCTCACCTTCCGGCAATCCGGACACCCCAGGGAAGCCTGGCGGGATTGCAGGCTTAAATCCAAATTAAAAATATTGGCGCCTTTTAAATAATCAAATGACGCATTAGAATTTCTTACAACTACCTGTTTAACGGAAAAAAATTCCGAAGTAGTTAATACTTTCCAAATATAGCCTATTCCAAAAGAGAAGGCAAGTGAAATTATTGCCAAAATAATTATAATTTTTAAAGGAAAATTAAATCTTTCTTTTCGCATACGCCAATTCCAGTAATTTTATACAAAGTTGATTAAAATTTAAACCGGCAATCGCCGCCGCCTTAGGTAAAAGGCTGGTTGCGGTCATGCCCGGTATGGTATTAACCTCCAGCACATAAACAGAACCTTCTTTACTTAAAATAATATCCGTGCGCGAACAGCCAAAACAACCTAAAAGTTTATGCGCAGCCAGTCCCGCTTGTTGAACTTTTTTAAAAACACTTTTCTCTAAAACAGCCGGGACAATATACTCCGTCGAACCTGCTTTATATTTAGCTTCATAATCAAAAAATTTACCTTTAGGCACGATCTCAATAACCGGCAAAGCCTCCTGCCCCAGGACCCCGACAGTAAGTTCACGGCCAAAGACAAACTCTTCGATAATTACGCGTTGGTCATAATTAAAAGCTAGCTGGATAGCCGCAGATATCTCATCATTACTCTCAACCAGCGAAAGCCCGATACTTGAACCATGATTAGCCGGTTTTACAACTAGAGGCAATCCTAATTCGTTTTTGAATCTTTTTGTTTTCTGATAATCCGCCTTAGAAATGAATACAGCTCTGGGAACACGCAAGCCTGCGGCTTTTAATTTCTCTAATGCGCCGATCTTATCCATCGCCAAGCGGCTGGCCGCCACTCCTGAAGCGGTATAAGGCAAATTGATTTTCTCTAAAATCTCCTGAATCGCGCCATCCTCACCGAAACGGCCGTGTAAAGCGATAAACACTCCGTTTAGATTATGCCCTTTAAGCAATTTAATATTTTCTTGGACGCTATCAGTAGTTATTTCAATACCCACCGCTTCAATACCTGAGGCTAATAAAGCAGCTAACACGGCTTTACCGCTTTTAAAAGAAATCTCTTTCTCCGAAGACGGCCCGCCCATTAAAACCCCTATTCGTCCGAAATTTTTTATCGCCATATTTTTATCTCAGGGTTAAGCTTGACCTTAAATTTCGATTTAACCTTTCTCTTAATCAAACTCATTAACGCCAAAACGTCAACAGCTTTGGCCTGCTTTAAATTTAAAATAAAATTCGCATGTTTATCTGAGACCGCAGCCCCGCCAATTATTTTTCCTTTTAAGCCGCAGCGATCAATTAAATATCCGGCCGAAATTTTATCCGGATTCTTAAAAACACATCCGGCATTGGGAAAACTGTTATTCTGAGCCTTATTGCGTTTGAGGAGATATTCTTTTATCTTTTGCTTAATTAAATCTTTATTCCCAGGCTCCAGCCCAAGTGTAGCTGAAATAATAATATATTTACTTAAACCAGAACTGCGATAAGCGAACTTTAGATCTTTTCGAAAAATTTTTTTAGGCCTTCCGTAATAATCTAAAACAACGACATCTTTAACTAATTCTCCGATTGCTTTTCCCCAGGCGCCGGCATTGCCGGCCAGAGCTCCCCCTAATGTCCCGGGAATCCCGGCAAGAAACTCTAAACCGGACAAACCTTCTTCTCCGGCAAACTGGATCAGCCGGCTTAATTTTAAAGCGCTTCCGGAAATTAAACAATTCCCCAATTTATTGATTTTTTTAAAATCTTTAGACGTTAACTTAATTACTAACCCGTTGACCCCGGAATCACTGGCCAAAAGGTTGCTTCCTGAACCTAAAATAAAAACTTTGATCCCGGCATGCCTGGCCGTAAGTAAAACTCGGCTTAAGCTTGCGTAATTTTCAGGCTCAAAATAAAATTTCGCCGGCCCCCCAATCTTAAAGCTTGTCAAACCGGCTAACTTAGTTTTAGTTTTTATTTTTTTATTTAAGTCTTTGGGCCAATGCATCGGCAACCTTTACAATATCCCCTGCTCCCAGGGTAATTACTAGATCATCCTGACGGATAATACTTAAAAGATGTTCCAGAATATCATCTTTAGGCAAATATAATACTTTTTTATTCTTAGCATATTTATTTATTTCTTCTAACAATTTTTGTGAATTTACTCCTGCTATCGGCTCTTCACTTGCGGCATAAATATCCGTAACAATCAAGTAATCGATATTATCAAATGCTTGAGCAAACTCTTCTAAAAGCAGCTGCGTGCGGCTATAACGGTGCGGTTGAAAAACCGCGATTCTCCGGGAAGCTTTCAAATTAGTAATTGCCTCTAGCGTCGCCTTGATCTCCGCAGGATGATGCGCATAATCATCAATCACCAAGTATTTATCATTCTTAAATTTCGTCTCTAGCCTGCGTCCGGCCCCCTTATAACCTTTTAGGGCTTTACGGATACATTCTAAATCAATACCTAGCTCTAAACCCAGTCCAATCACCGCCAAAGAATTCGAAATATTATGTTTACCCCCTAAGGACAAATGAAAACGACCAAGCAACTTATTCTTAAAATAACAATCGTAATCACTTGCCAGGCCGGAAAATACAATATTTTTGGTATAAATATCAGCGAAATTGTTTAATCCAAAAAATAAATGCCTGCTTTGATAGGCATTGACTAACTTTAAAAGATTAGGATCGTCTGAGCAGGCGAAAACACACCCTCCCTTTTGAGTGCGTTGGATAAAAGTATTAAACGCGGCTAATTCATTTTCAAAACTATGATAATGGTCTAAATGCTCCCGATCAATATTAGTAATAATGGAATACTTGGGGCTATAACTTAAAAAGGAGCCGTCAGATTCATCGGCTTCGGCAACGAAGAATTCACCGCTGCCTAAACAGGCATTAGCATTAATATTCTTAAGTATGCCGCCGACTGCCACTGTGGGATTCAGCTTAGCCTCTAACAACATATTGGCAACTAAAGAGGTGGTCGTGGTTTTGCCATGGCTGCCGGCAACAGTAATCGCAGTTTTTCCATCCATAAGATGCGCCAAGACTTCTGAGCGCTTAACCAAAGGTATGCCTGAAATTTTAGCCTGGCGCAATTCGCAATTGTTCTCACCTATCGCCGAGGAATAAACCACCGCGTCCTGGCCGCCTATATTTTGCGCGGCATGCCCGATAAATATCTTGGCTCCCAGTTTTTTAAGCTCTCCGGTAATATGATTGCTTTTTAAATCCGAACCGCTCACTTCAGAGCCGCGCTTAAGCAACAAATGAGCAATCCCGCTCATGCCAATGCCTCCGATGCCGATAAAATGATAATATTTTTTCATCTTAAAATATACGCTTTCCAACCTGCTTCAAAATCAGCCAGACCGGAAAAAGAATACGCCCTGGATAATGCGACAGTTAAGTTAGCGTTATCCCGCAAGCTCTGACAAAAAAATACAAATCTTTCCCTGCCGAACTCTGAAATTAAATATTTCACTAAACTATAGGATTCTAGATAAAATATTTCTGCCCTGGATTTATTTTCCGAACCCAACCCTTCAAATCTACTTAAATCACTAAGCGGAATAAAATCATCTTCTTCCATGCTCTGGACTAATTTAGTTTTTACCTGCGCTTGAAAAATATCTTTCTGTTGATAGGTTGCCACACCTTCCTGAAGCCAAAGAGGCACGGCCGGATTATTAAAACCCACCATTTCTCTAAAAATAATATGCGCCAATTCATGAGGAAGGATATTATCCAAAAATCCGCGGGCCGTAACAAAGGTTTTAATTACTTTACTAGCCACAATCGCCTGCCCGGCAGACCATTCCGCAGCTGCGGTATCCTTACGATAATCTTGTTGATTATCAAATAAGTAAATTTTTGCCCGGTTATCCCAGGTCCAAAAATTAAAACGGTTAAATCCTAATTCATCAGTGACATTATTATAACAACTCTCGGCAGCTTGAGCTAAATCACTAACGGTATTCTGCGGGGCATTCTTATAATAAATAAAGAAATGCGTGCTTTTTAAAAGCTGCCAATCTAAAGCCCCAGCCGATACCATACCCGGTAAGAATAGAAATAATAATAAAAGTTTAAACCGGCGCATTAGTTTAAATTTAATACCTCATTAGCCAGTAAAACCGCAGCATCCGAAGCCTCCTGCTGTTCATATGCCTGGCGCATAGCTTTTAGCTTATCGGAATTTTCAAAAAAATCATTCAGAGTAACGGTTAATTTTTCGGCAGCTAACTCTTCATCCTTAATAATTAAGGCGGCTTTAAGATCTCCCAGTATGCGGGCATTGGCTTCTTGATGGGCGTAAGCGAAAGGATAAGGAATCAAAATCGCCGGGATCCTGAATCTTTTTAATTCCGCAATCGTAGTAGCCCCCGCCCGGCAAACTATCAGGTCCACCAGGCTATAAGCATATTGCATAGGGAGAAAAAAATTAAAAACTTTAGAAGTTAAATTCGCAACAACGTATTTTTCTTTTAAAGCGCTAAAATCTTCCGATCCGGTAATATGGATCACTTGTAAATCATCTTTTTTCCGGCAGGCCGCCAGTGCCTCAAAACAAATAGTATTTAATTTATGCGACCCCTGGCTACCGCCGGTAATTAAAATATTAAATTTCCCCTCTCTAAAGCCAAAATAATCCAACGCAGATTTTCTATCGACCTTAATTAAATCTTGGCGCAAAGGATTTCCCGTTAAAACAATTTTTTTACCGGAAATATTTAAATAATTACTTGTCTGCCTGAAAGATACGGCTACCCGGTCAACCAGCTTGGACAATAGGCGGTTGGCCCTGCCCGGAATTACATTCTGTTCATGAATTATAGTTTTAATTCTAAACAGCCAGGCCCAAAACATTAAAGCAACCGTATTTAAGCTGCCAAATCCTACGGCCACCTCCGGCTTGAATTTTATAACAATAAGCAGGCTTTCCCAGGCCCCTAATAAAAACGCGAACAGTCCTTTTATACTTTTACTATTTAAAGCGAAATTTAAATTGGCTGCCGGAATGTATTTAACCGGTAGAGATCCTGCCGGAATAAAGTTATCGCCGTTTTTCTTAGGCAAAACCAATAACAGTTCAGCGCCTGAATCTTTTAAAACATCTATCAAAGCCAATGCCGGGTAAATATGCCCGCCGCTTGAGCCGGTAACAATTAAAACGCGCATTTTAAGGATATTCTCCGCAACGAGCGATGTTAATCAGGATTCCCAGGCTCACCATATCAAACAATAAAGAAGAGCCGCCGTAACTGATAAACGGCAAAGGCAAGCCTTTAGTCGGAAACACTCCGCAGGAAACCCCGATATTTATAATCGCCTTAAGTGAAATCATTAAAACCAACCCCAAAGCCAGAAAATACCCGAACCTGTCCTGGGCATTTTTAATAATTTTGAGCCCTTGTTGAATAAAAATCATAAACAAGGCAATAACTCCCAGAGTGCCGATAAGCCCAAGCTCTTCACCGATAATTGAGAAAATAAAATCCGTGTGGGCAGCCGGTAAATAAAAAAGTTTCTGCTGGGAATGCCCCAGGCCTCGGCCGAATAATCCGCCTGAACCAATGGCAATCTGGGATTGAATAATCTGAAAACCCGTTCCTTTAGGATCAAGCCAGGGATTCAAAAAAGCCAATATCCTGGTCCGCCGGTAAGCGACTCTAAAAACTAGCAAGTAAAGCGCCGGCAAGCTGCAAAGGATTAAACTTAAAATGTAACTGCCGCGGGTTCCGGCCACATAAAGCATAATTAAAACTACACTGACTAAGGCAATCACCGTGCCCAAATCCGGCTGCAAAAGTATTAATAAAGCTGTGGCACCCAACACGCATATCGGCGGTATAAATCCTTCAAACAATGATTTAA
Organism: uncultured Planctomycetales bacterium; assembly: GCA_964362795.1. Lineage (GTDB taxonomy): Bacteria > Omnitrophota > Gorgyraeia > Gygaellales > Profunditerraquicolaceae > UBA6249. The sequence continues at coordinate 20,940 of CAYIFW010000008.1, read as the reverse complement.
TTTTATCGCCTTTACGGGCGATAAAATCCGCCAGATAAATAATAAAAGCCAGATTGGCAAACTCCGACGGCTGAAAACTGATAAATTTAAACCTGAACCAGCGTTTGGCTCCGGATATCTCCCGGCCGATACCGGGAATCAGAACTAAAACCAGCAGCCCAAGAGCAATCCAAAGCAGCAGGCGGGCATGTTTTCTAAATAAGCGGTAATCAAAAAACATGGCTAAAAAAGTCAAAAGAACACCCAGCACTAAAAAAACCAAATGCCGTTTTAGAAAATAAAAACTGTCGTTATATCTTTCCCAGGCGTAAATACTCGATGAACTATAGATCATGATTATGCCGATACAAATAAGCACAACCGATATCGTAAGTAAATTTATGCGCGTCTTTCTAACCATCTAAACTTTTTCCTCGGCTAGGCTTAAAACTATTTTCTTAAAGGCCCTGCCCCGCTCTTCATAATCTTTAAACATATCGTAACTTGAACACATCGGTGAAAGTAACACGGTGTCACCCGGCTTAGCCAGAGCAAAAGCTTTCGCGACTGCCTCCTTTAAACTAGAAGCATTTTCTAGCGGAAATTCACCACTAAGGTCGGACGCGATATTTTCCTTTGCCTCCCCGATAAGGATTAACTGCTTAACCTTATTTCTGGCCGGTTCAATGATTACCCGGTAATCAATCTTTTTATGCCTGCCTCCGGCAATAAGAACGATAGGAGTATCGATATTTTTAATTGCCCAAATCGCCGAATCAGCCGTAGTTGCTTTAGAATCATTAATAAATTTAACTCCCTTGATAATACAGACCTCTTCCAGGCGATGCTCAATTCCCTTAAATTCGCTAAAAACTTTAAAAATAAGGTCTTGATTAATTCCCAGAATTTTACCTACGCTAAGCACGGTGCTCTGATTAAGGTTTAATCGGTCCTGCTTAGTAAAAAAAACAACCTTGGATTTTACATCTTTAGCAATATCACCCAGTAAAGTGTCATCCTTATTCAAAACTATAAAATCATTACCATCCTGATTCATGGCAATACGCTTCTTAGCTTGGCCATACTCTTGCATATTTTTATAACGGTCAAGGTGATTCGGAGTCAAATTCAAGATGACAGCAATCTTGGGCTTAAATGCTTGGATAGTCTCAAGCTGGAATGAACTTACTTCCAATACGACAAAATCTTCTTTTTGCATCTTCTCAACTTCGCCGCAAAAAGGATTCCCGATATTACCACAAACAAAAACCTTTTTTCCGCTGGCCGCGATAATCTTACCAATCAAAGTAGTTACGGTAGTTTTTCCGTTTGAGCCGGTTACGGCAATAATCTCAGCCGGACACAGAATACTGGCCACCTCAATCTCACTTATCAGCGGTTTATTAAATTCTTGGGCCCATTTAACCGGCTGGACATTTAAAGACACTCCGGGAGAGATAACGACTAAATCCGCATTCTGAATAAATTCCCGGCTATGCTTTCCCAGTTCCACTAAAATATCCGCGGAACAAAGTTTAGCGCTTGCTTCCTGGGTCTGCAAATTATCCTGATTGTCGGTAATACTTACCCAAGCTCCTAATTTATGTAATAAATTAGCGCAAGCGACCCCTGAACGGGCAAGGCCGACAATGGTAATTTTTTTATTTTTGAAATAATGAATGTCGCGCATGGACAGGCTATCTGATTTTTAACGTAACCAATGTAAACAGGGCAAGTAAACCGGCAATAATCCAAAACCTGACAATTATTTTATTCTCCGGCCAATTTAAAAACTGAAAATGATGATGCAGCGGAGCAATTTTAAAAATACGTTTTTTGGTCAGCTTAAAACTAGCTACCTGCAGTATAACCGAAAGCGCCTCCACCACAAATATTCCGCCGACTATAATCAGCAACATTTCTTTTTTAATCAACAATGCCACTGTTCCGATGGCCCCGCCTAAAGCCAAAGAGCCGACATCTCCCATAAAAATCGAAGCCGGATAACAGTTAAACCACAAGAAACCTAGACCCGCCCCCACGATGCTAGAACAAAAAATAGTCAACTCCCCGCCTCCCTTAATATAGGGAATCAACAGGTAGTTGCTTAAATTAATATTGCCGGAAACATAACAAAGTATGGAGAAAGCAATCCCCACCATCACCACAATTCCAATAGCTAGCCCATCTAAGCCATCGGTAAGATTTACGGCATTGGAGGAACCGGCAATTACCAGTATTACAAATAAAACATATAAACCGTCTAAGTCAAAATTAATACCTTTTAAAAAAGGAATCTCCAGAGCCGCATTGTGCCCGACATCCATAATCAAAATTATTCCCAAGATCAGGCCCAAAATAATTTGACTGGTAAATTTTATGCTGGCGAATAACCCTTTGGCCTTTTTCTTTACCTGTTTTAAGTAATCATCCATAAAACCGGTTAATCCCAGCCAGATAGTGCTGAATAAAACAATCCAAACACAACGATTGGAGATATCCGCCCAAAGAAGAGTAGAAATTACAATCGCAGCCAGTATAAGGATCCCGCCCATTGTCGGCGTATCCTGTTTATGCTTTTGTAAATCATCCAGCCTTAAACTATCGGCCTTATTGATTTTCTCTCCGACTTTTAAAGCCTTTAATTTTCTGATTAAGATCGGGCCAAAAATAAGGCTTAAAGCAAACGCCGTAAGAGCCGCCATACTCGCGCGAAAAGTAATATAGCGGAATAGATTAAAGGCGGAAATAAAATCTCTTAACGGATAAAGCAAATGATAAAGCATTAAATCTTTAAGACCTCTTCCATTTTCATCGACCGGGACCCCTTGACCAAGATCAGGTCAGTTCTACCCGGGAATATTTTTTTTAACAATACCTCTCTGGCTTCCGGAGAATTTTCACAGCAAAATATATTTTTTTTCCTAAATCCGCATTTTTCGGCTGCCTCGGCAGTAAGCCTGGCCAAGCTGCCTACCGTAACCAGAAGATCACAGCTATTAGTTATACTCCTGGCAATTTGCCTATGCAATAATTCTTTTTGTCCGCCCAGCTCCCGCATATCCCCCATAATCAGGATCTTCTTTCCTTTACACTCTAGAGCATCTAAGGCGCGAAGCGCGGCTCTAAATGAAAGGGGATTGGAATTATAAGTATCATCAATAAATTTAAGGCCTTTACGCTGAATAAGATTAAGCCTTCCCGAGGGGAATTTAAAGTCGGATAATCTGGCGGCAATTGCGAAATACTCCAATCCCAAGATTCTTCCTACGGCAATTGCCCCTAAAGCATTGTAAATATTATAATATCCTATTGTCGGTAATGCAAATTTAAATTTCCGGTTAACCTTAAACTCTACTTTTTCTTGACCAATCCGGATTGCGCCGGCGCGAAAATCGCTTTTTTCATCAATGCCGAAGCTAAAAATTTGCCTCTTTTTGTTTTTTTCAACCCTGACGCGCTTGAGTAATTTATCATCAGCGCAAAGCACGGCAATTGCCGGTTCTTGCAAATTATCCAAAAGAGCCGATTTTTCTTTTAATACTCCGTTTAAATCTTTTAAAAATTCCAGATGGCTGGAAGCGATATTAGTAATTAATCCGATATTCGGCTGGGCTATTTTAGCCAGATAATCAATCTCGCCGAAATGATTAGTGCCGATCTCAACTACCGCAAAATTATCTTCCGGGGTAAGCCGGATTAAAGTTTGCGGCAATCCGATAGCGTTGTTTTTAGTGCCTTCATTCTTTAAAACCCGGGCGGTGCCGGATAAAACCCAGGCAATCATCTCCTTAGAAGTAGTCTTACCGTTAGAACCGGTAACGGCAATTACCGGTAAGTTAAATTTTTGCCTCTGAAATCTTGCTATATCTCCTAAGGCTAGAGTTGTATTTTTAACTTGGATAATAGCTCTATCCTTAGAGACCGGGCAAGCAGGCTCTTTCTCCACAATTAAACAGCCGACTTTTGCTTCTAAAGCTGCGGCAATAAAATCGTGCCCATCAAAATTATTTCCTGAGAGTGCTAAAAACGCCTCCTGCGCCTTTACGCTTCTTGAATCAGTAGAAATACCGGCTAGCTCATCCTGTAGATTACCCTGGATGAGCTTTCCGCCCGTAGCTTTAATTATCTGGCTGACTTTAAACACGCCTGGACTACCTTTCGATCGCAAAAATCTAAAACTTTATTTTTTAATATCTGATAATTCTCATGGCCCTTACCAGCGATAAGTAGACAATCCCCTTTTCTTACTAAAGACAAACCCTTGTTTATGGCTTTGGCGCGATCCTCTATCAAACAATAATTATTCTTTCGAATTCCGGCGCAAATATCATCCATTATCCTCTGGGGATCCTCACTGCGGGGATTGTCATTAGTAATAATCGCATAATCCGCTAATTCGGTGACCACCTTGCCCATTTTCGGCCGCTTCAGTTTATCGCGCTCTCCTCCGCAACCAAAGACCACCACGATCTTACCCTCAACTAACGGCCTTAAAGCGCCGATAACATTAAATAACGCATCCGGAGTATGCGCGTAATCCACAAAAATACCCAACCCTTCCTGAGAATCGACTCTCTCCAGCCTGCCCGGAACAAGCTTAAATTTTTCAATCGCGGATTTAATATCCTTAATACTTAAATTTTCACTTAAGGCCCAACAAATCGCAGCCAAAATATTATAAATATTATAACGGCCTACCAGGCTGGTTTTAATCTTCAGCTTGATCTTAGGCGCCACTAAAGTAAACTCACTTGACTGCAACCCAAAATGAATATCCGAGGCCATAACCGTAGACGGCTTAATGATTCCGTAGGTCATAATCTTAGCCGGCGTTATTTTTTTAATTCGGCAACCATAACGATCATCATTATTAATAACCGCAACGCTAGAAGGCGATAAGGTTCGAAAAAGTTTAGTTTTGGCTAAAAAATAATTTTCTAGATTTTTATGATAATCCAGATGATCCTGAGTAAGATTGGTAAAAATAGCCCGGCTAAAATTAATCCCGCCTACTCTATCTTGGTCCAAAGCATGCGAGGAAACCTCAATCGCGCAATATTTAATTTTTTTAGCCAGCATTTGTACAAACATTTTTTGTAATTCCACCGGGCCCGGAGTAGTATTTTTAGCCGCAACCACTTTGCCTTTAAAGCGGTAATTAATCGTGCCGATAACTGCGCAAGGCTTGGCGGATTCCTTAGCCAAAGCTTCGATCAAATACGTTATAGTTGTTTTCCCGTTAGTGCCGGTAATACCGGCAACTTTAAGTTTATCCGTCGGAAACCCGTAGAAACTGCTTGCCGCTTCAGCTAAAAATTTCCGGCAATTATTGACCGTCAACAATTTAATTTTACGAGAAATTTTTATCTTCGGCGTCTTTTTTTGTACAACCACGATACTGGCGCCGCGGGTAACCGCTTCATTTATAAAAAGGTTTCCATCCCGGCGGTTTCCTTTAATCGCCACAAAAACAAAACCTTTCCTTACTTGCCTGGAATCAGAAGTTATTCCTTTAATTTTAATACCTGAAATTTTCATTGCGCCAATCCCTCAACCGGCATTTCATTACCCTTTAAATATCGGATAACATCACCGGCAATATTTTTAAACACCGGAGCGGCAACAACGCCGCCGAAATAAGACCCCCGCGGTTCATCCACCGTCACCACAATAGCTAACAGAGGATCCTCAGCCGGAGCAAAACCGATAAATGACGCCACAAACTTAGTGTGCGAATAAGCCCCATTTGGTTCCAGCTTCTGAGCCGTGCCGGTTTTACCCGCGGCGCTAAAACCGGAAACTTTCGCCATCCTACCGGTGCCCTCTTCGACCACGCCGGTAAGAATTTTCTTAATACGCATCGCCGTATCCAGTGAAATAACCTTACGGATCAGCGTAGGTTTATTTTGTTTAATTATCTGGCCCTGGTTATCGCGCACCGAATCAACAATATAGGGCTTCATCAATTGCCCGCCATTGGCAATTACCGAAATTGCGCTCGCCAATTGCAAAGCAGTCACGCCTACTTCCTGTCCGATAGGTATGGCGGTAATCGAGGTTTTCGACCACTGCCTGACCGGCCTAATCATCCCGGAGATCTCACCGGACAAATCAAATCCTAATTTTGACCCGAAACCAAAACTTTTCAAATAACGGTAAACCGTATCCGGGCCCAAAAGCATGGCCACTTTAACCGTACCGATATTGCTGGATTCTTCGATCACCTGCCTAAAAGTAAGATTGCCGTGGGATTGATGATCATGCAAAATGCGTCCTCCTACCCGATAGGCTCCGTTTTCACAGAAAAATACATCCTCCTCGGTAACTTTTTTTTCTTCCAGCGCTGCCGAAGCCGTAACAATCTTAAAAACAGAACCAGGCTCAAATAAATCACAAATAGCGCGATTGCGCATTGAATCTTTGCTTACTCCGGAACGGCTGTTTAAATCATAAGTAGGACGGCTAGCCATCGCCAAAATTCTGCCCGTATGGGGATCCATAACAATGACGCTGGCACTTTTAGCCCGTGAACTCTTAAAAGCTTTATCCAATTCTCTTTCGGCAACATACTGAATGACTTCATCAACAGTTAAAACTAGATCCAACCCATCGACAGGTAAAACCATCTTTTCCCAAATATCTAATTTCTTTAACCGGGCATCGCGCAAAAAGATCGCCCAACCGGGCATACCGGACAGATATTGATTAAAATCTCTTTCCGCTCCTTCAAGCCCAACATTATCCATTCCGCTAAAACCTATAATGTGGCTAGCCAAATAACTATTAGGATAAATACGTTTAGTTTCTTTCATAAAACCCAGGCCTTTAATATTAGACTTCTTAATCGCCTCGGATTTTTCAGGAGTTAACTTACGCGCCAGCCAAATGAACGCCTTGGAGCGGTAAAGCCTGTCTTTTAAGTAAGCCCGATCTGTTCCTAAAATTGGCATTAATTTATCAATAACACTTTCTTTATCTTTAATGCTATTGGGGACCGCATAAAGAGAATCCAAAGACATATTGAAAGCCTGCATCTTAAGATTACAATCATAGATTGCCCCGCGGCGCGGCTCCAGCTCCACGAGTTGATTATGCTGTTTATTGGCTAAAGAGGCAAGATGACTGGAACGGAAGAACTGAATATAAAAAAGACGCCCTATGCAAAGCAGGAGAAAAATAAAAAAAACTAAAAATACCGCCTCGTTTCTCCGGCGATAATTACTGATATACACTAGATTTTTTAGGAGTAATAAATATTAGGGGTTAATTGTTTTTGCCTGAGCTTCCCGCTTCAAACTAAAAATTCGCGCCAGGAGGCCTTCTTTATTCTGATTCTGCCGCGCAACCTTCAAGCCTTCTCTGGAAGAAACAAATTTAACAAAACGATAATTATCCGGCATCTGGAAATCGGCACTCTTATTGATCCGGTTACCGATATTTACCAGAGAAGAACTTTTGTTAATATTATATCTTAATGCGGTATTTTTATCCAGTAATTCCGTGAAGACGGCTTGCTTTTTTTGGCCCAAATAAGCCAGGCGGAAGATCTCACTCTGTTGATAAACATAGAGCACGCAGAATGAGGTGACAAAGACAACTGCTGATAGAAATTTAGTAAGCTTCATTTTGTTATATCCTCATGCCTACCCTTAATTTACTGCTGCGGCTAGCGGGATTGCTCTCTACTTCGCTAAAAACAGGAGTCAAGGGTTTGGCTGTAATAATCTCGATTATTCCGTCGGATTTTAACGCGCGAAATGTATGTTTAATTATTCGGTCTTCTAAAGAATGGAAAGAAATAACGCATATTCTAGCCTGCTTATTTAAGAATGCAACCGCTTTTTTAATTGCCTCTTCTAGGATCTCTAATTCACGGTTTACCGCGATTCTGATTGCCTGAAAAGTACGCGTGGCCGGATGTATCCGGTAATAACTTTTACGGTAGCGGTAAGGGATAGAACGCATAACTAAAGTGGCTAATTGCGTGGTCGTGGCGATAGGCTGATTCTTGCGCTCCTGGACGATAAGCCGGGCGATACGACTATGCCAACGCTCCTGTCCGAAATTCCAAAGCAGATGGCTGATTTCGTTTTCATTAAGGTTATTCACCAAGTCATAAGCCGATATATAACTGCTCTTATCTAAACGCATATCTAGCGGGCCCTCCTGGTTAAAACTAAACCCCCTTTGCGCATTTTTTAGCTGATAAGTAGACATTCCCAGGTCAAAAACTATTCCGTCAATATTCTTAATGTTTTGCTTTTCCAGCACTTGATCGATATCTGAAAAATTAGCGTGCACCAACTCAAAAGAATCCTTAAATTCACTTAAATTCCGGCGGCAGACATCCAGTGACTCTTCATCGCGGTCTAAACCGATCAACCTTCCACCGGGAGTAATCTTTTTTAGAATCTCCAAGCTGTGCCCGCCGCAACCAACCGTTGCATCAACAATTACCTGTCCCGGAGCAAGCTTTAAATAATCTATAACTTCAGACAACATTACCGGTACATGTAAACTTGTTTCTACCATTTATACATCCATTAATTTTTCGGCAATTTCTTCAAAAGACTGACGATTATTCGCGTAGAAATCATGCCATAAATTCTTGGCCCAGATCTCGATACGGCTAGAGACCCCTACAACCATCACGTCTTTTTTAATTTCAGCAAAATCTTTTAAGTATTGCGGCAGCAGAATTCTACCCTGTTTATCAAAATTAACATCCACCGCGCCGCTAAAAAATAAACGGTTAAAAGTGCGCGGCTGCTGCTTAGTAAAAGACATGGTTTTAAATTTATTTTCCTGGCTCCTCCACTCTTCTTCAGAGAACATGAAAAGACATTTATCCAGGCCGCGGGTAACAAAGAACTTCTCTACGAATTGATTCTTAGCAACTTCGCGGAATTTAGCGGGCAAAATCAGCCGGCCCTTACGGTCTATAGAATGAACAAATTCACCGTAGAACATTTCCCCATCCCTTCCACTTTACTCCACTTTAATCCACTAATAGTCAGAGTATAGACAAAATCCTCCCCCTTGTCAAGAGAATAATTCACCTAAATACAGTGAATACAACAAGCTGTGGAGTATCTGGCTGTGGATAACTAGCTATTGTGGCATGGGGTAGATTAGCGCAGAATCTTTCGGCAGGAAATTACATCTTTTTGGATCTGATCAGATAAATCGCTGATAGTAACAAATTTTTTATCCTTGCGGATCATTTTTACAAACTGAATTTCCAAAGTTTTACCATAGATACTTTTCTTAAAATTAAATATATGCGCTTCAACGTGAATAGACCTTTTTTTAACAGGAATCGTCGGCCGCTTACCGATATAACAAATACCGTCATAGATCTTCTCAGAAAATATAATTTCTACCGCGTAAATACCGGCTGAAGGAATAATTTCATGATGCGGATTAATGTTTGCCGTCGGAAAACCTAATAACCTGCCCAGCCGGGTGCCGCTGATGACCGTGCCTAAGATACTTACCCTGCGTCCAAGCAGCTGCTGAGCTTCTCTTAGCTTAGAACTCTTGATTAATTTTCTGATGACGGTACTGCTAATCGCTAAACCCTTAGATTTCAAAACATCAAATACTCTAAGTTTAAAATTATATTCCGCGGCGGCCTGCTTTAATAATTTATAATCACCGCCGGCTGCGAAGCCAAAACGGAAATTTTTTCCCACACAGACAAAACTGGCGCCGATTTTTCCAACCAATATTTTAGCTATAAAATCACCAGGGCTCATCCGGGCAAAACTACGGTTAAAATTAACCACAACACAAAGATCCACTCCCAATTCGGCAATCAGCCTTAAACGGTGCTCTAGAGAATAAAGGCTTTGTTTATTTTGAGGGTGCGGAGAGAAAGTTAAAGCGATGCTTGTGCCGCCGGTCTTAGCCGCTATTCTGACAGTATCCTCTAGAATATTACGGTGCCCGCGGTGCACTCCGTCAAAAACCCCCAGAGCGATTACCGCTTTTTTATACTTTTTAATTTTATTTATTCCCCGGATAATAATCATTTATAATTAACTAAAAAGATTCTTGGATTTTTGCAATGACCTGAGGGATTATTTTTTTAATCTCCCCGGTTAAAGTGCAGCCGGCTGCGCTCTTATGACCTCCGCCTCCGAAGAAAGCGGCGATCTTATTCACATCAACTTTACCCTGGCTGCGTAAATTAACCCGCACTTGAGAATTATTGCCTAAGTTCTCTTTGAATAATACCACCACCTCTACTCCTTGAATCGAGCGGCCAAAACTCAAAAGTAAATCCGCTAGATCAACTTTGGGTTTAGCGCTCCGAACTTGTGTTTTTTTAATCTGAAATCCGGCAATCTTACCAGAGCTATAAAATTTTATCTCCTGCAAAAGCTTAAGCAATATTTTTACATCAGCAGCCGGTATATTCTCATAAGTGCTGCGATAGACCTGCGCAACATTGATTCCGAATTTCAGAAGTTCAGCGGCAGCCTTAAGCGTAAAAGCGCGCGTATTAGAATAATGAAAACTTCCGGTATCGGTCATTATTCCCGTATACAAAACTAAAGCGGTATCATCATCGAAAGGCTGGCGCAATTTTTTAAAAAGCTTATAAATCATCTCCGAGCATGAAGAAGCATCCGGATCAACCCAATTTAAATCTCCGAAATTACGGTTACTGATATGATGGTCGATATTTAATACCGGCTGATTATCTTTATTCAACTTATAGACATCGCCGCAACGTTTTAAATCCGCGCAATCTAGGACCACTAAACAATCAAAAGCAATATCTTTTGAACCTTTATTCAACAACCGGATTGATTTACTCCCGGGAAGAAAATCATAACCATACGGCAATTTATCCTCATTGACGATTGTCCCCTTCTTGCCTAACCTGGTTATCAGAGCATAAAACCCGAGCACAGAACCCAAAGCATCACCTTCGGGGCTAGTGTGAGTGGTAATTAAAAAGTTATTATATTTTTTTAAGCTTGCGCAGATCTCATTTATGGCCATCTTTGTCCTTTAACTCATTGATTATTTCTTCGATTTTTACGCTATATTCAGTCGAACGATCCTCTTGAAACATAAGCTCGGTGGCAAAACGCATATTGATTCTCTTGGCAACCAAGCTACGGATATAGCCTAAAGCTGAATCTAAAGCAAGTTTTGTTTTTTTATGGGATTCATCTTTACCTAATACACTGTAAAAAATTCTGGCATTTCTCAAGTCCTGAGATAGCTCCACCCGGATTATCGTCACAAAACCAATCCGAGGATCTTTAAGCTCATCATGGATAATCGTACTCACTTCTTTTCTTATCGCCTCTTCAACCCGTTCATGCCTAGACATAGCAAACTCCGTTTCTTTTTTTTAACTCTTGATTAATTTTTTAATTAACGCTAATTCCTGAAAGCGGCTCTTCAGGTCTCCGTTTAGTTTAGCCGCCAAAACCAGCGCAAATATCTTCTGATAACTTGGTCCGGGCAAGATACCCAAGCCGGCCAAATCATGGCCTGAAACAAAAAGGCGCATCCCATTATAAATTTCAAGAAAATCTTTAATATACTTCTTAAGATATCTATTTCCAAAAGAGGCTTTGAGTAAAATAATCTCCTCATAACTTAAAGGCTCAAGTAAAGAAAAAATATGCGCCGGCCGAATTCCTTTTTTGATCAAAAATGGCACGACCTTATGGCTATCCTGATGATAGCTGATTACCCTTTTAGTTTCACCTTTAGGGAATCCTAACTTTAAAATAACCGTTTTGATCTGATTTAAACTAAGCGGCCCAATAAGTGCCATAAAATAAACCAGCCAGGCGTCGATCTTACGCCGGGAAGGAAAATTCTTACCAAACCAGCGGATCTCTTGATCTATTCTGCCAAATAAATCATGCGTGGATTTAGAAAACTTCAATTTATCGCTAAGAAAAGATAGCCCTCCTAAATCGCTTAATCTTTTCATTGGCCCGCGAGGATCTTTTTCCTTGAGCATCAATACCAGCTCATCGCGCATTCGATGCGCGTGAACTTTATTCAACAGGCCGCCGGATACAGCCTCTTTAAGCAATTTAAGCGTTTTAGGCTCAATCCTAAAATTAAAACGCCGCTGGAAGCGTATCGCCCGGAATATACGCGTAGGGTCGTCTTTAAAACTTAAATCATGTAAAACGCGTATTCTTCCGGCAGCTAAGTCACTTTTCCCGCCGAAAGGATCGATCAACTTATGTTCATCTGTTCCGCTAACGCTTGCGGCCATCGCATTAATCGTAAAGTCCCGCCGGAAGAGATCCTCTTTTAAAGATCCCGGAGTTACCACCGGAAGACAGCCATAAGATGGATATTTCTCTAGACGCGCGCTGGCAATATCCACTTTTAAGCAATTACCTAAAGTTAAAGTTGCAGTCCCGAAACGTTCATGAATCCTTAAACCCGATTTCAATTTCTTAGCCAACTTCTGGGCAAAAATAATACCGTTGCCTTCAACCGTAATATCTAAATCAAAATTAGGTACTTTCAAAATTAAATCCCGCAAAAACCCGCCGACCAAATAAGCCGGCATGCCGGTAACTTTAGAAACTTGCGCGGCAAGGCAGATAATTTTCTTTAATTCTACGGGTAATTTTTTAAAATATCTTTTCATTTTCTAAGGCCGCGGATGAAACATCTTGTGCACGGATTTAAGCCGTTCTTTATCAATATGCGTGTATATTTGGGTTGTCGAAATATTCGAGTGGCCCAACATCTCCTGCACCGAACGCAGGTCCGCCCCTCTTTCCAATAAATGCGTGGCAAAAGAATGCCTTAAAGTATGTACTTTGATCGGCTTTTTAATTTTAGCTTCCAGAGCATACCGCTTGATCAGTTTCCAAACCGACTGCCGGGATAATCTAGCCCCGCTGCGGCTGATAAAAAGGCAATCTGCGGCCTTCTGCTTTAAAAAATGCGGCCGGCTAAACTCCAGATATTTTTTAATACTATGAATAGCTTTCTTACCCAGCGGGATAATCCGCTCCTTATTGCCTTTGCCGATACAACGCAGGAACCCGATATCCAAATTTACATTATTCGTTTTAAGATCGCACGCCTCAGAGACCCGCATTCCCGTGGCGTAAAGAGTTTCCAGGATTGCTTTATCCCTTGCCCCCTGATGATTGCGCGCATCAGCAACAGCGATCAATGCTTCCACTTCATTCAAAGAAAGCGTATCCGGAACCTTTTTCCATAACTTTGGCGAATCTATTAATACCGTAGGATCATTCTTTAAAATTCTTTCCCGGCTTAAGAAACGATGAAACATGCGGATTGCCGCCAGCCTGCGGGAAATACTAGTTGGCGATACTGAACTATCTTTCTGAGTGAGCATAAATTCAACAATATCATTTTTATCGATCTTCGAAAGCGCCTCAATCCGGCGTTTAATCATAAAATCCAGGTAAATATTTAAATCCTGCCGGTAAGCCAGAATGGTATTCTTAGCCAGAGCCCGCTCAACCGCAAGATAATCCAAAAATGAATCAATCAGCTCTTTCATTAATCTCCGAACAGATTATTATCTTTTTCCGCTCCGATTGTAGTCGACGGACCATGGCCGGGATAAACTATTGTCTGCGGGGCCAAAGTGAACAATCTTTCTTTGATTGCCTGCTCTAGCTGAATACGGCTTCCACCATCTAGATCATAACGGCCGATGCCCTGATTAAACAACGTATCACCGGTAAAAATAATATTTCCTTGCGGCTTTTTCATCAACAAGCCGATCCCGCCCCGGGTATGACCGGGTAAATGGATAACTTCCAATTCCAAGCAATCTAATTTAATTATTTCTTTATCTTCTAAGGTTTTGATCTCATTCTTTACCTCAAAAGAGGTGGCATAGGCAGCGGATAAATTTTTCCCGGCGTTCTGCAGCATCGGCAAATCCAATTTATGCGCATAAACCGTTACCCCGAATTCATCATCGCATCCTATATGATCGTAATGGCCATGCGTATTAATCACCATTGCGGGTTTTAATTTATGCTTCTTTAAAACCAAATTTATCTTAGACGGCTGATCCCCCGGATCAATAATAATCGCTTGCGCTCCCGGGGCGCAGGCAAGCACATAACAATTAACCTGCATTACTCCGACGTTAACCGTTTCTAAGATCATTTTAAATAATTCCTTATTTTCGGATAAACACATTGCTTATCGATATTCGACTTGATAAGTTCGGCTGCCTGGCAATTACGAGCGTCATTTGTGCCATAAGTATCCGCCTTAATACTGCTCAGAAGGCCATTTAATTTGCCGATATGCACATCGATATTCTTCTGAGCATCCGGAACAAGCAACATTTTCATATTCACCAGATTCTTTATTGCCTCCTGGGCGCAATCTACTTTCTTCTTCAGACTTGCTTTCTGAGCCAGAGCATTTATCAACTCATCCTGCCAGGATTTCCAATAAAGAAAATACTGCCGGTAAAGTTCCTCTTTAGTCAGATTAGGCCCCTTATACTCCTCCGGAATAAGCACCATCTCCACCGCAGCATCCGACTTCTTGGATTTACGGGTAAATTTACGCGCGAACGATTCGCACCCGACTAAATCCAGCAATAAAAAACCGCATAATAAAACATAGAACATTTTATTTATCTTCATTTAATCATCTCCTTGAATTGCCGCTCGCTGATAATCTTCACTCCTAATTCTTTGGCTTTATTAAATTTAGAACCCGCGCTCTCTCCGGCCACTAAAAAATCCGTTTTACTGCTCACGCTGGAAGAAAATATTCCTCCGCAACGGCGCACCGCTTCTTCGGCTTGAGTGCGCGAAAACTCCGCAAGCTCTCCGGTAAAAACTACCGTTCTACCGGTTAATTTATTAGTTTTAAACTTGGCGGCTTCCTGACGCATATTTAGACCTAAGTTTTTTAATTCCTGAATCAGTTTTTTACTCTGACTAAGTTTAAAATAATCAGCAACGGAAGCGGCCATTACATTGCCTATCTCCGGTATCTTATCTAAATCCTCGAGCGTAGCCTGCCTGAGCTTATCCATAGTTAAAAACTCATTGGCTAATGTATAAGCGGCTTTCTGGCCGACATGGCGGACACCTAAAGCAAAAATTAAACGCGCCAAAGACTGCGCTTTACTTTTTTGGATCGCCTTTAAAAGATTATTCGCTTTTTTTTCTTTAAATAATTCCAGGCCCAGCAATTCCTGAGGTTTAAGTTTATAAATATCCGCCAGGCTTTTTAATAGCTTAAGTTTGACTAACTGCGCGATTACCGCTTCACCCAATCCCTCAATATCTAAAGCATCGCGGCCGGCAAAATGCAGCAGCGCCCGCTCAAGCTGCGCCGGGCAATCAGAATTAATGCACCGGTAAGCCACGTCTTCTGCCTTTTCTTTAATAATTTTTTCACCGCAAGCAGGGCAGCTGGCAGGAATATTATAGGCCTTCTTTCCTTTTTGCTCTACCACTTTTACAACCTTTGGAATTACATCCCCTGCCCGTTCGATCAGTACACGGTCGCCGACGCGCAACCCCAACCTTCCTATTTCATCAAAATTATGCAAAGTAGCATTGCTAATCATTACTCCGGAACATTCTACGGGTTTAAGAACCGCCGTAGGAGTAATCACTCCGGTTCTACCCACAAAAACATTAATCTCTAAAAGCTCGGTCGTAGCTTGACGGGCGGGAAATTTATAGGCTACCGCCCAGCGCGGGCTTTTAGCGGTAAAACCCAGTTCTTTCTGCTGCGCGAAACTATTTACTTTAATTACAATACCATCAATTTCATAACCCAGCTCATCGCGCCGATTTTGCCACTTTTGGCAATAATCAATTACTGCGTCGATATTGCCGCAGAGCGCAGAATGCATATTCGCCCGCACTCCCCAATCTTTGAGCCTGGCTAAAAAATCATTTTGAGTATTTATCTCTTGGCCTTGATATGAACCCAGAGAATGCGCGAAAAAACTAAGCCTTCTTTTAGCGACAAGATTGCTATCTAATAGTTTTAATGAACCGCTGGTGGCATTACGCGGATTAGCAAACAAAACTTCACCCTGTTCCAGGCGCTCCTGATTAACATTCAAAAAATCTTTTTTATCCATATAGGCTTCACCCCGGATCTCCATAAAATCCGCGAGGTCCTTGCCTAAAAGCGCCAAAGGAATAGCGCGAATAGTTTTGATATTAGCAGTCACGTCTTCTCCGCAAGCCCCATCACCGCGGGTTGCCCCTACGATAAATTTACCTTTAACATAAGTAAGATTTACGCTGACGCCGTCAAACTTAAGTTCCGCCATATATTCATAAACAGCATCCTTGCCCAATCCTTTGCGCACACGCTCATCCCAAAGCTTTAATTCTTCAACCGAATAGGTATTATCTAAAGAAAACATCCCGGCGCTGTGTTTTACCGTCTTAAAACCTTCACTAATACCTGAACTCAAACGCTGGCTGGGAGAGTCTTCAGCTCGGTATTGAGGATATTTATTTTCCAGTTCAATTAGCTGCCGGATTAAATCATCGTATTCTTTATCGGCAATAGACGGCTGGCTTAAAACATAATAAAAATAATCATGTTTTCTAATTTTTTCTTTTAATTTTTCGATTTTTTCTTTAATTTGGACGGACATTTTTGGCCATTCAGGTGGCTAGGATGCTATCTGAAAATCGCGGAATTGGCCGCTTGCCGGAAGCCATTCTAAATTTACATCGCTAAAATAACGGGAAAAATTATGATTGACCTGCTCAAGAAAAATCTTAAGAAAATCTTCTTCGGCTTCGGCAACGACCTCTACCTTGCCATTATCTAAATTTTTAACCCAACCGCACACCGCCTGCTGCCTGGCCATATCCTGGACAGTATAGCGAAACCCGATTCCCTGAACCCTACCTGAATAATAAACATGTATCTGTTTTTTCATAAATAACTTAAAAAACACAGATATTATGAAACTTAAAATATCTGATAATTAATGCAATGATTATTATCAAAATAAAAAAAACTAAAAAACCCAGAAGAGAAAATAATCCTTTTTTCGGGCCACCGGAATAATAACCGACAAAAAACGTTGCTGAGAAAATGGATAGAGGGAAGATAAGAGTTAGCGGTCCGTTAATTAAATCTTTAAAAAAACAAGCTATAAGAAATACGCCTATACTGACAAGCATTCCAACGAAACTGGTGACGTAATTTTTATTGTTTTCTACGAATTGAGGCATACTTATGTTGTTTCCTAATAGACTTGGTCGGGGCGGTGCGACTTGAACGCACGGCCTCTTGCTCCCGAAGCAAGCGCTCTACCAAACTGAGCCACGCCCCGATTAAGTTTTATAAAATCTAGGTTATTAAATTCATAGGCAGCATTTATCCAACCTATTATTTTTCTATATACGACAACATCATATAAATTTACATGCGCAGTACCATATTTTGAACGCCTTAAATGACGAAAAGGTATATCTTTATAGCTTTGCTTTATAAATGGTCTGCAAAATTGATTCTCTGGAATATCCAACTGGTCCGACCAGTATTTTTGTGCTTCTTTAACATCAATATCTTCGTATAGCATCAAGCGAATTTTAATCTTCTGCTTAGGGACTAAGCAAACTTTTTTTAAGAAAGTTATAAACATGCGTAAAATGTCTGGATTAGAGTTAACTAATTCGATTCGTTGGCTAGAAACCCTCTGGCTTTTATATCCTTCCCCTGCATAGAGCATAATACCGGCAATCCATAGATCTCTTTTAGATAATGGTAAAATCTCTTCTTTACATTTACCGGATAATAAAAAATTTCTATTAGCAATATTAGAAAGTCGCCTCTTACGGCTATTTTCCCTTCCCAGTCTTCGTTGAGCTTCAATTTTTACCAATGCTGGTTGCGATAATTCTATATCACGCACCCAAGCACTCACAGATCCTTTTGATACTGCTAATGTACCGGCAATCTGTTTAATAGAAAAACCTTGGTAACGTAATTCTCTTGCGTCATCTTTTTCTTTTAATTTCATAACGATAAGTATAGCAGAAAGTTAAAAGGTTAGCAACGATTTGATAGGCTTCTGATGTGTTTTATACCTGCAGGCTATCAATAAGGCTGGCCATGATAAAATCATTTTCCGTAAGGCCTCCGGCAACAAACGTAGTCAGAGTAACCTTTAGCGTGTTATAGATAATCGTCATCATCGGATGGTGCCCCTGCTCCTGAGCAATTATGGAAACCAGATCCAGAAAATATTTAGCATCAATAAAATCCTTAAATTTAAATTCTTTGACCATTTTCCTAAAATCAGTCGACTCCCAACCACGGTGTTCTAGCAGTAATTTTTCTATCCTCTCCTTAGCCAGAGCCAAGGCTGAACCCTGGCAGGGCTCACATTTATAAATTAACTCTTGTTTAACCGGGCTTTCCGGATTCTTAATCACTGTCTCTAAATTATTTAATACCGCAGCATAATCTAAAGGCGCAGTCAACTCCGGGGCGACCTGAAAATAACGTAAAACATCATTTTTATCTATAATCAAAGCCGCCCTGGCCAAAAGATTCAACTCTTTAATCAATAAGCCATAATTAATCCCAAATGATGAAGTTTTGTAATCCGAAAATACACTTACATTTTTTATATCAAAACTTTCGCAAAAACGTTTTTGGGCAAAAGGCAGGTCTTTGCTTATCCCCAGCATCACCACATCAGCAGATAATCCGGTAGCCCTTTGGTTAAATTCTTTTACCTGTAGATCACAAACCGGAGTATCCAGCGACGGGAATACATTAATTATTTTTATCTTTCCTTTAAAACTAACCAGAGTGACCTCTTGGAGATCCTGATTAAATACCTTAAAATCCGCGGCCGGCTCCCCAAGCTGTAAAACCCTGCCGACTAAAGTAAGCGGACTGGCTTTAAAAGTTATATTTCTTACCATGCGCACCTCCCTAAAACCCGATTAAACAAATTTCTAGGATCTTTTAACCAACATATCAAATTCCACGTTCATTTTATCCGCTGGGCCTTTAAGATTTAAAATTGTATTTTTAAGCGTATGAGGAATAATGCAAACATTAAAAACATTCCCCCCCGTTTTAGCTAAAGTCAAACTTACCCCATCCAGAGCTACTGATCCTTTAGGCAGGCAAAAACGGGAAAACACAGGCGGGATTGAAATTTCAAATTCCACGCTACCGTTACGCAAGCTTTTCTTACGCACCAGCCCCAAGCAATCAACATGCCCGCTGACAAAATGCCCACCCACTCTATCCCCGACCTTAAGGCTGCGCTCAAGATTAACCTTACCCCCTAAACTTAATAAACCTAAATTAGTGTTTTTAAATGTGACTCCCATAACTTCAAATATAACAGAATTAGCTCCGATTGCAACTACCGTTAGGCATACTCCGTTAACCGCAATACTATCCCCGATTTTAATACCGCCCAAAACAACTTTGGCGCTAATTTCCAGGCAAGTTACCCCTGCCTTAGGCGTTATTTTTTTTACCACTCCCAATTCTTCGACAATGCCGGTAAACATTTTAAATCACCTTAGCTTCGAATAAAAATTCCTGGCCAAACCGCTTAATCTTTAAAGCTCCTAACTTTATTGCCTGGTCAACCCGTTTGACTCCCAGGCCCATTACCGAAGAAACCGCATCTTTACCACCAATTATCTTAGGGCTGATAAAAAATAAAATCTTATCCACCAGCCTTTCATCAAAAAGGGAACCAATCAGCGTACCGCCACCTTCCACAATTATGTTACTTATCTTTATTCGGGCAAGTTTTTTAAGGGCATCGCGTAAATTAATCTGACCGGATTTTTCTTTAACTTCCAGAATTTTGGCTTTGGCCGCTAATTTTTGGCGATTCGGCGTTTCCTGCCCCGGCCGGCTGGGCAGAGTAATAATAATCACCTGGGCATCCTCAGAAAAAATATTAGAATTCTCCGGAGTGCTTAAAGTACTGTCCACAACAATCTTAATCAGCTTCTTTTTAGAAAACCAGGTATTTAAACGGGGATTATCCCGCATAACGGTATTAACCCCCACCATAATCGCATCATAATTCTCACGAATTTTATGCGCATAACTGCGCGACTCATCGGAAGTAATCCACTTGGAATCTCCGGTGCGCGTGGCAATGCGTCCGTCCAGAGATTGCCCGACTTTAACCGTAATCAAAGGGATTCCGGAAGTGATATATTTTATAAAACTTAAATTAATCTCTTTTAGTTGCTCCTCTAAAAATCCTACCCTTACTTTAATATTGTTCTGCTTAAGCAGCATAATCCCTCTTCCGTTATTCAGCGGATTAGGGTCCACCATCCCCACCACCACTTCTTTAACTCCGCTGGCGATTATACGGTTAACACAAGGCGGAGTGCGTCCGGTATGCGCGCAGGGCTCAAGGGTGACATATAAAGTTGCGCCAAACGATTTCTGCTTAGCTTCATCCAAAGCGATAATCTCCGCGTGGGCCAACCCGGCCTTAACATGAAAACCCCGCCCGATGATCTTGCCGGCTTTTACTACCAAAGCACCCACTAAAGGATTAGGCGAAGTTTTGCCTCTTGCTTTTAAAGCTAACTTTAAAGCCAACCCCATATAATATTCATCGGTTTTTCTAATCATTTTTCCCTTGCCGAAGTTTCTCGACCAGCTCAAGCGGAACCTTCATCATGCCTAATTTTATATCGGGTTTAGCGCTTCCGTGAAAATCGCTGCCACCGGTTACCAAAAGATTAAGTTTTTTAGCTAGATCCAAATAAAAATTAACCATCGACTGTGAATGTTCCGGATAATAAATCTCTAGGCCATCTAAACCATACCCTCTAAATTCAGTGATCAATGCATCATTACGCAATAAATACGGGTGCGCCAAAACTGACAGTCCGCCGGCATCTTGAATTATCTTAATTGCCCCTGGCACGGAAAGATCAAACCCTAAAACATAAGCCGGAG
>CAYIFW010000007.1:2418-29284 GCA_964362795.1 uncultured Planctomycetales bacterium | reverse complement strand
AAGCCAAAAGACTTGAAATACCAAGCTATTGAGCCTATAATTACTATTATAAATACAGAGAAGTTTGATCAAGAATTAGCAGCAAATAGAACCAATCTCTATTTTACCATGCTCGCAGTTAAAATCATTCTTTTAGGTTTTTTGTTAGTAGCTTTCCCTTTTCGGACAGGTTATTGTTCTGAACAATCCCAAGAGCAGAAGGTTTCGACTGTTAGCGGTAGGATAGCTGTTGTAAATTGGGTTGGTTCATCCCTAACAATTAGAATAATCTTTTTGGGCAGCATTGCTGACGAGATGGTATTTAATATTTCGCGAGATACCCAGATCACTAAAGGCGGCTATTCTCTGGTCTTAGGAGAACTTCAGGTGCAAGATTACGTTACGATCGAATATTTTGATCAGAGTTTTCAGGGGTTGTTGGCAACGCGGATTACGGTTAATACTTGATAGAGAAAGATAAGCCAAGTGTAAATAAAACTAAAGAAAGAAAACTATGCCAGATGAAGATAAAAATAAAGACCAGCTTAGCGAAGAAATAAAATTATTGCAAAAGCGTTTAGAGGAATTTGAAAGAATTGAGGCTAAGCGTAAAAAGACCGATGAGCTGGTGAATAATTTAGTTAATGAACTCGAGCTTATTTTTAATTCTGTGCCGGCGATGATCTGGTATAAGGATACTAAAAATAATGTTTTACGCGTTAACCAGTTTGCCGCGAATTCGATGGGCAGAAGTATTGAGGAAATAGAGGGAAAGTCGCTTTATGATTTGTTTCCCGAAGAAGCCCAGCATTATTATCAGGATGACCTGGAGGTGATGAATTCCGGCAAGCCTAAATTAGGCATAATCGAATTAATGCAAATAGCCTCTGGGGAGAAGCGCTGGGTCCAGACTGATAAAGTGCCTTACCGGGATAAAGATGGAAAGATAATCGGGGTTATTGTTTTTGCTATTGATATTACCGAGCGCATAAAATTAGAGGAAGAGTGGCAAAAGCGTTTACGGGAATTGGAAGTTTTTTATAAGGCAAGTTTCGGCAGGGAAGAGCGGATAGTGGAGCTTAAAAATAAGCTGGCGGAATTAGGGGGGGGTAGCAACGAATAGTTTCGGTAGAAGCGCGGTTATTGCAGGAATCTAAATTATGACAAAAATAAAAATTATAAAAAAAGCTACGCAGCTAATGATTATGGCTAGCGGTGTTATGGTAGCCTGTTTATTAATAGTAGGTTTTATTAGTGTGCGAGATATGCGTTTTAATACTGTCGGGAAAATGCAAAAACAGGACGCGGAATTATTTTCCGATTTTATCGTACAGCAAATTGAGAATGAAATTAAAAATATACGATCTCGCGTGGCTGATCTTTGGTGGCAGGATTCGATTAAAGAAGCGAATTTGCGTTATGTAAATTGGGAACCAAAAATTATTAAAGATTATATGGCGCGTAGGGATGAGCAGTGGATTAATACCAAGGACAGTAAGCTGGTTCAGGAAATTTTAAGTTCTCGTTTAAGTCAGGAATTAAAAGAACAGGTAGGGCGTAATGTAGTCATCGAGGAAATATTTTTTACGGATAAATATGGCGGATTAGTAGCTGCATCAGGCAAAACGAGCGATTATTATCAGGCGGATGAAAGCTGGTGGCAAAATGCCAATAAAAGCGGTACAGATGACGTTTTTTTTGGCGAAGTTGAGCTGGAGTCCGGCGGAAAAATAAGAAATGCCATAGCGATTCTGATTCATGATGAAACAGGACAAGTCATTGGCATTTCAAAGGCCATATTGAATATTACTGTTTTTCTAAAGCCGCTTATGCAATATAAATTCGGTAAAACCGGGCGTGTAGCGATACTTGATGAACATGGGAACGTAATTTATCATTTCGGCTTAGAACCCATGACCAATTCAGGGCTATCGGGTATTGAATTGGATAGGTTGTTAAGAAACAAAAATGGCTTTATGGTTATTAAAGACAGCTATTCAAAAGTAATGTCTTTGGCTGCCGCAGCCAAGATTAAAAGCCCATCCTTTAAAGCGAGTGGAATTAATTGGTTAGTTGTTGTAACTCAAGATTTAGCCGAGGTTTCTTTACCATTGTATATGATCTTTGGTATCAAATTAATTATAGCGTTGATTATTTTCTCAGTAATCATGGTCTTTATGCGAAATATTATTAAAGCTGTTTTTATTTTTCCGTTAGAAAAAATCCGCCAGGCTGCGCTGCGTTTATCCGCGGGGGAGTTAGATTATAAAATAAACTTAAAAACCGGCGATGAGTTTGAAGATTTGGCCAATGTTTTTGATAAGATGTCCGAAGAACTTAACAAATTTACGGTTTCCCGGAGTTCTTTGCTTAAGGAAGTGGAAAACCGTAAACTCGCTGAGCAAAAGGCGCTGGAGGCAAAACAAGATTGGGAGGATTCTTTTAATTCCATAAATGATATGATTACGATTCATGATGTTAATTTTAATGTTATTCTTGCCAATAAAGCAGCCGAGAGTAACTTAGGGATAGCACTAAGAGATATCTTAGGCCAAAAATGTTTTAAATCTTATCATGGTAAAGAATGTCCTCCTGAGGAGTGCCCAAGCTGCAAGACCCTAAAGACAGGTGTAACTTTTACCAGCGAGATATTTGAACCTCACCTGAATAAATTTATCGAGATCAAGGCTATGCCGCGTTTTGACGCCAAGCATAATGTTATCGGATTGGTGCATATTGTGCGGGACATTACCGAGCGCAGGCAGGCGCAAGATAAATTGAACCAGGCGCTTAAAAAAGAGATAAAATCTCATGAGATCATGATTAGCATGTTGGATGATAATAATCAGATCAGGGGGAAACTAGAAAAAAGTTTGATGGCATTACAGGATACCCAGGCCCAGCTTATTTATTCTGAGAAGATGGAGGCTGTAGGCAGGATGGCCTCGAGCATTGCGCATGAGGTTAAAAGCCCTCTGGGTATTTTGCTGCAGGGGATAAATTATTTTGAAAGGATGTTACCGGCTAAAACTAAGGATAATTTGGAAGTGCTGCAAATGATGAAGGATGGCATACAAAGAGCCGATAACATTGTGCGCGCGCTGCTGGATTTCTCCAGGACTCAGGAGCTGAAAGTGGGATTACAGGATGTTAATACTATAATTAAGAGTTCTATTGTATTGGTGCAGCATAAGCTCAAGCTTAATTCTGTAGAGTGCGTGTTGGAGTTAGCAGAAGTTATGCCTAAAGTGCTTGTCGACGTAGGAAGATTAGAGCAGGTGTTTATTAATTTATTCGATAATGCCGCGGATGTCATGCCTGGCGGCGGGAAGCTTTATATTCGTTCTTATCTGTCAGAGTTGAAAACGCCGGGAAATAGAATTGGCAACAGAAATAATGATTTTTTTAGATTGAAAGAAGAGGCTTTAATTGTGGAAATAGAAGATACGGGTGCAGGTATAGGCAAGGATGTTATCGCTAAGATATTTGATCCGTTTTTTACCTCTAAAAGCCGCCGGGAAGGCACCGGTTTAGGGCTTTCAGTAGCCAAAAGCATATTGGAGAGCCATCAAGGATTGATCAGTGTTGAGAGCCAGGAAGGAAAGGGTGCAAAATTTACCCTTATTTTTAAAATACCTGAGAAGGAGATAGCTTAATATGAAAAAGAAAAAAGTGATGGTTGTCGATGATGAATTGGATTTGCTGAAGATGCTTAAGCTTAATTTGGAGAATACCGATAAGTATGAAGTCCAAACGATGTCGGATGCAGGCAACATCATAGCGCTGGTAAAGTTATTCCAACCGGATATTATTTTAATGGATATCCTGATGCCTAAAGTTAACGGAGCCCAGGCCTGTAAAATGTTAAAAGATGACCCCGAGGTAAGGCATATTCCGATTATAACTCTCACCGCTTTGGATACGGAAAAGGATAAAATTATAATGTTTGGGCTGGGTGTAGCGGATTTTCTGACTAAGCCGATAGGGCATGATGAGCTTATAACCAAAATTGAAAAGGTGTTGAAGGATAAGTAGAGAATGGCTAAAATTTTGATTGTTCAGGATAGTAAATCTATCGGCAGCATAATGCGTAATCTGTTGGAATCAGAAAATTTTCTCGTTTCCATCGTCGAGACAGGCGAAGATGCGGTTAAAAAAGCTCAAACGGAAAGTTTTGACCTGGTTCTGCTGGATTATGGCCTGCCGGGTATGCATGGAGGCCAGATCTGCCGGATCTTTAAAGAAGACGTCTTGCTTAAGCCTATTCCGGTTGTTTTTATGTCGGCTAAACCGGATAAGGAGATGGAGAAAATTGTGGCAGAGTTCGGCGCCCAGGGTTTTATCAGTGAAGACTTTGATATTGGAATGCTAGTTAATATCGTCAACGGATATTTGCAAAAAAATGAATTCCGCAGTTCTTCTGCCGGAACCCCGTTAGACAAGCAGCAGGCTGCAGCAAAGCTGGGCATACCTCAAGAATTGTATGATGATATTCTTAAAGTTTTTATGCAAGAGGCAGCAGAAACAATCGTAAAAATCGATGAGTCTAGAAATAAAAAAGACTTTGAAAGCCTCAGGCAGGCCGCGCATTTTATTAAAGGGTCAGCGGGAAATTTAAGGATCGAGGAAGTTTATACTGTTACTAAGGCGATCGAGTATTTTGACCAGGGAAAAGATGCCTTAGAGCTTCTGGATGATTATATCTTGCGCTTGAAACGCGCTTTTGCGGTACTTAAAAATAATATTTAATTATGGAAAAAAAGAAAACAATCCTGATTGTCGATGACGCCTCGGACGTTAGAAAGATTCTCGGGTTTCATCTGGTAAATAAAGGCTATGAAGTTTTGGAGGCCGTAGACGGGCTTCAGGGCTTAGAGATGATCCAGGCAGCCCCGCCGGATCTTTTAATATTGGATATTAATATGCCTAAGATGTCCGGTTTGGATGTTTACAGTGAGCTGTTAAAGAATAAAAAGCGGCCGTTGTTTCCGATTATCGTTCTGACTACGCATGAGGAGTTGCGGAGTGTTTTTAAAGAGCTGGAAGTGGAAGGTTTTATCAATAAACCGTTTGAGATTTCTAAAGTTTTGGAAGAAATAGAAACGGTGATGCAAAAGAAATATTCTCCCGAAATAAGCGGTATAGTCAAAAAGGTCCAGGGGCCGGTTAAGGTATTGGTTGTCGAAGACAATAAAGAAGTTTTTGAAAAATTACTTTTGGAACTAGCCATGGCCGGTTTTGTCATCAACTATGCTAAGGGCGGGGCAGAGGCAATCGAAAAATTAATGTTTGATCTACCGCATATTATTCTGGTAAATCTTGGCCTAGGGGATATATCTGGAGATGTTTTTGTCGTAAAACTAAAAAATATGCCTCGCACGATGGATATTCCCTGCCTTTTATATGTTAAGAATTTTGAAGGCTTGCAACCAGAAATAGTTGAGAGAATCTTTTCGCATACCAAATCCAAATTATTCCCCTGTGATCCGGCGCAACTCATTAAAGAAACCAATACTTTATTAAAATAATCAGTGTTAGCTTTAAACTGCGGAATAAAGATTAATAAAAAATAGGCCTTTATGATTTTAGTATCGCATAATCGGGAAATTATCAGAAAGCTTAAACGGCATATTAAAAAGCTGCGGCAGTGCCGGTTATGCCCTCTGATGCATAAGCCTGTGGTTAGTGGCGGGCCGGTGGCTAGCAAAGTTTTGCTTTTGGGGCAGGCCCCGGGAGACAAAGAGCCCAAGCTTGGCCGGCCTTTTGCCTGGACGGCGGGCAAGACTCTTTTTGGCTGGTTTAGTCAGGCGGCGGGAATGAGTGAAGAGCAATTTCGCGCCTCTATCTATATGGCTGCGGTATGCCGGTGTTTTCCCGGAAAAAAGCCCACGGGCGGGGATCGCGTGCCGTCGCTGGAAGAGGTGATAAATTGCTCCGTCTGGCTTAAACGTGAATTGGATATTTTACGCCCGGGTTTAATTATTCCTGTGGGGAAGCTGGCGATTACCCAATTTCTTCCTTTGCAAAAACTTGATCAGATCATCGGGCGTAAATTTAAAATTAAAAGAGCCGGATATTCATTTGATCTTATCGCGTTGCCGCATCCATCCGGCGCATCGCCGTGGCATCGTCAAGAACCCGGTAAAAGCTTGCTTAAAAAATCTTTGAGGCTTATCGTTAAGCACCCGGCGTTTAATTTCTAAAATAAAGGCGTTGATTATGGATTTTAAACTTAAATTGGAGTTTATTGAGTTGGATAATTTGCTTAAAACCTTAGACTTTGCTGCCAGCGGAGCCCAAGCCAAACAATATATTTTAGCCGGTTCAGTTAAAGTTAACGGCCAAGTTGAAAACCGCGTTCGCCGGAAGCTGCGAGCCGGAGATTCCGTGGAATTCGCTGAGCAGCAAATTCAGATCGTCGCCTAGCCCGAAGAGTGCTTCAGGATTCCTGGAATTCTCTTGATAATTCAGGTATTCCGGCTATAATTAATACTTGGAAGTAGTAAATAAAAGTTAAGCGTGCTGCCACCTGCGCGCTAAAACAGAATGAGGTTATTTTGATGAAAGTTAACTATTCATTTAAAAAGCACCAGAAAGAATTAGCCCAGAAAAAGAAAAAAGAAGAAAAATTGCAAAATAAACTGGCTAGAAAAAATGCCCAGGTTAGCCCGGATCCGGCTCCGCTAGAATAAAAAGTTTGGCCGTAATTTTGAAATATCCTCTCAAGTAAATAAATAAACTCACCTTGCGAAGTTCGGCTGGTTTATAATCACTTATAATAATAAAAAGGTTTATTAAAAAATGGCGTTAATCAGTTTACAGGAAATTAATCTTGGCTTTAGCGGGCCGCTTATTTTCGATTGCTTAAACCTGCAATTAGAAACTGCTGAGCGCATTGCTTTGCTTGGCCGTAATGGCGCCGGTAAAACGACTCTAATGAAAGTGATGACCGGCCAGCAGCCGGTTGACTCCGGCAACGTTATTGTGCAAAAAGGAATTCAGGTCGCCTATCTGCCGCAGGAGGTGCCGGTGGATATTACGGGAAATGTTTTTGATATTGTTCTCTCCGGGCTGGGATTTCGCGCCGAACTCTTAAGTCAACACCATCATCTAACCCATCGCCTGCAAACAGAACAGACTCCGCAATTATTAAAACAGCTGGATGTGTTGCAGGATAAACTTAACCATACCGACAGCTGGGATGTGAATAATCAGGTCGAAGAAGTTATTGCTAAGATGAAGCTTGATCCGGATAGTGATTTTTCCAAGTTATCCGGCGGACAAAAACGCCGGACGCTTTTAGCCAGGGCGCTGGTACTTAAGCCGGAGGTTTTACTGCTGGATGAGCCGACTAACCATTTGGATATTGATTCGATGCTTTGGCTGGAAGGATTTTTGCTTAATTATCCGGGCACGGTCTTTTTTGTTACGCATGACCGGATGTTTATGACCCGGGTAGCCTCCAGAATTATTGAACTTGACCGCGGGAAAATATTTAGCTGGGCCTGTGATTATCAAACATTTCTGGAGCATAAACAAGCGGCGCTGGATATTGAAGAAGCGCGTTGGGATCATTTTGATAAAAAGTTAGCTGATGAAGAAATTTGGATCCGTAAGGGGGTCAAAGCCCGGCGCTGCCGTAATGAAGGCCGGGTTAAGGCGTTGGAGCGTTTAAGGGAAGAAAAAAAACAGCAGCGCAAGTCGCTGGGCCAGGTGCGTATGCGGGCGCAGCAAGCTGACCCTTCGGGCCAGCGGGTGGCTAAGGTTTCGCAACTTGGTTTTAGTTACGGCGAAAAATGTTTGGTCAGGGATTTTAGCGCTCAAATAATGCGCGGCGATAAAATTGGCGTGATCGGCCCTAACGGCAGCGGTAAAACTACTTTGTTGCGCCTTTTGTTGGGAAAACTTGAGCCGCAAAGGGGCAAGGTAAGCCTGGGGACAAATCTTCAAATTGCTTATTACGATCAACTGCGTGAAGAATTAGATGAAAATAAAAGCGTTGCTGAAAATATTAACGGAGAATCTGATACGATTGTGATTAACGGTAAACCTAAACATATAATCGGATATTTGCAGGAGTTTCTTTTTACGCCTGACCGGGCGCGCAGTCCGGTCAAGGTTTTATCGGGCGGGGAACGTAACCGCCTTTTTCTGGCGCGGCTTTTTTCCAAGCCTGCGAATGTTTTAGTTATGGATGAGCCGACTAATGATTTGGATATTGAGACCCTTGAACTACTGGAAGAATTATTGCTGGAATATCCCGGCACTCTACTTTTAGTTAGTCATGACCGGGTTTTTTTGAATAATGTAGTCACCTCGACTATGGTTTTGGAAGGTGACGGTTTAATTAATGAGTATACCGGTGGCTACGATGATTGGTTAATCCAGCGAAAACAAGCGTTAGTGGCTCCGGAAAAAACTAAAACGGTTAAAGAGATTATCCGGCCTAAGAAACCTGTAGTTGCGCGGAAACTTACTTCTAAGGAGCAGCGCGAGTTTGATGACCTTCCGTTGTTAATTGAAAAAATAGAGGCAGAGCAGAAAGAGCTCTACGCGCTGTTGGCAGATTTTAATTTTTATCAGCAAGATCCCGCCAAAATCGCCAAAACTGAGGCTAGGTCAGAATTTTTGTCAACTGAGCTGGAAAAGGCCTACGCGCGCTGGGAGCATTTAGACGAATTATCGCTTTAAAAAGAGTAAAAAAGAGTAAAATTAACTTGAAATAAGACGGAAATTGGCTTATAATATCTCGAATTTAGAAAAAAGTTAATTTAGCCATTTCCCTTAAGGATTAAGCATCAAGCTATGCGTAATTCTAGCAAAATAGCCGCAGTTTTTATCTTCGCATTATTCATTCTCTCGTCTATCTTCGTATTATATGCAGCGGAGCCTTCAGGTGATGAAGTCGGCCCGCAGGCTGAGCGTTTTAGAATGCAGGCGGAGCGCGAGCGTGAAACCTTAGAGAAAAAATCCAAGCCTCCAAAAGTAGTTATTGATGAAAAGAAAGCCGTCGTACCTGAGGGCCCGGCATTTCTTCTTCAAGGAATAAAACCAACTGGTAACGCTATAGTTAAGACAGAAGATCTTGCGCCTATCTATCAGCCATACTTGGGTAAGCAAATAACCTTTAGCGACCTGGAAACAATCGTTGAGAAGATAAATAAAAAGTATGAACAAAAAGGATATCTGACGACTAATGTTTTTGTTCCGGAGCAGGATATTAAAGACGGCATTGTTGAAATAAGAATCGTTGAAGGCTTGATGGGTGATGTAAATGTAGAAGGCAATAAGTGGAATCCGGCAAGTTATTTCGAAAAGTATTTTCATCTCAAAAAAAAAGATCCCCTGAATATCAGAAAACTCCAGAGAGATATCCTGCGCCTGAATAAAAATCCCGATACAGAGGTTAAGACGGTTATCTCTGCCGGTAAAGAGCCGGCAACCTCAGATATCACCTTAAAAGTAAAAGATCAATTTCCCTGGCATGTTGGTTTTGCCGAAGATAATCTGGGAACCCGGCTGACCGGTAAATACCGTTCATCTTTTACCCTGCGCGGCAGTAATGTTACCGGGCATGGCGATAAATTATTTTCTAGTACCATCTCTTCAAAAGGGTCTTTCGGCCAGTTCATCGGTTACAGTATTCCACTGGATACCTTTGGCACCGAAGCTGGTATGGATATAACTTATTTTAATATGAAACTTGGTAAAGAATATAAGGCTCTGGATATTACCGGCGTAACCCAGATCTATACGCCGTATTTGAACAAGGAATTATATTTGTCTGATGATTTTGAAGGCACGGCAAAAATCGGGATGGATATTAAATCGATTAAGAAAAGAACCGGTGGAGATATTACCTCTAGCGATCAGCTGCGCATACCATTTTTTGAATTTAATTTTATTGAAAACGATAATTACGGCCAGTCGAATATTTCTCCGAGATTTAATTTTTCTACGCAAAACTTTTTAGGCGCGTCTACCCGTAACCATCCGACATCCAGCCGGGAAGGTACAGGAGGGTTTTTCTTTAAGTATGAACAGCCGATGAGTCGCACTCAGCGGATGCCGTTTAGCAGCTATTGTATTATGCGTTCTAATTTTCAATTGGCAAGCCACACGCTTCCTTCTTCCGAGCAGTTTCAGTTAGGAGGGATGAATTCTATCCGCGGTTATCCGGAAGGTGATTATCTGGCTGATGCCGGGGGTAATTTAAATTTTGATTGGGTGTTCCCGATGTATCTGATACCTTCCTCTTGGAAAATCGGTAATGCGCAGATTCCTTTGCGGCGTCAGATCCAGCCGGTGTTCTTTTTCGATCTGGGCGGCGGTAAGAATAAAAAAGTCTTAGCAGGGGAGAAGGAAGATAAATTTCTGATGGGTATTGGCGGCGGGTTAAGGATGAATTTTAATAATAATTTTAACCTAAGGTTGGAGTGGGCAAAACATTTGGGAGATGAGCCAGGCGGCGGCTCAGGCCCAGCCAGTTTCTATTTTGCGTTGCAGTGCGAAATATAGTTAACACCAATCTTTAGGGATCTTGCAAATCTCTAGTAATATGATATACTTAATATAGATTAGAGGTAAGTATTATAATATAAGTTAACCTATGAAGAGCATGCGAGAAGTATCATATATAATTATTTATGCTGCAGTAATTCTTTTCTCTTTAAACGGGATTAGTTTTGCTGATGAAGCTGCTATTCCTGCTCCTAATGAGCTTCCGGTTTTGGCTGATGCCTCCGGCGCCCAGGTTGATATCAATCAAGCCACTAATTCTATGACCATTACCGCTCAAAGCGCTTCAAGCGTTTTGAATTTTTCTTCTTTTAATATTGGTTCTAATGCTTTGGTTAATATTGTTATGCCTTCAGCTGAAAGTAGAATGTTTAATAGGGTTACCGGTAGTTCTACATCTAGCATTTTTGGCGGCATCAATTGTAATCAGGGTTTGTGGGTTTTGGTGAATACTAATGGTATTTATTTTGCTCCCACAGCTCGCGTCAATGTGGACAATATGATTGCCTCTACATTAGACATTTCCACTAACAACTTCTTAAACGGAAATTATCTTTTTGAACATCAGGGTTCTAACTACGCGCAATTGCTTAATGAAGGAACAATCGAAGGCAATAATATTGCTCTTATGGGTAGTGCCGTAACTAATACTGGTATTGTTTTGGCTCGCGCCGGCTCCGTGCATCTGGCATCAGGGGACAAGACTACGGTAAGTTTTGACAGGAGAGGTTTAGTTTCAATTGAGGTTAATGAAAATACTTCAGGCCAAGTTCTTGATTTAAACGGCAACACAGTAGAAGATGCTGTTGCTAATTCCGGAAGCGTTCAAGGTGTTACCGTGGTTATGACTGCTCAAACCGCAAGTAACATCTTCAAAAACGCAGTGAATTTATCCGGAATTGTAAAAGCTACTCAAGTTGTAGAAGAAGAGGGAGTGATTAGAATCGTTAGCAACAAAAATATAAATGTCAGCGCAGAATTTAAGACAGAAGGAAATACCATACTTAGCGCTAATGAAGATATAAATGTTAATGCTGATCTAACAGTAGAAAACGGCAACCTTGATCTTCTTGCGGATAGTGATTTAGATGGAGTGGGTGCATTCTATCAAGCCAAAGATACAACTATATCCACCATCAATTATGGTGACATTACAATCCAGGCATCTGGCGCAAGCACCCTTGCCAATATTAATTCTGCCGGAAGTTTAATTCTTAAACAAGGCGGTTTAGCCGTAACCTATAATCAATTACAAGATTCAATCATTACAACTTATGGTTCCTTAACCATTAACCCCGGTGTTACTCTTAATGCTGCAAACACTAATTATAATATCGGCAAAGATTGGATTAACGCAGGCGTCTTTAACCCGCAAATATCCAAGGTCTCATTAGTATCCAGTCAAGATGCCTTAGTCCGCGGCAATAATACTTTTTATAACTTCTCCATTACCGAACCCGGCAAGATCGTAAAATTCGAATCTGAATCTACCCAGGCTATCCTGAACAACTTAACCTTTAGAGGTGAATACGGTAATCTTCTAACCTTAACTTCAATCGACCCAACCAAACAATGGAGCATTAATCCTTTAGGCCAAACTGATATTCAGTATTCTTTAATCTCCAATTTAAACAATATCCGCGGTCCTCCGCTTAAAGCACTACATACTTCTTCTTTAGGCAACAACACCAACCTTGATTTAGATCCCTTCTGGACCGGCAACGGCCCAACCTCCAACTGGAGCGACCCCGATAACTGGGACACAGGAACTACCCCAACCGCATTCGATACTGTAACCTTTGATGGCATAACCGGCACAAATCCAAATAAAAATTCATTCATTGATGCTGCATTTCAAGGTTCCATCGACAACCTGACTTTAAACGGTTATACCGGTATCCTCACCTTACAACGTGACCTGATTATATTCGGAGATCTGAATATCTCTTCCGGTTTAATCAAAGGATTAAATTATCCCCTGCTTACTGTTAATGGCAGTCTTTCTTTTATCTCCGAAGGCTATACTTATTTTGGCTATAACCAACAAGGGGGAGATTCTGCTTTTAGCGTTAATCTCAACGGGGATCTTACAATTGACAATCCTAACGTTTGGATCTATTCCGGTATAAATTTTATTGGTTCTTCCGATCAGTCACTTTCATACTTGCGAGGAACAATTTACGGCAAAATAACCGTAAATAAATCTTCCGGTTCGCTAAACTGGAATGGCAGTCTGAATTTGGCGCGCTTACCGTTATATTTTATCCCTAATTACGGCCAACTGCTTGATCAAAATATAGAATTCTACGCTCTCTCTAGTAATAGCTTGCTTTATTTCACTTCTCAAGGGGTATATAATTTTTTCAGGGAATCGGTTGTCGGAGAAGAGGGGGTGTACCGTTGGCTGCCGCTGCGGCTTGAATTTATCGGCGCTAGCCCCTCTCCGAAGATTGTCGCGGACTTAGAAAGCGAAGCCAAATTTAACTATCTTTTGGGCAGTGACCCTAGTCAGCAGCATACTGCTATACCCGGTTATTTTCGGCTTACCTACCAGCAATTATACTCGGGGATAAATCTTTCTTATAGCTCTAAACAGGGACTTTTGGAATCGGAATTTATTATTTCTCCATCCGCAAACTACCAGAATATCCGGTTGGGCTACGCCGATAGTCAAACCCTGAGCATAGATTCCCAGGGAAACCTTATCGTTACGGCATCAGGCGGCCAACAGCTTAAAGAATTAAGGCCCTATGCTTACCAGGAAATAGACGGACAAATCCGGGAAGTGGCGGCAAATTATACCCTGCTTTCTGCGGATAGCTACGGTTTTGCGGTTGAAGGATACGATTCTCGCTATCCACTGATCATTGATCCGACTACTTTAAGTTATTCCACTTTCCTAGGGGCAAGTGGTAATGACTATGGCTATTCCATTGCTATCGACACCTCTGGAAATGCCTATATAACCGGTGTAACTGTCGATGTAGTTACGGATTTTCCTACCACTATCGGCGCTTACGATACCACGCATAATGCCGGAACAAATGATGTTTTTATCACTAAAATAAATTCTACCGGGACCGGTTTAGTTTATTCTACTTTTCTAGGCGGATCGGGCAGTGATCTTTCTTGGTCTATTGCTGTGGACACCTCAGGCAATGCTTATGTTGCCGGCTATACCGCCTCAACCAACTTCCCCACCACTGCCGGAGCCTATGATACCTCCAGTAACGGCAGCAATGACATTTTTATTACCAAAATAAATGCTGCCGGAGATGCATTATTATACTCTACTTACATCGGAGCAAGCGGTAGTGACGTAGTTACCGGAAGTAATTGCTTAACTATTGATACCTCCGGCAACATCTATGCTACTGGCTGGACTGCCGATGTCGCCACCGACTTCCCCACTACTGCCGGCGCCTACGACACCACGCACAACGGCGGGACTAATGACTACGTAGTTTTTAAGCTTAACCCTGCCGGAGCAGGGGCGGCTGACCTGGTGTATTCTACTTTTCTTGGCGGAACCGGCGATGATAGCGCTAGGTCCGGCGTAGCGGTAGATGCCTCAGGCAATATTTACTTTGCCGGACAAACCGCCTCAACCGACTTCCCCACCCTAAACCAATATCAAACCAACCAAGCCGACAGTGATGCAGTTGTCTTAAAGCTTAACCCTGCCGCAGGAGGCGCGGCTGACTTGCTTTACTCCACGTATCTGGGAGGCGGCGGTACGGATGGACCTTGGGGTATTGCTGTAGATACCTCCGGGAATATCTATGTTGGAGGATACACATTTTCCAGCAATTTCCCGGTAAAAAATGCTTACCAGAGCACTGCCGGCAGCAGTTTAGATGCCTGGCTGGCTAAAATCAACCCTGCCTCAAGCGGTGCAGACAGCCTAATTTACTCCACTTATTTCGGAGGAAACGGAAATGACTCCTGCCGCTCCTCGGTTTTTGTGGATTCCTTAAGCAATCTTTACTTCAGCGGCTATACCGCTTCCACTAACCTTCCTACTACGGTAAACGCCTACGATACCACCCACAGCGGCAGCGGCAGCGATGCATATGTGGCTAAACTTAACCCTACTGGAAACGGCTTACTGTACTCTACGTATCTGAGCGAATCAGGAACCTCTCAGGGCACGGATGTTGCCTGGGGCATTACCGTTGATTCTACCGGCAATATTTATATCACCGGGGAAACCGCCTCCAGCAATTTTCCCGTTACTTCCGGCGCCTATGATACCACGCACAACGGCGGTATAGACGCTTTCGTAGCCAAACTCCACCCCGCGCTTACCTGGGACGGCTCAACCGATACCGGCTGGGCTACCGCGGCTAACTGGGATACCGGCTATGTCCCAGATTCAACCGATGACGTGGTTATCGCGGACGTAACCAATGACCCGGCATTAAATGCTAACCGCACGACCAACAACCTGACGATCAACTCCGGGGCGGTATTAAGCCTGGGCGGTTATAACTTAACCGTAACCGGAAACTTTGATAACTCCGGAACCCTGCAGCTGCGCGGCAGCGAAACTGTTTCTATTACCGGCACCACCACCCACAATTCTGGCTCAACTATAACCTATACCGGAGACGGCGACTCCGCTGCCGACACCTATACCCTTATTAACTGGAATTATCAAAACTTGACCGTTAACTCAACTGACGCAACAACCGATACCTTCCAATTAGGCGCAGCCCTTGATGTTAACGGCGCTTTCCGCCTGCAGGCAGGTACCCTTAATTGCAACTCCCAGACCCAAACCTATGCCGGCAACTTCCAGCTTGATGCAGGCACTACCTTTACCAAGGGAGGAGCAATTACCTTCGACGGCACATCTGCTGCAACCTATACCGATTCTACCGCCGGAGTCCAGAATATCGGCGCAGTCACCATCGGCAAGACCTCAGGAACAGCTGCGGATAATAAACTCACCCTGGCCTCTAGCCTGAAGGTGGATACCTTAACCATTAACGCCAATAATACCCTTGATCTTGCCTCATCAGGATACACCTTGACCCTATCCAATGCCGGCTCAACTGCTACGGTATTCACCAATAACGGCACCCTTACCCCGGGCACCTCTACTGTTAAATACTCAGCCACCAACTCCGCAGGCAATGTCAATGTTACTACCACCACCTATAACTCCTTGCAATTATCCGGCGTTGAGACATACGACTTAACCGGCAACCTGACCGGAACCAATGCCATGACCGGCAACTTAACCATAGACAGCGGAGCTACGCTTGATACAACTTCAGCTAATAGCTATGGTATAACCTTAGCCGGCAACTGGGCAAATAGCGGAACATTCACCCCGAATGCCAACACCGTTACCTTTGATGGAAGCGGGACTTCGACATTAAGCGGCTCAACTACCTTTTATGATTTAGCTTCTGCTACCGCAGGCAAAACTTTAACTTTAACAAGAGGCTCAACCCAGACCGTTACCCATGATCTGACCCTAACCGGCACAGCTGCTAATCCAATCATCATCAATGATACAGGAGCAGGGGCTATACCTAAATTTACACTTAACTCCGGAGCTACTCAGAGCATTAACAATGTCAATGTCACCAATAATGATGCTTCAGCAGGTTTACAGCTTGTTGCCAGAAGTACCTCTTCATTAAGCGGCACAACTACTAACTGGGTACTTGGCTCAAGCGGCACAACATTCACCTGGACCGGTTCTGTCTCAACCGACTGGAATACCGCGGGTAACTGGGACTTAGGTACTGTGCCTTCAACTACCGATACGGTAGTTATTCCATCAACCGCTAATCAGCCCACCCTGGCTGCTGCAACCACCATTGTCAGCCTTACCATTAATAGTGGCGCGACTCTCTCAACCGGCAACAACGCCTTAACTATTACCTCTAACTTCACCTTAAACGGCACGCTTACTGCCAGCACCTCTACAGTGACTATTAATGGTAATCTTACTGGTAGCGGCACGATCGGAGGAACAACCTTAAATGTTACTGTTACCGGTTATGCCGGAACACAAAGTAATCCGATTAATACTAATGTTACCGGAACTTTAACTTTATCTGCAAGTGGTATGCAAGACATGACTTCAATCTCTGTTAAAGGAACCGGTACTTATACTTTTTCAGGATCAATCCCGGGTTTTGTATTTGTCGATAATCGTCTTGTAGATAGTCTTGGCCAATCAAGTATCCGTGGCTCTTTAGAACAAGGAACAAGTAATCTATATATGCCGCGCTTTACTCAATCAATGGCCATACCTTTGGTTGGGATGAGTATGGCTCCGATGCCCATGGCTTTTGGTGGCGCTATGCCGATGCCTGCGGTGATGATGGCCCCGGCAATTATGCCGATAGCAGCACCGGTTGCTGTACCAATAGCAGTTCCTCAGGTAATTTCTATGCCTGCACCTGTAGCTGTGCCTCACAGTATAGCTTCAGAAGGTTTACTGCCAACTGCGATTGCGCCTGAAGCATTCAGCGGTGCGGGAGCACATGTAAATCTTCCTCAGGTTTCCACCCAAGCAACATTCTTGGGCAATACTGTTGAAATAAATTTACCGGAACCTTTGTTTAGAGGTATTAGTACTTCTTCTAATTTACCTGTACCAATAACTTCAAATGAATTTAGAGGAATCCAGGTTCAAACTAATCTGCCACAGCTTATTATTGCACCGAAATTTGAAGGCATTACTCTTGAGAGTGTGTTGCCAATAGTTACTACTCCTGAAACATTTATTGGTGCAGGCGTACAAACAATGCTTCCTCAGGTTGCTACTGTAGAAACTTTTCTAGGTAATACTGCTGAAGTGAATTTACCTGAGCCCTTATTTAAAAATATTACTACCTCAGGCAATTTACCCATACCAGTAATTCCAGAAGAATTCCAGGGAAGCTTGGCTCAGGCTGATCTGCCGCAGATTTTATTTAAAGGTATTACTACTTCTGGTAATCTTCCGCAGCCTACTATCCAGCCTGTATTTGCAGGAATTACTCCCAATATGAATCTGCCTACGGCCGAGCCGCTAATTATCAGGGAAATCGGTGAAGGAACCAAGGTTGAACTGATGTTCCCCAGTGGATATGGGTTAATCCCTACTTATGGACTAGGGATTCCATTTGGAGTAGAAGGGCCGGTTATGGATACTGAAATACGATTGAAGAAGGTAAAAGAAGAGTGATAAATACGCCTACTTATTGCGGGCGATTTGTGGATAAGCATTATTTTTTAATTTGCGATAAAGTATTTTTTAAGGGAAACCGTTTGATATTTTTGTTGACAACTTCGGTTTTTTGTTATATAAGAAATTTACGATAATCGTTTAATGACTGATAACCGTAAATTATAAAACAATGAGATAGCAAAATGGCAAAATATTTTGGCCCTAAAGAAACAGAAGTTATCGCGCGCCTTTCATACGAGAAAGCGACAATTATTACTAAGGAGCAGTTTGATAAGCTTTTTGGCCAATCCTTTTTGACGCGTCAGGTTATTTATCAACTTAAGAAAAAGGGAATTCTGAAGCCGATCATTAGGGGCATCTATTATTATTCGCCTTTAGAATCTGGGCCTGCGGGGAGCCAGGTTAATGAGTTTTTGATTCCGTCGGTTCTTTTCCCCGGGGGTAATTACTACGTAGGTTACTCAACGATATTTAATTATTACGGATTGACGGAACAAATATTTCAAACATTTTATATCTTAAATACTTCGCTTCAACGTGAACGGGAGATCGGGGGTATTGTGTTTAAGCTTCTTAAAATACCGGCCACTCGGTTGTATGGCCTTGAAAAGATAAACATCAGGAAATCTCAGGTTATTGTGAGCGATAGGGAGAGAACACTTATTGATCTTGTTTATTTTTCTGACCCTGTGGGAGGGCTTAAAAAGGCTTTGGAAATCTTCCGGGAAGCAAGTTTGTCAAATAAGACCGATTTAAAGAAACTCATCAAATACGCGTCAATATTCCCCAATGTTTCTACTCGTAAGCGAATAGGTTTTATACTGGAAAAAGCCGGTATTGCTATGCCGATACTCGCTCCTCTTCTAAGAAGCGTTAAAAACAGAAATACATTAGTTACTCTCTATGGTTCAAAAGCCAGAAAGGGCGAAATTAATAAAACCTGGAAGGTTATCATTGATGATTCACAATAATAAAGATGAGTTCTTGAAAATTCTTGAACGTACATCCAGTCAGACGGGTTTTTCATTAGGGCTTTTAGAAAAAGATTATTACATAACGATTCTGCTTGCCGGAATTAATAATAGCTTAAGTGACGGCCTGATATTTAAAGGCGGAACATGCCTTAACAAAATATGCTACTCATATTACCGATTGAGCGAAGATTTGGATTTTTCAATGAAACTGCCTGCGGGGGATTTAACACGAACCGTGCGTAGTAATTTAATGAAACCCATTAAAGAAAAGATTGGAGAATTTGCGAAAGGCCGCGGAATGACTGTTGAAGGGGTTGATAAAGCGGGGCGCAATGTGTCGAAGCAATATATTTTCTATATAGAGTATGATTCAGTGGTTATAGATAAAACGCAGGCCGTGAAACTTGAAATTGGGTTGCGGTTCAATCCGTTGCTGCCGGTTTTAAAAAAGAAAGTCAGCCATACTTTTTTGCATCCCTTCACAAATGAGCCTCTTTTTGACGGGGGATCCGTTAATTGTTTTGCTCTCAAAGAGATTGTCGCGGAGAAATTAAGAGCTGCGGCCACGCGCCTTACGATAGCCCCTAGAGATTTTTATGATCTGGGGTATCTTTTAAAGGCTGGATTTAATTTCAAGGATCTAGAGTTTTTACAACTATTTAAAAGAAAACTAGCTGAAGACGAATTTGATACTGATTTGA
Organism: uncultured Planctomycetales bacterium; assembly: GCA_964362795.1. Lineage (GTDB taxonomy): Bacteria > Omnitrophota > Gorgyraeia > Gygaellales > Profunditerraquicolaceae > UBA6249. Next base: position 9,917 of record CAYIFW010000007.1, on the reverse strand, counting down.
AGAAATACAGGTTTAATTTAGGGCGTTCTGATCAAGAAATTAGCGATATGGGCGTTCGTATTGAAGTTGAGTTATTTGATGTGTTGAAACCGGATGAACGCAAGAATTTTAATTTGGACACTGCTCTTAAACGGATTAATAAAGCGATGGAAGAAGTGGCATAGCAGGTTAAATTTGGGATGAGATATCTGTTTTATAGAGTTGAATTGATGTTCCCTGGAGGCGAAGAGTTAATCCCTACTTATGGACTAGGGATTCCATTTGGAGTAGAAGGGCCGGTTATGGATACTGAAATCCGCTTAAAAAAGGTCAAAGAAGAGCAATAATTTCCTCGTTTTACTGCAGTTTTCCCGTAATTTCAAGGTAAAATACTCTCAATACCATATATTGCAAGCCCTTGTAAATTCCCACTTATATGGTATACTTTGGTTGGAAATTGCCAAATACCCAGGTATTACAGGTAAGGGAGTGATGGATGAAGAATCTACGGTTAGTATCTCAAATAATTCTTTGTGCAGCCATAATTTGCGCTTCTTTCAGCAGCGCTAGTTTTGCTGATGAAGCGGCTATTCCTGCGTCCAATGAGCTTCCGGTAATTAGCGATGCCGGTGGCGCCCAAGTCGATATTAATCAAGCCACTAATTCTATGACTATTACCGCTCAAAACGCAATAAGCGTTTTGAGTTTTTCCTCTTTTAATATTGGCAGTAATGCTTCGTTTAATATCGTGATGCCGTCAACTGATAGCAGGATGCTTAATAAGGTCTCTGGCAATTCCACATCCAATATTTTTGGCGGCATCACCTGTAATCAAGGCTTGTGGGTTTTAGTTAATACTAATGGTATTTACTTTGCACCCAGCGCGCGTGTCAATGTGGATAATATGATTGCCTCCACATTGGACATTTCCACCAACAACTTCTTAAACGGAAATTACATCTTTGAACATCAAGGTTCTAATTACGCGCAACTGCTTAATGAGGGCACAATCGAAGGCAACAATATTGCTCTTATGGGTAGTGCCGTAGCTAACACTGGTATTGTTTTAGCGCGTGCCGGTTCAGTGCATTTAGCATCAGGAGATAAGACTACTGTAAGTTTTGATAGAAGAGGCTTAATTGCAATTGAGATTAATGAAAATACATCAGGTGAAGTTGTTGATCGCAATGGTACAAAAGTAGAAGACGCCGTAGCTAACTCCGGATCCATTCAAGGTGTTACCGTAGCCATGACTGCTAATACTGCCCGCAACATTTTTAAGAACGCAGTAAATCAAACCGGCATTGTTAGAGCAACAAGTATAGTTGAAGAAGAGGGAGTGATTAGAATTGTGGCTAATAATAAGGTAAGCGTTTCAGGAACTTTAGAAACAGTTGCGCAGGATCCTACCGAAAATAAATCCGCCATCATTATTCAATCCCAAGATTTTATAAATGTATCTAGCGAATTTATTACAGTCGGCAATACTACATTAGAATCTGCCGGTGGCATTGCCATAGATGCAAATATTACTACTTATTCCGGCAACCTCCAACTTCTTGCTGACAATGATCTTGATGGAGTTGGAGTGTTTACCCAGTCTCAAGGCACCACTATCTCTACTCTTGGTTACGGTGATATCACCATTCAAGCATCCGGGGCAAGTACGCTGGCCAATATTAATTCTGCCGGAGATTTAATTCTTAAGCAAGGTGGCGCTCCGGTAACATTCACTCAACTACTTAACTCAACTATTACAACTCAAGGTTCCTTAACCATTAACCCGGGAGTTACCCTTAATGCCTCAAACACCAGCTACAATATAGGTAAGGACTGGGTTAATTTAGGGAACTTTAATCCACAACTCTCCCATGTTGCTTTAGTATCTAGCCAAGACGCTTTAGTTAAAGGTGACAATATATTCTATGATTTTTCAATTAATGAGCCCGGCAAAATCGTAAAGTTCGATTCTGAAAAAACTCAAGCTATTTTAGGTACTTTAACCTTTAGAGGTGAATATGGCAACCTTCTAACCTTAACCTCAATTGATCCGACTAAACAATGGTCTATTAATCCACTTGGTCAAACTGATATCCAGTATTCCTTAATTTCCAATTTAAACAATATCCGCGGCCCTCCGCTGAAGGCTTTACATACTTCTTCTTTAGGCAACAACACCAACCTTGATTTAGATCCATTCTGGACCGGCAACGGCCCAACCTCCAACTGGAGCGACCCCGATAACTGGGATACAGGAACAACCCCAACCGCATTTGATACCGTTACTTTTGATGGAATAACCGGAACCAATCCCAATAAAAACTCATTTATTGATCCTGTATTCGCTGGTTCTATTGATAACCTTACGCTTAACGGCTATACCGGCACACTTACTTTACAAAGAGACCTGACTATCTCCGGTAATCTGAATATCCAAACCGGCACCTTTGATACCTCAACCTACACCGTAACATTTATCGACTCATCCAAACCATCCAACATCAGCGGCAACATTACTTTCTACAACTTTATCTGCACCACTCCGGATAAGGAGCTTTACTTCCAAGCTGGCAAGACCTACACCTTTACCAACTCTCTTACCATTGTTGGCGCACCTGACCAGGGCCCTGAAGAATATTATATTAAATTACGCTCTCAAACTCCAGGCAGCCAGTATTACTTAAATGTTCAAACCGACACCTATACTTTAGAAAGAATAAACATCAGCGATGCTTATAGCCAAAATCTGGTGAATATTCCTATCGGCATTGATTCCGGAAATAACATAAACTTTGACATAGACCCGGTCTGGGACAATGGTTCAGGAAACGGCCTCTGGTCTACAGCTACTAACTGGGACGGAAACGCCGTTCCTACCGGCAGCCAAACAGTTACCTTTAATAATACCTCTACCGCCAACTGCAGTATAGATAACGCCGGGACATGGTCAGGCGGAACCTTTACCATAGCCGGTACTTATACCGGCACTATCACGGTAAATGTCTCTACTCTCACTATAGGCGCCTTTTCTCAGGCAGGCGGAACCTTTAATGGCGGCTCCGCTACCTTGAATATGGCAAGTTTTAGCCTCACCGGCGGCACCTTTACTTCTACCTCCGGCACGCTGAATATTACCGGAAACTTCAGCCGCACTGCCGGCACCTTTACGCATAATTCAGGCACGGTAGTATTTACTACCTCCGATAACTCCATTACTTCAGGCGGACAATCATTTTATAACCTCACCGTTAACGGTGCTAATGATTCCGAGGGTTATTATTACACCCTAACCCTAAACGATGCCTTAAGCGTAGCCAACGACCTTACCCTCAGCCAAGTCTCTGCCGGCAGTTCTACGATTACTGTCGGCCGCCACTTTAGTGTTGACGGCGCTAACGGCGAAACAGGGTATAATTCCGCCTCCATTGTCTTAACCGGAACTGGTAATCTTACTTATAGTAACCTTACCGCACCCTGGAGCAACGGATTTTATAATCTGACCTGCGGCCAGAACGGAAACACCACTACTTTACAAAGTACTATCGGAGTAATAAACCAACTTACCATAGGCTCAGGGACCTTGACCGGCAATTATACCGTGTGCATGATCGGCAACGGCAATGTATTTAGCTTTAACAGCGCTTCCACATTTTCTACTTCGCAAATTAATTTTTACAGCACTTCCGGCACTGTAAACCTGCCTGCCTTAACTAACGGCTATAGCACTAGTATTAACGTGAGTAACAATAATACGGTAATCAGCCAGACCGGAGACGTTACTCTTAATGGCTTAAATATCACGACAGACGGGTTCACCGGCCGGACTGCCACCTGGAATACTAACGGCTATGCCCTGACTGTTACCGGCAGTATTACTGTAGGGGTTTCCGGAGATACCGCCACAAAAACCCTGAATATTACCAATTCCACACTTACTGTAGGAGGAAATTTCACTATTGCCTCGACACAAGCAGTGTTTACCACAACCGGCTCAACCGTAATTTTTAACGGCTCAGGCACTCAACAGCTTACTTCTGCAGGCGAATCGTTCAACAACCTTACCCATTCTGGTTCAGGAACACTACAACTGCAGGATGCTTTAGATGTAAACGGAACTTTCCTTAATTCCGCAGGGACTTTTAACGCCAACAACAAAAATATGAACTTTGCCGGGGACTGGTCTAATACCGGAAGCGCTACCTTTACCAGAGGAAGCGGCACCCTTACCTTTGACGGCACGACAACGCTGACCAATTCTTCTTCCAATGCCGCGGATTTAGGCGCCTTAACCATTACCGGCACCGTAACCCTTGGCTCAAATGCAACCATCACCTCCTGCAGCGGAGCAGGAACCCTGAATTTAGGCACCGGTTCTTATACCTTAACTATCTCCGACACCGGCTCTCCTTTAGGGGTAACTACCTTTAACAAAGGCACCGGCTCAACCGTTAAATACTCAGGAATTTCAGCCACCAATATCGCAACCGTTGCCTACAATAACCTTCAGCTCTCCGGCGCAACTACTTATTCATTAACCGGTAATCTCACTTCAGGTAATGCTTTAACCGGCAACTTAACCATTGATAGCGGGGCTACTTTGGATACAACTTCAGCTAATAACTATAATATTGCTTTAGCCGGTAACTGGGATAATAACGGCACCTTTACGTATAACTCCGGTACGGTTAATTTTAACGGTACTACGCAGTTTATTACCGACACAACCTTTAACAATCTTACTTTCGCAGGTTCAGGTTTAAAAACAATATCCGGTGTAATCGTTAATGGCACTCTTTCCATGGAAGGAACAGCAACGGTTTCTGCTGCCCTAACCTATGGTGGCTCAGCTACGCTGCAATACAAAGGAAGTAGTACTCAAACTACCGGTGCGGAATTACCGGCTACGATTTTTAATCTTACAGTTAACAATGCCAATGGTGTTATTTTAAGTATCAGTCCCACGGTTACCGGCACACTCACCTTAACTAGCGGCAAGTTTTTAGTTTCCGTAACCGCGGATAGCGGGCAGAGTAAAATTTATGGCGCCGCGGACCCGATTTTTACTTATACGATTACCAGCGGAAATTTTGTCAGTGGTGGTGCCGGAGCCCTTAGCCGCACAGCCGGTGAAAACATTGGAACTTATGCTATTACTCAAGGCAGTTTAGCCGGCACTCACTATACGGTTACTTTCACCTCGGCTGATTTTGCTATTGATAAAAAAACTTTAACCATTGGAGGATCTTTTACCGTTAATAATAAAACCTATGACGGTACTACTAGCGCTACTATTAATAACAATGGCCTTACTCTTGTCGGTATTGCAGGGGTAGACGATGTTACCTTAACACCTGTTGTGGTATTTAGCGATAGGGGGATAGGTAGCGCTAGAACAGTGAGTTTAACAGCTGCGTCATCTTTGGCAGGGGGAGCTTCCGGTAACTACAGTCTTTCTTTAGTGGGCGCGCCTACAGCTACGGCTAATATTGTTGATTTGCCAGCTTCGGATTACGCTAATTTATCTATGCCGCAATTTACTCAGCCGATAACTACTATGTCATCTATGTTTGGTTTCGGAGGTATGATGCCCATGATTTTCGGTGCTGCTGTACCAATGCCTATAGTTATGCTGGCACCAGTTTTGATGTCAGCACCACCGATTACTGCGCCAATCGCAATTCCTCAAGGAGTTTCTGTGCCTCAGCCAGTATTATTTGAAGGGGCTGCTTCGGATAGTTCATTACCAGTAATTACTACCGCTGAGACATTTATAGGTGCAGGTGCACAAACAGTTCTTCTTCAGCCAACATCATTTGAAGGCACAACTTCAGAGAGCGAATTACCGGCAATTATTGTGCCTGAAGGATTTAGCGGAGTAGGAGCGCAATCGAATCTTCCTCAGGTTGCAACAGAAGAAACTTTCCTGGGTAATACTGCCCAAGCTACTTTACCCGAACCATTGTTTAAAGATGTCGGTACTTCCGGTAATCTTCCGCAGCCTATTGTTCAGCCGACATTCGAAGGCATTACTCCAAATATGGCCTTACCCATAGCTGAGCCGCTGATTATCAGAGAAATTAATGAAGGAACTAAGGTTGAATTGATGTTCCCCGGAGGAAAAAATTTAATTCCGACTTATGGAACAGGCATTCCGTTCGGAGTTGAAGGGCCGGTGATGGATACTAAGATACGATTAGAAGCAGAGAATGAAAAGCAATAATTTTATTATTGTATCTTGAAGGTATTGGACTTTAAAGTTTGTTTGCCGAAATTCAAATCTACTCGATATTGACCAGTCGGTAGTTTTTTGCCTTCCGGCATCGTCAATGAAACGCTTCCTGAGCCCTGTTTTCTGGGTATGCTAAAGTTATAATCCAAGATGTGAATATTGTCGGTGACAAAGTACCAGCGGGCAATGACTGTGGTATTGACTTCCGTATCCTTCCATTGAAACCAGCAGAATACTTTCTGGGTTCCCTCAGGAAAAACATTAGTTGCTCCGATAGGCATTAGTTTTTCATCTATTCCCGAAGCCGTTTTGGTATCGGTTATATTTATCGTGGTAGTCGGAGATAAACAGCAAGAAGATAAAATAAAAGCCGTTAATAGAATAAAACTAATATTTTTCAGGTTTGTCAACATATTCAGCCCCCTTGTCTATTTTATTCACCTCCGATATTAGACCACATTTTAATTATGAAATCAAGGAATTTTCTATTTAGCAGAGTTTTAGCAAGCAGGGGGCAAATTATAACAATACCTGGAAAAGCGGAGTAGTTCCAGGCGTAGCCAGAGACAAGAAGGATGTAGCTTAAGATAAAAAATAAGCATATTTCCAAAGTAATCATTATCGCGGCCCCGGGCGGGCTAAGGAATAATAAAAATATAGAAGCTAAAGTTACTCCGATAATTACCACTATTCTTTTGATAGGTTTGGGTATTCTAATTAAAAAGTCATGCGTGTAAAGAGCAAGTAAAGCATTGGCATTTAAAACCACACCGGGTAAGAAACCAAAAGAGGTGTTATGGATATCCTGAAACAGGGCAGGTAAAACACCGATTAAAACAATTTTATTTTTTATTAATCGGGGGTCAAAGTTTCCTTTTAGGGCCTGGTAAAAGGAGATGTTTTTAAAATCTTTAGTATGCGCGCGGAAATGTATCAGGAAAGATTTACCGATAGGGTCCACAGGGACATCCCACTTTTCGCCGAACTTATTTTTAAAAGTAATGGTGTTAAGTTTTTCTGTTATGGACGCAGGGTCAATTCCCTTGATGGACTTAAGAATTTGCATCTCCCAGGACAAGAAGCCCTCTTGTTTTTTCTTTTTACTAACCAGGTAAATTAAGTTTCTGCGGATTATGCCGTCTTCATCCTGAAGCTTGGTGGTGATACCATAAGTAGTTTTATCGCCGAGTAATAGGTCATCGGGAATAGCTAAATATCCGTATTCACTGATTGTGGCAGCCAGGATGACCTTATTAGAATTAAAAGCCTGTTTAAGCAGGTCATCATCAGC
>CAYIFW010000007.1:0-2318 GCA_964362795.1 uncultured Planctomycetales bacterium | reverse complement strand
GTTTTTAAGGCGAATCTAAGTTGTCTTCTAGTCACTAACCCTTGTTCAATCAGGATTTCCCCGATTTTTTTAATTCTTGACATAATTTAACCTCAAAATACGTTTAATTTTTATTCGTTGAATTAAGATTAAAGCGAGCGTATAATTAAGTTATTATAACAAATACCTGGCCTTAAGTCGATAGATTTTAGGCAGGATTAAATAAGTTTCCAATTAAGAAAGGACGGATTTAAAGATGGAGCAAGAAGCCAAGATATCATTGCTGGGTAAGATTAAAAGATTTTTCGTACAATTATCTGATAAAATTGACAAAAAGATGGAGGCAGAGGCTAAATCCAAGCCCTGCTGCGGTAAATCAGCCGAAGGAAAAAATAAATCATGTTGCAGTTAAGCGTTGATTGGTTGGTTTATGAATTTTTAAGGCTTCCCGGTTCATCCAAACCGGCGGGGATGCTCAATTTCTTTCTTTATGATTCGATAAAAATTATCTTTTTGATTTTTGTGATGATTACAGCCATTGGTTTTTTGAGGACATTTATTTCTCAGCAAAAAATTAAGGGCTGGTTGCATAAAAGAGGATGGACAGGGAATTTATTCGCTTCCCTTTTTGGCGCGTTTACGCCATTCTGCTCATGTTCGTCAATCCCCATCTTTTTTAGTTTTTTGGAGGCGGGTATTCCTTTAGGGATTGCTTTTTCTTTTCTGATAACCTCTCCGATTATTAACGAATATTTGGTAGTGTTGATGTTTGGCTTTTTCGGCTGGAAGATTACGCTTGCCTATGTCTTAAGTGGTATTGCTATTGGTGTGGTCTCGGGATTGATTTTAGGAAGGATGCGCTTGGAAGGATTGCTGGTTAAGGATGTTATCCGGCCTGATGAGGCTGTCTTTAGCGAAGGTAAACTTTATCATGGTTTTAAGAGCAGGCTGCTTTTTGGCGTCAGCGAGGCGGTTTCGATTATTAAAAAGCTTTGGCTCTGGATATTGGTCGGCGTCGGGATAGGGGCTTTAATTCATAATTTTATACCTCAGGAAGCCGTGCAGGGCATCGTCAGCAAAGCGGGATTTTTCTCAGTCCCAATTGCCACTCTTTTAGGCGTCCCTTTATATGGTAGTTGCGCGGCGATACTTCCGGTAGCCATCGTTTTATTCCAAAAAGGATTTCCCTTGGGAACGGCGTTAGCTTTTATGATGGGGGTATCGGCTCTAAGCCTGCCGGAGGCGATTATGCTGCGCCGGGCGATGAAGTTAAAGTTAATCGCGATATTCTTTGGTATAACTACCTTAGCTATAATCTTTATCGGGTACCTTTTTAATTTTGTAACGCGCTGATTCCCGGCCCGGGATTATTCTGCTTGACAGAGGCCCCAGGTCAAGATAAAATTATTTGATTAAATTCTGGAAAATTCAAAGTAAAAAAGGAGGGTAACACAATGGCACAGATTAAGATAAAGAAAATGGAATCGTCGTGTTCGAGCGCGCAGCTTACCGAAGCAATTAAGAAAAAAGCTCAGGAACTCTATGAAAAAAGCGGCCGCAAGACCGGTAAGGATCTAGAGAACTGGTTAGAAGCTGAAAAGATTGTCAAGTCCAAGAAGTGCTGCTGCTAAATAGTTAAGGAGATAAAAATTGGCAGATCTTAAAGACCTGTTGCAGGGCGCCGACTGGAAGACAGAAAAACATGTTCCGGTTATAGAAGCGCCTCAGATTGTCAATAAAGGGGAGTTTTTTCGAATCATGGTGACGGTGGGTAAAGAAATCGCCCATCCTAATAAAACCGAACATCATATCCGTTGGATTGAGGTTTATTTTCAGCCTAAAGGGGAGAAGTTTCCCTGTCAGATCGGTAAAGCGGAATTCAGCGCTCACGGAGAATCTGCTCAGGGCGTCGATACCAGCACCGTCTATACGCATCCGGAAGTTGGGTTAAATTTTAAAACCGAAAAACCCGGAACGATTTACGCCTCTAGCTACTGCAATATCCATGGATTGTGGCAGAGTTTTAAAGAGATAGAAGTTAAATAGAATCAAAGGGACGGTTCTCGAATGGAGAGAACCGTCCCTTTTTATTTTAGATACCATAAATCGAAGACTTTTTTATAACCGAATTCAGAAGTATCTATCTGGGATTCGGAATCCACCTCAAACTCCGCAAGTGTATAGAGATTATTTTTTTTAATAATTTTATGTTTTAGAAGGATAAGGGAACCGGTAATTTGAGCCGGCATACCTTTGCGTAATCCCTCCTGATTATTGGCGTTACAAAGCGTAAGATATTCAAGATTTCCCGCCAAAACACTCAGCACTTGGATTAAAAT
>CAYIFW010000006.1:5264-30554 GCA_964362795.1 uncultured Planctomycetales bacterium | reverse complement strand
ATTTGACCAATAGCCGATGAAGCAGTCCGGATATTGAAGTTTGAGCGCTTCAATTACCGGCGTAGTAAACAGAACATCCCCGATACCAAAAGGATTAATAATTAAGAATTTCATAGACATTTGTCATCACAAAGCACCCGTCATTGCGAGTCCGCTGAAAGCGGGCGAAGCAATCTCTACCTTTTAAAATCATCCTCAAATCTCTCTATATCATCTTCTTCAAGATAATTACCGGTCTGTACTTCAACTATTCTTAAGGGCTGTTTAGTAGTATTCTCTAAACGATGCTTTTTACCTTTTGGGATATAAATACTTTGGTTACTATTAACCAGCGATGTCTTTCTCCCGTTTACAACCTTAGCTACGCCGCTTACCACCACCCAATGTTCAGCGCGCTTTCTATGCTGCTGCAGGCTTAAACGTTTATGAGGAGCTATCTCAATGAGCTTGATTTTAAAACCCATACCTTCCTGCAGGATCGTAAATGAACCCCAAGGCCGGCGCTCAGTCAAGTGCACCTGATGTTCTTTACGCTTGAGTAATTTTAATTTTTCCACCAGCTTTTTAACGTCTTGGGTTTTGTCCCTATCACAAACTAACAAAGCGTCAGGAGTGTCGGCAATCACTACGTTATTGATTCCAATGGTTGAAATAAGCCGGTTACCCCGGGAAAATACGCAAACCCCATGGCTATCTAAATTTAAAGTATCTCCATTAGCAATATTCCCATTTTTATCTTTCGGAAATATTTCAGATAAGACATCCCAACTGCCCAGGTCAGTCCAATAAAAATCCGCAGGAATAAGCGCAATGCGTTTGGAATACTCCATGATCCCATAATCAACGGAGATTGCTTTGATCGATGGCCAAACTTTAGGGATATCATTTACCGATTTGATTAACTCTAAACTTTTGTTTAAATCCGGCAGATACGCCTTAATTTCTTCAAGTAACACACTTGCCTTCCAAATAAACATCCCGCTATTCCAGAAGAATTTCTTATCCCTAAAATATTGCTTGGCTTTATTTAAACTCGGTTTCTCCAGGAATTTCTCGACTTTAATATAACCGTTTCCTTTCTTCCAGGCTTTGATATATCCATACCCTGTGGACGGCGCATTCGGTTTAATTCCTATCGTAACCAAAAAATTATTTCTAGCGCAAGCAACCGCCTTATTCAGCGTCCGCTTAAAATTATCAGTATTCTTAATATAATGATCCGAAGGCAAGACCATAAGTACGGCATCTTTATCGAGCCTGCTGATTAACCTTGCGCATAACCCCGCAGCCGGAGCGGTATTTTTTCCCTGCGGCTCCAATATGATATTTTTATCAGGAACGCGAAGTTTAGCGATTTGCGCTTTAACCTCGTAAAAATAGATACTATTCGTTACAATATAAATATGGGGAGGCTCAACTACCCCTTTTAAACGCTTAATCGTTGCCTGCAGTAAGCTGGCCTCACCGATAATCTTCATAAACTGCTTCGGTTCAAGCTCGCGAAAAAACGGCCAGAACCTGCTCCCCACTCCGCCTGCTAAGATAACCGCATAATTCATTCTTAATCTCCTACGATATACTATTTTCTATTTAATCGCCCTAATAATTAAATGCCTACCATAAAGTAACTCTTTAGATAACAAAATCTTATTTATTCTTCTAAAATCCATGCCCCCCCTTCTCAGGGAACGTCTTTCTTTTTGCCAAGATTGAAACTTAATAATAGGCAATAAAAACCACATCTCATGCCCCTCATATATACTTGTAAATATATTTTCAATCTTAAAACCAGCTACAGTTAATAAATACTCTAATTCATGGTATCTGTATGGAACAAGGTGCAAATTAAAAATAACTTCTTTAGGATTTTTTAACTGGTCTAATGGCGTTGCTCTAAAATATTCATAAACTCCTTCAATCAAAAAACGAAACCTAGATTTAAGGTTTAAAATATTAGGAGTTGATAAAATTAACGAGCCATTCTTTTTAAGAATACGATTTATTTCTGACATAACTGCATAGGGGCTCCTTAAGTGCTCTACAACTTCCATTAGCAATACATAATCAAAACAATCCGCAGGAAAAGGCATCTCCTTTGTTATATCGCAATGCTCAAATTTAATCGCATCCTTATATTTAAATCTTGCTAAATCAATATCACCTGCAATAACATCAAATCCTAAATCTTTTAGTCTTTTGGAATAATCTCCGTCTCCGCAGCCCAAATCTAGCACTTTTCCTTTCGGTAAGCCGGAAAAATTACTGATTACTGATTCAAGAAGAAAATTAATATTTTTTTTCTTTACCACATTGTCTCCTTACCGCTTCTAGCACTTCATCTACGCTTATATCATTAAGGCTGCTCTTTTCAATTACAATATGACCTTCTCCCCATGGCCCCCAGCGCCGTGCAGTCTTACCTGGCAAATCATTCCTGAACAACGCTAGTACCGGCGTGCCCACTGCCGCGGCTAAATGCATCGGCCCGCTATCACAGGAAATAAGTAGAGAACAGCGTTTTAATAAAGTAGCTAATTCTACTAAACTTGTCTTATTAATCAAATCTATAACCTCTAAGGGGACTGTCCTCGAAGGGGACTGTCCTCGATCTTCAACCCTTCCCACAAGCACAACTTTCACCTTCATCTCCTGCGTAATTCTTTGCGCTAGTTCTTTAAACCTCTCCATAGGCCATTGCTTAACCGGATCGCTGGTAAATGGATGTATTACTACAATTTTTTGCCCGATAAATTCTCTGAACAAACTATCATCAACTTTAATCTTAAGCGTTTTATCAAGCGTTTTTGCCCCAATCAACCCCACCAACTCCAAATTACAATCCACCTCATGCCTGTCACCAAGGTGTTTAGTGTCTTTCAATCTATGCGTCAACAGAATCCCCCATTTTCTATTATAACCAACACGCCTAGGAATCCCTGCCCAGAAAACAGCCCAATGCGCTTCTTTAGTGGGGTTTAAAACAACGCAGAGATCAAACTTTTGTTCTCTTAAGTTTCTCTTGAAAGCATTATCCCAGACCACGGCCTCATCAACACATTCCACCGCGGCTGCCAACTCACAAACCGCAGAATTTACCGCCAGGGTAAGCTTAGCTTGCGGATATTTTTCTTTCAAGGCACGCATTGCAGGAATATTCAGCAAAAACTCGCCAAACCTGTCGGTACGTATAAGAAGTATGTTTTTAATCATTTCCCTTAATAACCACTCCTAAGTAAAATAAAATTTAGATAATTTAATCACTACTCAAGTTAATATGGATCCTTCCTGCCCCTAAATAAATTATAGTAGCCTGAAAGCTTCAGCCAAAATGATAAGGGCTTAATCGCATCAGAGTTAGTCACTTTGACTCTTTTAAGTTCATAGGGATCGCTATTAAACCTGGCAAACCCGCGATTTGTAGTACAGGCGCCTTTATAACCAACGCCTTTAATAATTTCTTTTACTCTTTCGTTAAAACCTCCGGTAGGATAACAAAAATACTCTACTGGAACGCCCATTTCCTGCTCGATCTCTTTTTTTGACCCTTCCACCTCATCCAATATTATATTCTCATCTTTAGCCGTCCCGAGATAAAAATGTGTTTTAGTATGAGCGCCAAAAGATACGTTGTTCTTAGACATAATCCTGGCCTGATCCCAAATTAAGAACCTCTTATCATTCCCTATATAGCTACTTATTAGAAATATAGTTGCCGGAAAACCAAATTTCTTTAAAACAGGATAGGCATATTCAAAATTATCTTCATAGCCGTCATCAAAGGTAATCACAACTCTATTTGCCTCAAAGCGCTCTTTACTCCTTATGCTGCGCACCAGTTCATCTAAAGTTATTACTTTATAGCCTTTTTTCTTTATATACTCCATCTGCTTAGCAAAGTTCTCGGGGGTAACAAAATGACTGCCCTTTCCATAGTTAATGCTGTGATACGTCAAAATAGGTACGGTATACTTCGGGGCGAGCCAGGAAAAATAAAAAACTCCTAGTAAAATTACTGCTGCAAATAATGATAAAATTATTTTTTTCATGTTTACGAATTGTTATGTGGCTTCTTTACAAATCCGTTTAATGACAGGGAGATTCCTATCAAATACCAGAAAACCATCGCTACTCTGGCATTATAAAGACTGGTCTCGGTGAGGCCATTAATTAAGAAGGCAACCAAACCGGCAACTAAAGACAAGGAGATTGCTTTAAGATACTCATCATCAAGCTTAATATAACAACTGACCGCATTTTTAAAGATTAAAAACAAAAACCAGAAAAAAACAGCCAAACCTAATAACCCAATCTCGCCGGCCATCTGTAGATATATATCATGGGAATAAATAGTATCCGGAGTATGCGCATATTTCTCAGCGCTTTCGGTTTTGTATTTACCGTAATTTAACGAGAATGTATTCACTCCCACCCCTATGAACGGATGGTGCTTAATCATATTAATAGTATTATTGTAAATACTAATCCTGTCCTGATTGAGCATAAACACTATTGGATTATAATTTACCTCTTTTGCCCATTTTTTTATATCCTTAGGCATGACGAAAGGAAAAATTAAAATGACTGCAACCAAGGCAGAAATTAATAGTTTCTTTCTGCCGGCGATACATAAAAATAGAATAACCAAATATACGGCTAACCCAGCGCCGCGTGAAAAAGTCAAGAACATACCAACTAAGGCCAGAATAGTTAAGAAAGACATCAGCGCTTTATTTTTACCCTTAAAATAAAGAATAGCTAAACCCGCAACAAGCGGGATGAATGCAGACATGTAAATTCCTAAAAGATTCGGGTTAGGAAATGCAGCCGAAACGCGGGGAATACCTATGTTATGATGTAAAGCAATTCTGTGTATAAAATCGTAACCAAATAAAAACTGCCAAAGCGCATCGATTGCCGATAAACTAACGCCGCAACAAACCGAAAAAACAATTTTCTTTATATGCCCTTTATCCTTAATTGCCTGGCTACATACTGCAAAGATTAATAAATATTTCAGCAGCTTAACAATACCTTGAATACTTGAGTTATAGTTAACCGAGTTCACAAAAGAAAGCAACGAAATAATAATGAGGCAAGTGAAACTTAACAAGATTGTTTTATTTATTAATATCGGCTCTTTCTTTAACAGCTTCGATATTAAAAATGCCCCGGAGAACAGCCCAATAAAAGTATTGGCAATAGCAGGAGCAATCGCTACAGAAAAAGGCATAATAATTATCGACCAATAGATAATAAAATCTAAAACATGCAATATTCTCATAACGCTACCTCCAGAACCTATACTTAAACATCGTTAAAATAGCCCAAAAAGCGTCATTTATCCTGATTTTTTTCCCTTCCCTATAAGAACGCGGGTGATAGGAAACAGGTAATTCTTTAATTCTTAACCTTCTTCTCAATGCTTTACAGATAATCTCGAAATCCATATCAAAACCCATTGACTCTAATGCAAATGATTTATATGCCTCTCTGCGCGCAAGCTTATAACAAGTTGCGCAATCATTTAATTTTGCCCCATAGAGAAAGTTAAGCACGAAGGTTAGAAACTTATTTCCCGCTACATGCATTAATAACCCTTGGTGGCCTTCAAAGAAACGCGCCCCTGAAACCATATCATACTTAGCGTCTTTAATTTCCTCAAATAAACGCAGATAATCATTCGGGTCATATTCCAAATCGGCATCTTGTGTAACAATATATTCACCGCTGGCATTATCTAAGCCGGTTAAAAAAGATGCCCCTTTGCCGCGGTTAGTGCTATGATAAATAATTTTTAAATTATCATAATGCAGCCCGCTTAGAATTTTTTGCGTGCCATCAGTCGAGCAGTTATCGATTACAATGATTTCTTTATCTATGTTCACAGAATAAATTTTATCAATTACCTGTTTTATAGTCTTAGCCTCATTATAAACCGGAACGATTACAGATAAAAGTGGCATAGATTCTCCTCTGGATAAATACTTCTGTTAAAGATCTTCTTTGTACCACCCGTAAGTTATTCTTATGCATAATACTTGTTTTAATTTTCTGCATTTTTATAACAAAGAAGCCTCCAGCTCTTTGGCCTGAATAATAATCTCGGCAATATTGTAAACCATAATAAAAATTTCTCAAATCTGCGGTACTTTTTAAAAAAATAGGCTAATCTTACTTTAAATGTATACCTTGTACCCCTATTCTTATATTTCATTATATAATCATCTGCCAGCGATGAAAATACGATTCTTACCTTTTTAAATCCCCCCTCTTGAGCTCCTTTTTTCCATTCTAACAGGTTATAAGCGGTATCACCAAATCCTTTTTCTTCCATCTTCTTATAAACAGGGTGAATCCTTTCCCATACCCCCCTGCCTGCTTCATTAATTAAAACAAGCCTGCCTCCGGGCCGTAAAACCCGCCTGATCTCAGCAAATACTACTTTAAGATTCTTACTATGATGCAGGACCGCTGAACCAAACACGATATCAAAACTATTGTCTATAAAAGGCATGTGGTGCATATCGGAAAACAGCCTTTCAAAATATGCTTTTTCTACGTAAAGATCCGAAACCTTTAAATAATTGCTTATATCCAAAGCTATAACATTACATCCTTTTTGGGCAAATTTAAAAGAAGCGTAAGAAAAACAGGCGCCTATCTCAAGTATCTTTTCTTTACCGGAAAGCTGCAAATCCTCCATAGCTGAATAAAATCTTCCCGAAGCTTCAGCAGTGCTTTGAAAACTTCCACCCTTTTTAAAAAAGGATGAGCCGTCTCCTTCGGGAAAAGCAAGGAACTTATCGCTAAACTTGCGTATCACTTCATCTGTTATCTTAAATTTATTTCCGCTATCATCAGTAATATAATCATCATCGTCCATCGCTTTTCTCTCACGCAGGACTCCCTTATTGGCATTGTGCAAAAAATCAATTATCCCCCCTTCAATCTTATATTCAACGGCACAGCCTGAACAAAGAAGCTTACCGCTTCTTATCTCCAATGGATTAATATTTTCTTTACTGAGTTTCAGCGAGCCGTTTCCGCAACCCGGACACTTTAAAATTCCCAAAACTGCTTCTCTCATTCACCCTCTCTTAATCTATCCGTAGCTAATACCGATTACGCAGCATATTAATAGATCTGGTTATTTTCTTGATATTCTTCCGGAATCCCTTTCTTAGCGCCCCAATCTCTTCTTTTTTCTCGACACCCGCATAATCCCAGAAATATTTATAATTAAACGGCAATCTTATACCGCTGTTATTAATTGCTTTGCGCCAACGGTTGAGCGTTGATATATTATACTCCTTCGTATAATAATAAACCGAATCGGTCCTTACCCAGGTTCTCTCATCAAACTCTTTGTTTTTAACCATCTCGCGGTAGACCTTGGTTCCGGGTAAGATATAAAGCATCGAAGCCCCTGGGCCATGGGTTGATTTGATATTTTTATCTAAATAATCAACAGATTCTCTTATCGTCTCTTCTGTCTCCCCCGGCACACCAACGCAGAAGAATGCTCCGGTAGACATTTTGTCAGAATATTTTGCGCAAATATCAAAAGCATTTTTTACATCCTCCCGGGTGATCTTTTTCTCAATTGTTTTAAGAATTTTCTCCGACAGGCTTTCTACTCCCCAGGTTATATGCTTACATCCGGATTCAACTAACTTTACGATCATTTCCTCGCTCACCGGCCTGAC
Source organism: uncultured Planctomycetales bacterium (assembly GCA_964362795.1). Lineage (GTDB taxonomy): Bacteria > Omnitrophota > Gorgyraeia > Gygaellales > Profunditerraquicolaceae > UBA6249. The sequence goes on along the minus strand of CAYIFW010000006.1, from coordinate 22,848 downwards.
ACGGCAGGAAATTGCATATTCGATATTTTTTTCTTTTAAAATTTGCGCTAATCGGATTGTTCTTTCAATCCCTAAATTAAAAGTATCATCATAGAAGAAAAACCTCTTTGCACCCAAGCTTTTCAGGTAATCCACCTCTTCTCCAACCCTTTGAGGAGAATTCATCCTGACATTCTGCCCCCAAAAAGAAGAAGTTGAGCAAAAAGAACAGTTGACCGGGCATCCCCGGGAAGTAATCAGATAGGCAAATTCCGTATCCTTTATCCTGCCGGACGCATAAGAATAATCCGGCATCGATAAATCATCAAGATTAATCACCTTCTCTGTAACAGGATTTGCCTTAAAGCTCTTTTGGCCGTCTTTATAAACTAAACCGCTGATAAATTTGAAATCCTGGCCGGTTTCTATAGCATTGCATAATTTATAAAACGACTCCTCCCCATCTGACTGAATAATAAAATCAACATAATCGTAGAAATATTCATACATCTGGCCATACATCGTTGAAGGATGTACTCCTCCCAAGACCACAATGATATCCTTACTGATCTTCTTTATGTCTTTAATAACCTTATAAGCTCCCCAGCGGTTGAATGAATTAAAAGACACTCCCACGATATCCGGCTTAGCTTTTTTAACAGAACTAGAAAATGAATTCAGCCCCTTCTTGAACTCGCAGCCATTATAATCATAAATATCTACCTTATGTTTTCTTTTTAAGGATGCAGACAAATAACCTAAACCCAAAGGATAACCTTTAAGATTTAATTCATGCGATGGCGGGTAAGTAAGTGCTACCTTCACTTAAGCTGACTTCCTTTCTGTTTGCTGCAAACAGCGATAAAATCCAGGCAACTATCTAATTTTTTTTCTGACCAGAAAAAATAACGGCAATCGGCTTTTGTGAAATATCTTTTTACCGGGTCACTACCGGCAGGCAAGAAATTAAACAGGCCTATTTTCTTCAATCTCCTATTAAATTTCAAAGCAGCGCTTCTTCTTAAGCCTGAAATTTCCACTTTATTGAAGCAGCCTTCCAAGAGCTCCTTAAATTCACTTGCCAAATACTCTCTGACATGGAATTTATTAAAAGGAACCTTACTATTCGGAGAGGCGTCTTTGATATTGCAAGTAGAACAAACAAATACTCCGTCATCTTTCAATAAAGCTGAGATGTCTTTTAAGAGTTTATCCGTATCCCGGATATGCTCAATATTCTGAAAAGAACAAATGACATCGAATTTCCTGTTTAAACTGGGAAGGTTTTTAATATCCAAGACAACATACTCAAGCCCAGGCCTTAGGTATTTATTTTTGGCGTAATCGATGATGGCCGCGTTATAATCAATTCCAAGGACACTCTTGGCAAAACCCGCCAAAAAATTAGAGCCATATCCTTCTCCACAGCCGATATCCAAAACTTCTTTACCACCTACAAAATCTTTGGCATACTTATAGGCGCAAAAATGCCGGGCAATCATCAAGGGAGTTTCTTTTTCTAAAAGTATTCTTTCCCCGGTATTATCAATCTCTCTCATTTTATCGAAACCTCATATATATGCGCCATGGAATTATTAAACACCGGCTTAAACTCTGCCGGATTCGCCGCTGCCCAGTCGTCTTCAATAGGAAACTTATTAGGATCTTCGGATTCCCTGTTATTAAAAAACGGCTGGGCGACAAAAAGATAATCGATATTATCCCTCTTTAGATTCTCTCTCCAGGCGGAATAATCCTTGATCCTCCTGTATAATCCATCCGGATCATTATATGGGAGAATATCCTTTTTGTTGATGGAAACATATTTGACGCGGTTCTTAAGCCCTCTTCCGTAGAAGGGATAAAATTCCTGCCGTCCGATGTAAGCAACATTGGCGCCGCTGCCGGTTAATTCATCAAGAGCCTTCCAGGCCAATCCTATCGGGACCTGCCATTTTTCTTTTTTACTGAAACTTTTCGGATAACGGTTGAATTCGTCTTTATCATACTCGGCATTAAGAAATGTAAGCCCAAAAGAAAAAATTAAAAATAAACAGGCCAGAAACCATCTGAACTTTTTGCTTTTATAAAATATGCTTACTTGTTTCTTATACAAAACCAGCAATGTAAAAGAAACCACGGAAAGCAAGATCGATGAAACCAGTTCATAACCGTTTGCCAACTCAAAAGCAGCATAGATAATCGAAATAAACCCTGCTACGGTTAAATACCTTTCTCCCCATTTGAACCTGCTTACAAAAATAACCGCTATCAGCAAGCCTACGCTTAAATATGTAAAAACATACCTTACCGTATAAATATTAATGGCAAGCGTATACACTATCAGCATGATCAGCGGTGTCGAAAAAAGAAAGATGTATTCCGGATTAGGCTTAAACCTTCCTTTCCAATATTTATAAGTAATTAAAGGAACAAAACTGGCCGGCAAGATTAAAAGAAGAAATTGTAAGCCCAGCCCCTCTCTAAAAAACACTTTCCCTACATCCAGCCCCCAGGAAGCAACCTGCATTTTATATTCAGCGCTGCCGAGTAATCCTTGAAAAATAGTGTGGCCGAAAATCTTTATGTTTACGGGGAATAAAGGATTGCCCAGAAACAGGTAATTCTTGATAAATACGTAACCGCCAAGAAGGACTACCGGAAAAATAATCACACTTAAGAAACCCAGAGCCTTCCCAAAAGAAAGCCGCCTGCCCCTCATGCCTTTATATATCATAAAACATACCAGAGGCATAAAAGCTAAAAGCCAAACAAGATTAATGACCTTTGTGCCTACAAGAAGGCCGACAGTAATACCGAAAAGCAGGGCATTACCAAGCGTAAACTCCGCATTAAGTATCAAGAGCGCTTCAAAGATCAGGAGGAATAATACGGCACAAATAACATCAATCTCCGAGCCGAGCTTAAGTTGTTTAAAAAGATTCGGTATCAATGCCCAGAGGAATCCGCTTAACAAAGAAAGGCTTCGGCTTACCTCAAACTTTCTTAGGATTGAATAAACTGTAATTATTCCGATGATATAGAAAGGCGCCTCTCCGGCATCAGCAAGAAAAGCGTTCCTCAGAGGCAGCATAAGCCAGGTATAAAATAATTCGGCGTTTATCGGATAATAGGAAGCTGAGCTGGTCTCAAATCCTCCGGGATTAATAAACGGTATTGAACCGAATATCTGAAACGGGTTGGTCAAATTGCCATTGACAATCCAGGTAGCGGGAAAAGCCAGATGGCCCTGCATACTGCCCGGAGACTGTGTCGGAGTAATTAAATTGACATAAACCTTTACCAAGAAGAATGACAAAAACACCGAAAAAGCCAGAATCAGCAGATTGTTATTAAGGAAGAAACCGATATCCGGTTTCGGAAATCTAACATCCCTGTTATATGCACAGATAAAATAAGCAAAAATCAATATAACTATGTGCGTTAAAAAAACATTGCCGAAATAAAGCCTTCCGGTAATTCCCCAGAAAAGCTCAACCAAGACAATCTGAGCGAAAAACAATAAAAAACAAATCAAAATCGAACTAGCCAGCGGTTTTCGCCCAAAATACCTCTTGGTAAAAAACCAGGAACTCAAAGTTACCGCTATTGCTTCGATTATCAGATAAACCATCTGCATATATCTTCCTTTAACCTATTTTTTATTCTTATCCTTATTCATAAGATGCTGGTAATTCCTCAAAGCAAAATACAGAGTTCGGAAAAAACCTCTTCTTTCAGACTTTACGCAGACGATAAAATAGATGAATCCGAACCACAGGGTAAAAAGGATATTCCGGGGAAGCCTGATCAACAGCTTAATTATCCCGAATGTCCAGGGCCAAAGCACCGCTGTCTGAAAAAAATTCTGCAGGTTTTGTATTTGATTAATCTGCGGATGATTATTTAGATTTGACTTCGTGTAGAAAGAAGGTGAAAGACTGTCTATATTATAATCACTGTTTAAATAACCCGCATCTTTCGCATATTCCGTAAGCTTTGTCCCCGGGAAAGGGAGAAATATAGAGCACCAGGGATAATCCGTCTTGATATCAATATTGATTTTAACAGTGCTCAATGCTTCTTCCAGAGTTTCCCCCGGCAGTCCTAAAATATTAAAAGTCCTGAATTTTAAGCCCGACGCATGAAGCCTCTGGGCGGCCTTATAAATTTCATCATTAGTTAAATTTTTATTCAATATATTGCTTCGTATCTTCTCATCCCCCGACTCTATGCCAAAACATACCAGTATGCATCCGTAATCCGCTAAATATTGGGCGTATCTCTCATTGCGGCAGATCTCATCCGCCCTTACCAGGCAAATAAACGGTAAACCTACCTTCTCTTTGAATTTGGGTAAAAATTCATACAGCCAGTTGCTGTTTAAACCAAATACATCATCAACAAAGTATAAAACTTCCGCCTTGGCCGTATCGCGTAAATACTTCGATTCTTCGATAACCTTATCTACCTGCCTGAGGCGCACGTATTTGCCCTTATCGGCATAAAGCTTTCTCATCGAATCATTAAAACAGAATGTACAGTGCCAGGGGCAACCCCGGGAAGCAATGATGTTACGGACACTCAAATCTATCTTGCCGTTAAGATCGGAATAAAGCTGGCGGTCGGCAAACGGGTATACATCTAAATCGCTGTCTAAACACCTAACCTCATTCTTAAATATTTGCTTATTTCTGGAAACCCATAAATTCTTAACATCTAAATAATCCTGCTTCTTATCAAAACGATCCATCAGCTCCAGGCACGCTCTCTCTCCCTCACCCCGCACAATGATATCAACACCATCCTCCTGAACAAAATCCGGAAAATAGGTCGGATGGGGCCCGCCGAATATATTGCTCGTGCCATATTCTCTCTTAATCACTTGTGCCATATTCAGCGCCCAATGATGGCTTCCGCTCATTATTGAAAAAGCTACAAAGTCGGGCTTAAAAGAATCCAGAGTACTTCTAAAATCTTTAATGCCGCCTCCTACGCGCATCAAAACGCGATGGCCGTGCTCTTTCAGCATGGAAGAAATATACATCGGCCCGAGGAATTCATATTCAAGATCCTGCAAAAATAATACTTTAGCCATGTAATAAACGTTTGAGTAAAGTAGCCGCCCCCGCTATCAATAAAACTGCGGGCTTACCAATAAAATATTTTTCTTCTCTGAATATTAATTGCCCGTTGTTAATGAGCCTGTTTAACCTGTTTTCAACTATCGCTTCGGCATTATACCTGGATAAAATTTCATTCAAGGTAAGGCCGTCTTCGGATTGATATAGCTCGATCAGCATCCGTATCCTCCTGGCTGTCTCACTAAGCCCCACGAAATGAAAATAACAATACCCTAGAAGAACGTAGCTGATTATATTGATAAAAGCGGATGCCAGATCAAGCTGAAATTCGATGGTAACCAAACTGAAAAGCCCCACAAAAAAACCGAAAAATATGGAATTTAGCAGCCTTTTTTTTGCAGCCATACGAAAGTTTAAAACCTGAGCCAGGACGTTGATCAACAGGCAAATTATAGGCAAGAGGGCCTCAACCACCCTTTCCTCCTTTGATTATGTTCCGGTAAAATAAAAAAAGCTTTGCCATTATCATCCCCTTAGGTTTAAGCCTGTACTTACCATCCTTTAGGTAAACCATATTATCAGTGAGCATATCTTTTATGCGGGGCAGAATCAATAGGTCATTATTAGCTATCTGTTTAAGGCCGGTTTTATTCAACCCGGCTACGCCTGTTTCAAAAACTGCCCTGATAATTATCAAGGTCGGGCTATCAGCCTCAATAGCAGGATAAGATAATACGTAGGATACCGAAAGAACCGTATATAATAAAAACAATTGGAAAATTTCAAAAAAACTTATTCCGGGATAGAGGCTCCACTTAATCAATCCGGGACGCAGGATAATTACGGATATTCCCAAAACCAGGAAAAAAGAAAAAATCAAAAATAGTGCGTTGGTCCGCTTCTTCGGTAAATGTAGTCTCCAAATAACCAAGTGGATCAAAAAGGCCACTATAAACAGCAGTATCCCGTAGGCTAATACGCTCATGATTGAATATCCTGTTTTCTTTCCGCGGTTCTTGAGTCGATGTGGAAAATCTTATTTTCCTTGATGCTCCTTGTAAAATAAAAATCCTTAACCAACCGCAGATAACCCCGCATGACCTTAAGCAGCGATGGGAATGATACCGCCTTAGAAATACCCTCTTTCCTTACCCCCAGCCGATAAGGCACCTCCGCAAAAAGATAACCCTTCTTAACTATTCTTACAAGAATATCGGTTTGGAAAAAGAAGCTGGTACTCCTAAATTCTAACTCCCTAAGTAACGATTTCCTATAAAGAATCGTACCGTTGGTATAATTAAAATTGACCAAAAACGTAGTATTGATTATAAAACGATAAATAAAAGAAAGGCCATTCCTAAAAAGCGACCTGACCTGCTTGTTAAAAACGAACGGAATAACAATATCAACGTGTTCTAAGAGTTTAAAATACCTCAATATTTCCCATGGGTCTACTTCGTTATCGCCCGGCAAGAGGACTACTACTCCCCCTCTCGAATTATCCACCCCATTCCAGAAAGACGCTCCGATTCCAAGAGGCTTATCATTGTTGATAAGCCTGACCCTTTTATCATTGGCTATAAAAGCCGCTACCCTCTCTTGCGTCTTATCCCTGCTTCCGTCATTTATTACGATAATTTCACCGTCAATTCCCGACTCATCAAACGCGCTTAAGGCATTTTTTACAGCCAAAACAATATTGTCCTGCTCGTTTAATGCCGGCATTATTACGCTAACTTCTAGAGGATTTTTGTTCATATATCTTAGACCCTCATATAGCCGGCATCAGGAGAAATTATCCACTCCCTGACTAAACCGGAAAAATCTTCTTTGCTCTTATAAGGATCATAAGCCTTCATTTTGATTAACTTCATTAACGCCAGATCATCGCTTGAACAGCAATGCGAGGGCCCGAGAAATTTAAAATAATCGTTTACTCCGGTAGAGATAAACTTGACATTCAGCTTTTGCAAAACAACGTCATTTCTTATCTGTTCGAGAGCCCGATAGGCCAAAAAATTTACTATGGAATAAACAATCGGTATTAAACCGCTCATGCTCATACCGGCTGCGATCCCCACTGTTCCCTGCTCCATGATTCCGCAATTAATAATTCTTTCGGGAAACTCGCATTTTAACTTATCAATTGCTCCAAATCCCATATCACACACAAGAAGATAGTAACGTTTATCCTTACGGAAATACGGCAATAATAAATCTACGATCTCTTTGCGGTAATTATATCCGGCAGGCATAAGTCCTTCCCAATTTTAACTCTTCGGGAGTAGGTGTGCGAAAATGAAACTTCGGTATGCTTTCCATACATTTAAGGCCATAACCTTTGATTGTCTGGGCGATAATTACCTTAGGCACCTTTAAAGAAGGCCTTCCGGTATTCTTTAATATCCTGGCCAATTTGACCACATCATGGCCGTCGCAAATAACCGGCGACAACCCAAAACCTTTCAATCTCTTAATTTTATCCTTAGTTTTCCGGTCAAGGACATTTACGATAAAATCCATTGCCTGTAAACGATTATCATCAACGATAATCGTAAGGTTGTTTATCTCATGTTTAACCGCATACTGGATTGCTTCCCAGGTCGTGCCCTCCTGCATCTCCCCATCACCGATAACACAGAAAGTATGATATTTCTTATTTTGCAGCTTTGCTCCAAATGCCAGCCCCACTGCCATAGGCAAACCATGCCCTAAAGAACCGCAACCGGCTTCAAGCCCATAATCCAACCTGCGCTCCATACATCCCAAGAGAGTGCTTTTGGAAGAATAAAAACTACTCCATTCTTTTTTAGGCAACACTCCCTTATCCGCAAGAATCGCATAAAGCGCATAACAACCGTGTGCCTTAGAAAAAATAAGCCGGTCACGCTTATCCCAACAAGGATCGCTTGGTTTATAATTCATCGCATTATAATAAAGGGCTATCAGGATATCTACAGAGGACAGAGACGGGGCAATGTGCCCTGCGCCATTTTTAATCGACACCTCAATCACATCATGGCGGATTTGATCAGCTTTCTGTTGCAGTGTTTTTCCTGTAAGAGGCATTTAAATAAAATTAACGTGCGCCGAAGGATGGGTCAGGCCCCAAAGATACCTGTTCACTTCATCCATTCTGCAATTTACCCGGCATTTATCCGTGTTCAGTTTATTTGCAGCCCAAGAAATAAGTTTATCATGCTTACTGCTCTTCCAAATACCCCTAAATGAAGTTTTATAAATGTTGCCTAGACAAAAATTATTATCCGTCAGATACATACTACAGGCCCATACATTCCCACCCGCATCAATATACGCCCAGAACGGCAAAGCCAGGCAATGTTTGTAATTACGCTGTGCGCTATCCCATTTCTTCATCGAATTCAATCGGAAGACTACATTAAAATGTTGGTTATTTAGTTTTTTCAGTTTTTCAGAAAGGCCCAGATATCGGCCATACTTAATATCCTTAAAAATCTTTGTTTTGCTTAAGGGGTGCTGCGAGTAAGGCTTGACCACGAGATAATCCATGCCTATTGTTTTAGCTTTTTTCGCTAGAAGAACTACTTCTTGATAATTATCCGGTAAAAGAATAATCTGCATTCCTAGAGCGCAGGAATATCCATTATTTTTACGTATTTTTGCAGCATAAACCATATTCTTAATCACTTTATTAAAATCTCCCGGGATAGTCCGGTGAATCTTGGCATAAGTAGCGGGGCGTGCGGCATTAATACTTACTTTAATCCAGGATAAATACGGTAATGTTGCATCCGCTAACTTCTGATTAAACAAGGCGCCGTTGGTAGTCACCGCCACATCTATACCGCTTTTTTTAGTACATTTAATAATCTCGGCAATATCTTTATGCAAAAAAGGCTCACCCTCTCCTGCGTACATAATACTCTTTACCCCAAGCTTGCCCATCTCAACAAGCCTTTTTTTAAGTATAGTTGTGTCTAAAAATCTCGGCAGATACTCCATGAAATCCAAAGCACAGTAAATACAGCGGTGATTGCAGGAACCTGACGGCGAGATCTCCATATAAATAGGATAAATTTGCCTCCCTTTTAACCAAACGCCGGTTCTTTCAGGGTGATACATTAATTTATGGCTGTCTATTTTATATTTGTCCATTTTAAACTATTTTTTGTAGAGGATATCTACTATTGCATGGCAAATCGCCAGATGAGTAATCTCTACTGCTCCGTACGACGAAGAAGGAACATAGAAGTTAATACTATCTCTCTTTTCATTTTGATAAATATTTAAACCACTCCTTAGTGACAACATCTATTGACTCAGTAGTCCAAACCGGCGCATCTCTCCAATATTCAATATTTTTCAGTATTATCCCTACCCCTTCTTCAAGCCCAACCTTGCTTCTCCAGCCCAGAAGCTTACTAATTTTGGCAATATCGGCAAAGGTGCAATCCGGTTCTCCCGGCCGCTTGGGAATATACTTGGCTTCTCCTCCTAAAAGCTCAATCAAACAGTTAACACTATAGGTGCCACCTGAGCCGACATTCATCACCTCTTGCTGACAATTGCTATTGGCAGCCATAAAAAAAGCGTTCGCCACATCAGTGACGAAAACAAAATCTCGTGTTTGTTTACCATCGCCTACAACGGTAAACGGTTTGTTATTCAGTTTCTGGGCTAAAAATACTCCGAAAACCGCCCCGTAAGATCCCGATGTCCTCGAACGCGGGCCATAAACATTGAAGAGCCGCAGCGATATAACCGGCAATTTATAAACATGGCCCCAATGTAAAACTAGCTGCTCACCCAGGTATTTAGTTAAGGCGTAGGGATATAACGGCTTTATTTCCGCTGTTTCCTTTGTCGGACAGGCATCCGGAATACCGTAACAGGATGAAGATGCGGCATAAACAAGTTTTTTCACTTCGGATAAACGCGCCGCTTCAACAACATTGAACGTCCCGTTAACGTTAGACTTATAGTAACCTGACGGATTGACAATTGAAGGAACAATATCCGCCAGAGCCGCCAGGTGGAAAACCTGCTCAACTCCTTTAAAAAACGGCAGGATTTCTGCAAAATCAGCAATATCAACTTTTACAATCTTGAGGTTTTTATTTTCTTTATGATGTTCGAGATTTTGCGTCCGGCCCGTAGAGAAATTATCCAAAACCAGGACAGAATAATCCTCTTCTAATAATTTATCTACCAAATGGCTGGCAATAAACCCGGCGCCTCCGGTAACTATGGCTTTTTTCATATCAATATTATATCAGAAAAATCGTTTGATTCCACTCAAAATACAGGTTATTCGGCTATTTTTTATTACTGAAAACTAAAACTTCAATCCTTCCTAACATCAAGCTAATACATAATTTATAATACTTTAAGAACATATTTAATCCTAATATCGACAAAGCAGGCAGTTTTTTAATCAGGTTCATCGCAGTTTCGCCGGCATTAAACCAGCCCACATTTTTCTCAGGGCTTGCAAAGATACTCTTGATCTTATTGAAATCAAAATAAAAGGCAAGGTAACTGACAAGAAGGTCGTTTCTTATTTCTGTTTCCGAGCTTCCGGGCGCAACATACGAAAAAGGAATCTCTTTAAAAGGGTACTCGATAAAGGTAGATACCGAATAGAAGTTTTCATATAATCCTACAACTTTTAATCCGCCGTCCCTTTTCGCCATTTCATACAACTCCGTCCCCGGATACGGAGTAGCATTATTATACCTGACCATATCCAATTTCAATTCTTTGCTTAATTTCAAACAATCCATCCTGTCTTGATGCGTTTCGCCGGGAAAACCATAGATAAAAGTAGCGCTGACGTGAAAACCGATCTGCTTTGCCATCTTTACCGCCTCCACGCAGCGGGCTACCGTCTCATCCTTCTTGATCAGCTTCATAATCTCCTCTGAAGCAGTCTCAAGGCCGAAGAATACGCTTTTAAACCCCGCATCATATAAATCCTTCAGGATTTTAAAGTTAACATTATCACCCCTTGCCTGAAAACTAAAAGTAAGTTTTTTATCAAAGCCGGATTTTTTTATTTCCTCCAAAAGCTCATACACCCGGTTATGGTTGACCAGTAAATTATCGTCTAAAAATTGCACATTCCTTTTAGCTTTGTTTTTAAGCAAGTATTGGTTATAAACCCAATCTAAATCGCGCATTATCTTCTTTGCGGAAGAATACCTGTATCTTTTACCGGTAGTTACCCTATTACTGCAAAATATGCATCGATGCGGGCAGCCGCGCGAGCTGACCACAAAACCCAGATCATAACGGTCAGATTTAAAAAGATAGTATGGAAAATCCGGAAGGCTATCTAAATTAATCGAATGCTGGGAAACCTTATTGTGGACTATTACGCCATCCTTCCTATAGGACAAACCTTCTATCCGGGTAAAATCACTGTTTTCTTTAATACACTTATAAAATTCGGCCAGTTCCTTTTCTCCTTCACCCCTTATCACGGCATCGATATGTTTATAAGCCAAAACTTCTTCGGGAGATGCCGAAGGATGGATCCCGCCGAATACGATTACAGAATCAGGAAATAACTCTTTTAACTCTTGCGAAACCAAAACTGCGCTTCTAAAAGAAGCGGTTAAAACGCTGAACGCAAAAATATACGGCCGCCGCAGATCTTTTACATATTCGGCTACTTTAGCCACAACATCATCTTCTATCTGTTCATCAATGAATTTCACCTTGATATTTTGCTGCTGGGCAAAAGCAAGAAGATAGCCTGCTCCGATGGGGACAAATATCGGCAAGAACGGCTGGAAAATTTTTAAAGCATTTTTCGGCGATGAATTAATCAGAATCACAAAAATCCCCTTTTATTTCTTTAGAAAAAACGCCCCCAGGAAACCACCCTCATCATTGCTTACATCCACAAGGTCACTGTTACCATACAAAGTAAGCCCTGAGGGATCAATGATCTCCTTAAAAAGTTTATCCCTGTAACCGAACCTCAATCCTTTATCGGCAATCAATACCTCTCTATCGGGGCTATAATCAATCGTAAAGCCCGCTATCCCGCCCGGCTTTAAAACACGCGCTATCTCCTGCATCATCCTGCGACGCACGCTGGAAGTAAGGTGCTCAACCGTACATATTGAAAAAACACGGTCAAAACTATTATCAGCAAAAGGAACCGGCTTGGTAATATCCCTGTCAAGGGCTTCAATATCCCAACCCATCTTTTTGGCAACATATCTTGTATTATAAATCATGCCGCAGCAGCTCCAATCATTGTCGATGACCTTTACGGAACATCCGAGGCTGGCCAGATAGAAAACAAAAGCCGTTGAGGCTCCTCCGATATCTAAAACTTTTAACCCGGGCAAAAGATGGGCATGACTGGCGATCCAGGAATTCTCCCACAACTTACGCTTCTCTGAATCGAAGGTATAGGTCCCGTCAATAAACATCCCCGCAGAAGAGGTATAGCGCAAACCCCTGGAACTAAGTTGCCCTTTAACCGATTCGATTTTATCGGCAACCTTCTTGACTTCGGGAACAGATAAATCCTCATCCATCCACACAGCACATTTATTAATCGCTTCTTTTGGATTACTTCTAACAGAACCAGCGGGAATAATCAAGCCGCTGTCTCCATCGGCAATAAAATCTTTTGGCCCGGTCTTTCTGGCTTTTTGTTCATTTAAGCGGACAAAGGTTTGTCGTTTAAACTTACGGATAATACAGAATAATTTATAATAAAGCGGCAGGTAGCTCGGGAATTGTTGATGCTTAGGCTTGATCACTTTTCTAAAATGTAGAGGCAGTTTAAACCTAACTGGAAATATCTGGTTTTGACCATCCGCAAGCCGTTTTTCTCAGCCAGATTCCGGATTTCTTCGGCAAGATAATAATGCTTATGGCTAGTGACTTCTTCAGCAGTGACCACTTTTAATTTAAGAGCAAGAAACTCTAAAACCGGCTTTGCCCGGGGTGTAGGAGTGGTAATGATAACGCGCCCGCCTTTCTTTAATACTCTATAAAACTCTGAAAAAAGCTCCGGGACATCTTTTTCTTCAAAGTGCTCTAAAGAAGCCAGTAAAAAAACTTTGTCGAAAAAACTATTTTCTAAAGGCAGATTACCCTGGCACCTATGTTTTACTAAAGTTATATTTTCTTTTTGACAACCTTCTACATCATAATCCAGGCCATAACCAGACTTAAATTTATTTTTACCGCAAGTTAATAAATAGTGTTGAACGCCGCACCCTAAATCAAGCACAATGTCATCTTTTTCAATATATTTAGCAGCAACTGATAAACGATACTTAGAAATAAGCTTATCGATTAAATTCCATTCTTTTGTATTCATAACCTATTTGCTAAATTACCCGTTGGAAAAATTTTAATTACTGCAACCGTTAAACCAAGCATATACCAGAATAAAACTACAAGCTGCAGAGAATAAAGGTGCGTATCAAAAAAAGCTTGGACTAAAAATGCTAAAATACCCGCCAAAAGCCCTAAAACTAAATAATTCTTATTCTTATTTAGATACACTATCCCCATTTTAAAAAAGCTAAATAAGACAAAAAGAAAAGCCAGTAAACCGAATATACCAGTCTCGGCAGTTTTTTGCAGGAAGGAATTATGCGGGTAGATTCCTCCTCCTTCAAAACTTTTATAATTTTTGGCAACAATTGAATAATTGTTTAGCCCGCAACCCGTCAAAGGATAATCTCTAATTATTCCTAGGGCTTCTTTCCAAAGCCTAATTCTCTCCAGGTTCGAACCTTTACTTATTTGCGGTATTGATTTTACGCGGACGTTTAAATTTTGACTAAATTTAAATTTCGTTAGTATTTCATATTTAAGTTGCGGATTCAAAAAATGTATTAATAACATCAATAAACTAACTCCTGCAATTAAAGATATGGCCTTGGTTAAAAAAGCAAACTTTTTAATAAAATAAAACAGCATAAATAAAATAGCCATTAAAAATCCTAACCAAGCTCCACGTGAATATGTTAATAATAAACACGCAATTAGAGAACTGATCATTACGGATAATAAAATTTTTAACTTAACGTTCGGGATTGCCTTTATTGTTAAAATTGCTAAGAGTACGGGTATAATCACGATTAACCAGCCGGCAAAACCGCTCGCGGAGAAAAAAGAGGCGCAAAAACTATTCAAATAATTACCTCTTAAAAAATCTCTCCCGATATAATATTGTACGCTCGCATCAGCTGTTAATAACATGGCCGAGGCAATTATCGTCATTAAAATACTTAATAGGCGTTTTTTATTACTTACAACCTCTACCAGCATAAAATATATAAGTAAAAATTTTAACTCTTTACCGAATAATCCTCGAAAAAATAAACCCAGTTTAGAGCAAAAAATAACTGATACGGCATTAGCAAAAACATATACCAATAAGGCCATATTTAAGGATGTCTTAGGAAACATCCTCAATAAAACTTCAGCCCGATATCCTAATAATCTCTTTAATATCCACAAAAAAATAGCCAACCAGGTAAAAGTCTCAACTCCGGCCTTTGCAAAGGGCAAACAAAAAAGCAGCAAACATAAACAAGCTGTCATCGCCCTATCACAATACAGGATTAACCTATTCTTATCCGGCATAATTAGTTACCTTTGGCTAAAAAAATAATCTCTTTCATTTTTCTTATAACTTTATCCTTATTTACTGAGTTGATATACCCTTCTAATTCCTTCAATTGTTTTCTTAAAAAAACAAGATCAAAATCATCCGGCTGATTAATGTAAATCTTGTTATGTTTGGTAGTTTTATCTTTGTCCTTATCGAGCATCAACTCTTCCCGGATCTTTTCACCGGGCCGCAGTCCTACATACTTTATAAAAATATTCTTATTCAATTCTAAGCCGGACAATGTTATCAGGTCTTTTGCCAGATCAATAATCTTTATTTGGTCTCCCATATCCAGAATAAAAATTTCTCCCCCTACCCCTATTGCCCCTGCTTGCAGAACCAAAAGCGCAGCCTCTCTTATACTCATAAAATACCTGGTTGCATCCGGGTGCGTAATAGTTATGGGGCCGCCGGCCTCTATTTGTTTTTTAAATAAAGGCACAACACTTCCGTCAGAACCCAGAACATTGCCAAAACGAACAGCCATAAATTTGGTCTTACTGCGTTTTGCTTTAGCCTGCAGGAATATCTCCGCCAGCCTCTTGCTTAACCCCATGATATTTACGGGATTAACGGCTTTATCGGTTGAAATCAAAACAAACCTCTCTATATGATAGTGATGCGCGGCATAAATAATATTCCTGCTGCCGATAGCATTATTTTTTACAGCTGCTATCGGATTCTCCTCCATGAGCGGCACATGTTTATACGCCGCGGCATGAAAGACTACTTGTGGTTTATATTTAGAGAAAGTATCTTTCAACATACCGATATCCTTAATATCACCAACAACCGATTGCACTTTAAGGTTAGGGTGCTTTGACTTAAGTTCGATAATTAGGAAATAGAGGTTGTTTTCATTATGGTCTATTAAGATAATTTCTGACAGAGAAAAATTTGCCACCTGCCTGCATAACTCCGAGCCAATAGAACCGGCAGCGCCCGTGATTAAAACTCTTTTCTCTTTTAGATATCTTTTTATCTCGACTTCGTCAATATTTACCGTTTCCCTGCCCAAAAGATCATCCAGTTTAACCTCGCGAGGCTTTACCTCTAATTCACCACCTAAAATTTTATTCAGTTCAGGGACAATCTTAACCTTAAGATTTGAAATTTGACAGTGGGCAATTATATCTCTGATTGCCTCTCCGCTTGCCGAAGGCATAGCGATAATAACTTCATCGATACTTTTTTCTTTTACAATAGCCGAGATATCATATCTTGTACCTAAAATTTTAAACCCCTGAATATAAAGGTTCCTTTTATTTGGATCGTCGTCAATAAAACCGATTATTTTCATGCCGGTTTCCGGATTGTTTTTTGCCTCTCGTAAAACCATAACACCGGCTTCTCCGGCGCCGATAATCAAAACTCTTTTCGTGGCAATATTCAGTGCCGGCCGGAATCTTTCTCTGAGCAGGCGGGTAGCAAAACGTACTCCTGCCACTAACCCCGTACATAAGATTAAATCAAGTACGTAGACTGGCCGGGGAAAATTATTAAAAACGGGGATAAATAATGTAAGGACAATAAATACGGCAGTTGAGAAAAAAGAAGCCTTGATAATCCTCCAGATATCGTCAATGTTGGCATAACGCCAGAGCCCGGAAAAAACTCCGAAACAATAAAATATCGACATTTTGACAATGACCAATAAAGGTATGGCCTTGATCATTATCTGTGAATATTCATCAGGAAGATAGAAGTCAAAACGCAGGACAAAAGCGAGCCAATATGCCGCAACAAAAATAGAAAGATGCACAAACAATATAATAACCCTGCGGTAAGCGTAAAGAAAATTCTTAAAACGCATCTTTATTGGCTCCTATTATCGATTTCTAAGTTGATATTTAATTAATTATTATACAACAAGGGATGGCTTCAGTAAATAGTAATATTGACAAGTGGCTGTTAGAAATGGGCTTAAGGCTTTGATCAATGTTGAACGCCTTCTTTCTTTATAACTTCTAATGCGGTGATAAACAGGATCTTCATGTCAAAACCAAATGACCTATGTTGAAGATAATACTCATCAAATTCAACTTTCAGCGGGATCGATAAATCATCCCTCCCGTTAACTTGAGCCCATCCGGTAAGCCCGGGGATAAGATGCTGAATCCCCTTTTCAGAGCGCAAAGCCACTAAATCATCCTGGTTAAATAAAGCGGGCCTGGGTCCGACAAAACTTAAATTTCCGATAAGTATGCTATACAACTGGGGCAATTCATCCAGGCTGAATTTGCGTAAAATCGAACCTATAGGCGTAATATAAGCTTTTGGATTTTTAAGTAAGTGTGTAGCAACTGCCGGAGCATCCAGGCGCATGGTCCGAAATTTAGGCATTTTAAATATTTTATTATTCATCCCGATTCTATCAGACCAGTATAGAACCGGCCCCTTAGAAGTAAGCTTAATAACTACCGCTATAAGAAACAGGGGAATAAATAAGATAGCTAGGAGTAAAATAGAGAAACTGATATCAAAAATCCTTTTAGATAGTAAATAAATCATACGCCTATTTGCGCGCAATATGCATCGATGACGAGTTTTTCATTGTATTCTTGGATAACCTTGGCTCTTCCTCTCTTCCCCATTTCTCTCCTCTGGGAAGCTGACAGCTTCATAATTCTGTCCATTGCTTTAGTCAAGCCAACTGTCTCCTTAACTTTTACCAAAAAACCGGTAACTCCATCCTCCACAACATCCCGGCATCCCGGAACATCAGTAGCTACAACAGGTATTTCCATAGCTGCTGCTTCCAATAATGACCTTGGGATACCTTCCCGGTAAGAAGGCAGCACAACGCAATCACAATTCTCTAGATATAGCCTAACATCAACCGCCTCTCCCAAATATTCAATTAGGCCTTCTTGAACCCACTTTTCAA
>CAYIFW010000006.1:0-5164 GCA_964362795.1 uncultured Planctomycetales bacterium | reverse complement strand
TTGGTAAGAAATCCCATTTTGATAAATAAATGCCCCAGTCCGGAGTGGGTATTAATACACCGGCGGCCGGTAAAAAAGGCAGCAATAGTGCCGTAAAGAAAGGGTTTGGTAGAATTATGGAAAATCCAATCAGGTTTTTCTTTTTTATATATCTTTATTAAAGCCAACAACAGTAACAAATCCTTAAAAACATTTGTCCCCTTTCTTTCTAAGGCGATTGGTATATATTTAAAACCTAATTCCTGCAATTTAAAAGTGTATTCGTCTCTAGCAGCGCAAAAAATAACCTCATGGCCGAGATTTTTTATTTCAGTCATCAATCCCCGCCGGAAGTTAAAAAGGCTCCAGGAGATATTTGAAACAAAAATTATCTTCATATATTTATTCGTTGCATTCTAACCAGGCATTAAACATAAGGATATCCCATAATTCATGTTGCCAGTTACCAATACCTCTCTTATGCTGGCCCCATTTCTTAGTTACTATCTGATAATCAAAATATCCCTTCCTCTTCAAATAGTCAACTGACAATAAATCATCTGCCCAGCTTTTTAACGGCCCCCTCAACCAGGTATCGATAGGAACGGCAAAACCCATTTTTGGCCTATCCCAATAAGCTGCCGGGACGTATCGCTTCAAGATATTTCTTAATACAGACTTTGATCCTGTTTTATTGATCAGCATCTCCGTTGGTAATTTCCAGGCAAATTCCACTAACCTATGGTCCAAATAAACCGCCCTGCTTTCAAGCCCTACGCTCATACTGGCCCGGTCGACCTTGGTCAGTATGTCATTGGGCAGATAATTGACCGTATCGGAATACATCATCTGCCTTTTGTAGTCATTCAGAAAATTCAATGAATAGGCGGCTTCTAATTTATTAATACTGCCTTTTTGCCCTAAAACTACCCTTTCAGGCTGCTTCCAATGGGATGTTAAATTTAAATATGCCGATTCAATATTTGGAGCTGATAAAACATCTAAAAATTTCTGAAATTTTATCCCCGGATTCCTTATTTTTAACTTCTGCGGGAGCATAAATTTTAATCTTTCAAAAATATTTTCAAAACAACCCGCAGGACAACAAGAAAACAGATAAGCTAATGATCTTCTAGCGCCACAGGGAAACTGGTGTGTCTTTTTCCAGATGTTTTCAAGCCAGATATATCTATTATAACCGCTGAATATTTCATCCCCGGCATCTCCGGAAAGGCATACCGTAACAAATTGCCTTGCCATTTTGGAAACTAAAATAGTCGGTATTTGCGAAGAGTCGGCAAAAGGCTCATCGTATATTTTTGGTAATCCGGGAATAATATTCAGGGCATCTTCGGCTGTAGCATATAAACTAGTATGGGTTGTCCCTAAATGTTTGGCAATTAAACGGGCATCTTTTTCTTCATTATAGCTTTTGTCACCGAAACCGATTGTGAATGTATTTATGGCTGCGCTGCTTTGTGCCTGCATTAATGCCGCAATAAGCGAAGAATCAATTCCCCCCGATAAAAAAACCCCCAGAGGAACATCTGATTCCATGCGTATTTTAACGGCGTCCTTAAGCAGCGCTTCGGCTTCTATCGCTGTTTCTTCCGGATTTTTACGCCAATTAGCTTCGTTAAAATCACGAGCAACATCAAAAACAGACCAATAAGCCCTAGTTTTAAAACTGCTATCTTCAATTTTGAAAGTCAAAATTTCACCGGGAAGGAGTTTTTTGATATTCTTATATACCGAGTAAGGCGCCGGTATACAATTATACCTAAGATATAAAGTCAAGGCCTGCCGGTCAATCTCTGCGATAAAGCCCGGAAACTTCTTTAAGGCTTTGAGTTCTGAAGCAAAAACAAAACCATGATTAATAAATCCGTAATAAAGCGGTTTTTCACCGAGGCGGTCCCGGCACAAGGAGAGGATTTTATCCTGCCTATCCCAAAGAGCAAAAGCAAACATACCGTTAAATTTTTCTAAAGCTGCTTCCAGGCCATCACGGCTGATCTGGGCAAGCATAACTTCAGTATCCGAATGCCCGCAAAACTTAAATCCGTCTAACTCCAGTGCTTTGCGTAGGGCTTTAAAGTTATATATTTCACCGTTAAGAACAACTATATAACGGCCAGATTGGGATTCCATTGGTTGATGGCCTGCAACAGATATATCAATAATCGACAGGCGCCTATGGCCCAAGGCAACCCCATAGTTTTCATCAACCCAAGCCCCCTTATCATCAGGCCCCCTATGGCGCAAAGTATCCGACATACCTGTGATAATTCTATCTAATTCGCTATTTTTATTACAACTCGATTTATCTATGAATCCAGCAATCCCGCACATAAGGCCTTTCTATTCATGGCGTAGCTAAACCTAATGAAACTTACCTTGTAATTTATAATGGTGAATAAATTTCCATACTCGAGCAGGTAAAAACGCAACCAGATACAACAAAAAAAACTTCAAATTAACGAATTTATAAGGCACCATGTTAATTCTAGCGGATACAGGATCATTACGCTCCATGTTGACTTTCGCACGCCAATATCCTAACTTCGCTTCATAATATTTAATCTGCGGCGCATATTTTTGTACTACTGAGGCATCCATCTTCTTAAGCTTATTCAATGTATCTTCCATTTCAAGCGGGAATCTGTCCAATAATCTCTGGCTGCTCATATTCTGATGAAAGCGATAAATAGCGAGCGCCTCATTAATGTATAATGCTTTAGATTTAAAAAGGAGGCGCATAAAAAAATCATACTCCTCTGACACTTCGAAATTAACATCAAACTTCTGCTGCAAACTATTTACCGCATCCATCCTTAACATTACCGTTTGCAAGTTAACTGGATATTCATATAAAAACCGCCCAAAAACATCCCCTTCTGGCTGGCTGCCTCTTAATCCCAATATTAAACTATCGGTTTTAGGCATTATCAGCCTAAAATAATTGCTGTAGGCAAAATCAATGTCTTTTCTAATCTCTAGCAGTTCTACCTGCTTTTGTAGTTTTTGAGGAAACCATTTGTCATCGCAATCTAAAAAAGAAAGATACCTCCCTTTTGCTTCAGTCATAGCCAGATTCCTAGCCTGGCCAAGCGCAATAGCAGTATCTCCTCTAAAATAGCGCACTTTTTCACCATAACCTTGGGCAATCGTTGCGCTGTCATCAGTAGAAGCATTATCCCAAAAAATTATTTCCCAATGCGTATAGCTTTGAGCGAATACGCTGTCGATAGCCTCCGGCAAATACTCCTGGCTATTCCTGCAATTCATGATGATACTTACAAGGGGATTATTTTTAGTAATGTTGCTCATGGATTATTTCCAAATATACGAAACAATTGGATCGGTAGGCTCTACCCTTAGAATCTCGTTGGGATCATGGGGGATATCGGCGCAATTCGTAACCAGAGAAAACGGTTCCATCATCCCCTTAAAACCGTACCAAACAAGCGCAGGAATTCTGATTAAACAATAATTATCTACTCCGGTTTCGATTTCCATAATCTCACCAACGGTAGGCGATTGTTTTCTATCGTCGAATATCACAAGCCTAATCTTGCCTATCGGTACCGCGAAAAGCTGGGTCATCTTTAAATGTTTTCGCCAGGCCTTGATCATACCCGGATTTATTTCGGAAAAATACACCTCTCCAAAAGACTTAAAATACGGAGCATCACAACGCAACATATGCATAACATTGCCGCGAGGGTCATCAATCTTTTTTAATTTCTCGATAAAAACACCATCGATCATGTCTTAAACTTTCGCCCAGGCAAGCTTAAGCTCTTGGGCCTTAGAAATATAATACTCAATTTGGCCTATCGTAAAATCCAGCATATCTTTGTTCTTATCTTTGTAATACTGCTCATACCACTCGGCAGTCATCTTGATACTATCGGGAAAAGTTAAAACGGCATACCAATCCAAAAATTTTAAAGCCTTATCGCTGGATACTTTTAAAAATAAACTTTCTTTTAAACCTTCTTTTTTAACCAGATATTTCCATTTATTATTGCCCCCGAAATATTCTGAGAATAGTTTAATAAGTTCACCCACAGACTCACTCACCTTATAATCCGGGCCAAAATTAAAAGATTCACCGTTTAATTTATTAGATTCTGAAACTTTTTGGCCTAACCATAGATATCCGCTTAATGGCTCAAGAACATGCTGCCAGGGCCTTGTGGCTTGTGGATTCCTGACGTAAACCGCTTTATTCTTGGTCCAAGCCCTCACACAATCCGGGATAATCCTATTTACGGCCCAATCACCTCCGCCAATTACATTTCCTGCTCTTGCCGTAGCCATTTTAAAACCATGCTTTAACTCCTCAGCATAAGATTTAAAATAAGCCTGACAAACTAACTCTGCGCAGGCTTTGGACGCGCTATAAGGATCCCAGCCTCCCAGATGATCGGTTTCTCTGTATCCCCAACTCCAACCCATATTCTTATAACATTTATCACTGGTTATTATTATAGCAACCGTATTCTTAGAAAATTTCCGAATACATTCCAAAACGTTAACCGTTCCTAAAACATTGGTTTCAAAAGTATCCTTGGGAGTAAGATAAGCCACGTTCACAATAGGCTGCGCGGCTAAATGAAACACAAAATCAAACTTATTTTTAGTAAAGATCTTCTTTAAAAAATCATAGTCACGAATATCACCATCTATATGGTTAATAAGCTTTTCAAGTCCGCATACTGAAAATGAACACGGCTTTGAAGGCAGGTAGTTGGAAAACCCTACAACATCAGCGCCGAGCAAAGTCAGCCATATAGAAAGCAGCGAGCCTTTAAAACCCGTATCGCCGGTGACTAAAACATTTTTTCCTTTATAAATATTCCTAAAAATTGGCTCTATTTTTCTATTTTTCATAGCAAACTCCAGATTTTATTATATCGATTAATAACCGAACGAACAAGTCACTTTTTAGGGGAGGCGAATTGCTGACCTATTGACGGTAACCTTAAAAAACATCCCCGCCCGTCTTCGTCTATTTCCTTAAGACAATCACCTACTGTATAACATGCTTACTCCGCCAATATCTCTTCTATTTTAAGAACAAAATCTTTAGCATCTTCTAATACCCATTCGGCATCATCATTTGTAAGTACTTCGACTCCATATTGCTCTACGACCCTATCTCCTTGTGCTTTTTCCA
>CAYIFW010000005.1:11302-32222 GCA_964362795.1 uncultured Planctomycetales bacterium | reverse complement strand
GTCAACGAATGCCTATTTTTTTAAAACGAGTAACATTTAATGTGAGTCAATTCGGTCCCCGATTTTAACCTTGACAAAGAAGGAGATTGTGGTAAACTTATAAACAAATAGGACCTTTAAGCCCGGCTCTGTGAAGCTGGCAAGGTAAACAAATGAATACAAAAACTAAAAACCAGGGGACGGTTCTCCAAAACAGAGAACCGTCCCCTTTTCTTTAAGGTTGAGATCCTTCGCCCGCCACAAGATTTCGGCGGGCTCAGGATGACGGATTATGAAAGAAAAAGCTAAAATACTGGATCAAGAGGGGATTAACCGCGCAATTATGCGCATTGCCCATGAAATTATCGAGAAAAACAAGGGCGTGTCCGGATTATGTATTGTAGGCATTCGTAACCGCGGGGTTTATCTTGCCGAGCGCATTGCCGACTGCATTAAGAAAATTGAAAGTGCTAATATCCCAACCGGAGCATTAGATATTACTCTTTACCGTGATGATTTAGCTCTGGCCAGTGGTCAACCGCTGGTACGCAAAACTGAAATTGACTTTGATATTAATGATCAAAATCTAATCTTGGTGGATGATGTGCTCTATACCGGCAGGACAATCCGGGCGGCATTGGATGCGTTGATTGATTTTGGCCGGCCTAAATCTATACAGCTGGCAGTTTTGGTTGATCGGGGCCACCGCGAACTGCCAATTCGGGCGGATTTTGTCGGTAAGAACATTCCGACCTCTAACAAAGAATCTGTGGAAGTTAAGTTAGAAGAAACTGATGGGATAGATGAGGTAGTAATTGTGGAAGAAGACTAAAATGAGATTGCTTCGCCCCTTCGGGGCTCGCAATGACACGCAATAAGCAGAATAACTATGATTTGGACACGCAAAGATTTATTAGGGCTGGAATATCTAACGCAAGAAGAGATTGAGTTGATTTTAGATACTGCTGAATCTTTTAAAGAAGTTTCCACGCGTGAGATTAAAAAAGTTCCTGCTCTGCGCGGCAAAACCGCGGTAAATCTTTTCTATGAACCGTCTACGCGCACCCGCGTATCTTTTGAAGTGGCGGCTAAAAGGCTTTCCGCTGACGTAATTAATATTGCTACTGAAACCTCGAGCGTGCGTAAAGGTGAAACCTTAATTGATACCGGTAAAAATATTCAGGCGCTTAAAGCCGACATAATTATTATGCGGCATAATTATTCCGGGGCAGCCAATATGCTTGCCCGCGCGCTCGATATCAGCGTAGTCAATGCCGGAGACGGCTGGCATGAACACCCGACACAAGCGCTGCTGGACATTTTTACACTCAAAGAAAAATTAGGAAAAATAAAAGGTTTAAATGTTGCCATTGTCGGTGATATCGCCCATTCCCGAGTTGCCCGCTCAAATATCTGGGGCCTGACGAAACTAGGAGCTAATGTTACCTTATGCGCGCCGGAGGTGCTCATTCCGGTGGGCATAGAATTAACCGGGGTAAAAATCTCCAGCAATATTGACGAGGTTTTGAAAAAAGCCGATGCTGTGAATGTTTTAAGGATGCAGTTTGAGCGCGATGAGGGCGCGGCATTTCCGGAACAATTGGATTATTTTAAAAAGTTCGGCATTACCGAAGAAAGATTAGCCAAAGCTAAAAAAGATATTGTAGTCATGCATCCTGGTCCGATTAATCGCGGGGTTGAGATGTCCAGCGAAGTGGCAGACGGAGCAAATTCAGTAATTTTAGAGCAGGTAACTAACGGCATTGCCGTAAGAATGGCGGTTTTATTCTTAGTGGCGACGGCAAAGGAATCAAAGACTGGATTCCCGCTTTCGCGGGAATGACATGGGGGGATCGGTGATCCTATTAATAAAAAACGGTAGAGTAATTGACCCGGCAAATAAAATCGATGCAGTCATGGATATTTTAATTGAGGATAATAAAATATCCAAGGTTGCTAAAAATATTCAGGTTAAAGCCGAGACAATAATTGACGCAGAAAATAAAATCGTTGCTCCGGGAATCATTGATATGCACGTGCATTTGCGTGAACCCGGCAGAGAAGATAAAGAAACTGTTGCCAGCGGCACAGCTGCTGCTGCCAAAGGTGGAGTGACTACGGTTCTGGCCATGCCCAATACTCAGCCGGCAATGGATTGCCCAAAGAGCGTTGAATTATTACAGAAAATAATCGACAAGGACGCAAAAGTAAACGTTCTTGTGTGTGGTGCAATTACTAAAGGCCGCTTAGACCAGGAGTTGACCGATATTTTAGCTCTAAAAAAGTCAGGAGTTTATGCTTTGTCTGATGACGGAGCCTCTGTAGATAATGATGATTTAATGCTTGAGGCTTTGAAAAAAGCAAAACAGGCCAGAGTCTTAGTTATCTGCCATTGCGAGGACAAAAAGCTTTCCGGTAAAGGCGTAATTAACTCAGGTTTTAATTCTACGCGTTTGGGTTTGCGTGGAATATCTAATGAGTCAGAATATAAAAGAGTGAAGCGGGATATTGAGCTAGCAGAAAAAGCCGGAACTTGCGTACACATTGCGCATGTTTCCTGTCACGAGTCAGTAGAAATAATTGCTAAGGCTAAGAAGAAGGGAATTAAGGTAACCTGTGAAACTGCCCCGCATTATTTTGCTTTATCTGAAGATGATATTGTCGATTATGATACGAACATGAAAATCAATCCTCCTTTAAGAACTAAAGAAGACATAGCCGCCATTAAAGCGGGGTTAAAAGACGGTACGATCGATGCCATTGCTTCTGATCATGCTCCGCATACTGAGAATGAAAAAGATATTGAGTTTGACCGCGCAGAATTCGGAAAAATCGGTCTGGAGTCCGGTTTAGCTATAAGTATTATGGAGCTAATCGATAAAAAGATCTTAAGTTGGCCGGAACTAATCGAGAAGTTAGCGGTAAATCCAGCAAGAATCTTGGGAATTGACTCAGGTGTCTTAAGTATTGGGGCTGCCGCGGACATAATTATTGTGGATGCGGATAAAAAATTTGTTCTGGATAAAAAAAGTATTGTTTCAAAATCAAAAAATTCGCCTTTTATCGGAAGGACACTCAAAGGAACAGTGGAATACACGATTTTTAACGGCAAGGTAGTCTATAAAAAGTAATTATGGAATTTATTGCAGATTTTCACATTCATTCTAAATACTCCCGGGCAACCAGCCGCGATATGGATATTCAGCATCTGGCGGAGTGGGCAAAATTAAAAGGTATCACCTTGATGGGCACAGGAGATTTTACCCATCATTTATGGCTGGAGGAGTTGAAACATACATTAGAAGATTGCGGCAACGGCTTATTTAAATATGCGGGTATATATTTTATGCTCACCGCGGAAATCAGCAGCATTTATTCCAAGAACGGCAAGGGGTACCGGATTCATAATCTAATCTTTGCTCCTTCTTTTGCCGCAGTAGATAAAATTAACAGTGTTTTACTTAGCCGCGGCGCGAACTTATCCAGCGACGGCCGGCCGATTATCGGAATTGCTGCTGCAGAACTGGCTAGAATAGTTTTTGATATTGATGAGAACTGTATGGTCGTGCCCGGACATATCTGGACGCCGTGGTTTTCTTTATTCGGTTCTATGTCCGGATTTGATAAGATTGAAGATTGTTTCGAAAAACAGACTGACAAAATATTTGCGTTGGAGACAGGTCTCTCGTCGGATCCTGCTATGAATTGGCGGTTATCAATGCTTGATAAATTTACTTTAATCAGCAATTCTGATAGCCACAGCCCGGCCAAGATCGGCCGCGAAGCCAATGTTTTTAATTGCGATTTAGATTATAAAACTATCCGCGAAGTTTTAAAAACCAAGGATAAAAAGAGATTTTTATACACAATTGAATTTTTTCCAGAGGAAGGTAAATACCATTATGACGGTCATCGGCTTTGCGGAATCCGCTGGTCGCCGCAAGAGACTAAAGCGCACAATGGCAAATGCCCTAAGTGTGGTAAATCCATTACTGTCGGTGTAGTTAACCGGGTTGAGAAATTAGCAGATCGGCCGGAAGGATTTAAGCCCGATAATGCCATTCCTTTTAAGAATTTAATTCCCTTTTCCGAGATTATTGCTGAAGCCAGGGGTGTGGGTAAGACTTCCGTAAATGTGGAAAGGGACTATCTTAATTATTTACCCAAATTCGGAACTGAGTTTAATATTCTGCTCAAAGCTTCAAAAGAAGAGTTACTTAAAAGCCTGCCGCCTAAAGTGGTTGAGGGTGTTTTGCGCGTGCGTGCCGGTAAAGTTAATATCAAGGCAGGTTTTGACGGAGAATATGGCATAATCTCGATCTTTGATGATCATGAGCAGCAGGAGAAAAGCGAACAGCAATTAAGTTTGTTTTAACGCCCCTGTAGCGCAACGGATAGCGCATCAGCCTCCGAAGCTGGTGGTGACAGTTCGATTCTGTCCAGGGGCAAAATTAAGAAGTGGAGCAATTAGACCACAATTTAGGCATAATTTAGGATAAAGTGGAGAGTAAATGAAGAAAAAAGTGGTAATTTTAGGTGGTGGGCCCAATCGAATCGGCCAGGGGATTGAGTTTGATTACTGTTGTTGCCATGCGGCATACGCTTTAAGAGAAGAAGGCGTGGAAAGTATTATGGTTAATTGTAACCCGGAAACGGTCTCTACGGATTATGATACCAGCGATCGGCTTTATTTTGAGCCGCTCACTTTTGAAGACATCATGAATATTTTGGAAAAAGAAAAACCCATGGGCGTAATTGTGCAATTTGGCGGGCAGACCCCGCTTAACTTAGCCGTGCCTTTGCTTAAAGCGGGAGTTAAACTTTTAGGCACTAGCGCGGATAGTATTGATATTGCTGAAGACCGTAAACGTTTCCAACAGATGTTGCATAAGCTTGGGCTTTTGCAGCCAGTCAATGGAACGGCCTTTAATTTTGCGCAAGCCAAAGAGGTGGCTAATCGTATCGGCTATCCGGTATTAGTGCGGCCTTCATATGTCTTAGGCGGTAGGGCGATGGAAATTGCCTATGATGAACAGGTTTTAGAAAAATTTATTAAGGAGGCTGCGGCGGTTTCCGGGGAACATCCGATCCTAGTAGATAAATTTTTAGAAGATGCCATTGAGGTAGATGTAGATTTGGTGGGGGATGGAGAGGATTTTATCATCGGCGGGATTATGGAGCATATCGAGCAGGCCGGAGTGCATTCCGGGGACGCGGCGATGTCTCTTCCCACTTACACTTTATCGGTTGAGATTTTAAAAGAAATCCGTCAGGCAACAGTACATATGGCTAAAGAATTACATGTAATCGGCCTGATGAATGTGCAGTATGCGGTTAAGGACGGTAAGGTTTATGTCTTAGAGGTTAACCCGCGCGCTTCGCGTACTGTGCCGTTTGTGTCTAAAGTAATCGGAGTGCCGCTGGCAAAATTAGCCACCAAGGTTATGTTAGGCAAGAAATTAAAAGAGTTAGGATTTACTCAAGAAATTATTCCTCGGCACGTGGCGATTAAGGAATCTGTGTTTCCTTTTAACCGTTTTCCGGGGGTAGATATAATTCTTGGGCCGGAGATGAAATCAACGGGTGAGGTAATGGGAATTGACGCGGATTTCGGACAGGCTTATATTAAAAGCCAATTGGCCGCGGGACAAAAATTACCCAAGAAGGGTAATGTTTTTATTTCCGTTAACGATCGCGATAAAAGAAATATTATTTTAATTGCTAAGAAGTTAAAAGATTTAGGTTTTAAGATTTATGCTTCCGGCGGAACAGCCGCGGTTTTAGCCAAGAGTAAAATTACGGCTAAAGTTTTGCCTAAGATCTCCGAGGGAAATCCGAATGTGCTGGATTTAATGAAAGAGGGCAAGATTCAACTGGTAATTAATACTCCTTCAGGCAGGATTCCCCGGTTGGATGAAGTAAAAATACGTTCACAGGTAATTATTCACGGTATCCCTTACAGTACGACCATTTTTGGCGCCCAGGCTACCGTCAACGGGATCGAGGTATTGCTCAAGAAAAAGCTCAAAGTCAGATCTTTGCAGGAATATTATAAAATTAAGGCTAAAAAAATAAAATAAATAACTATGCCAGAGCTACCGGAAGTAGAGACGATTAAAAATGATCTTAGGCAGGCGGTCTTAGGTAAAAAAATTATTAAGGTTTGCCTGCATAATTCTACGGTAATCCGGCAGCCTTCTCCGGTAGTATTTAAAAGATCTTTAGAGGGTTTGACGCTAAAAAACATTTTTCGCCGGGCTAAGCTGTTAATTTTTGAGTTGTCTGATGGGCGGTTCTTGACGGTGCATTTAAAGATGACCGGGCAGTTAGTTTACCCCGGCGGAGCTAAAAATAGCCGTCTGGCAATTCATTTTTCTGATGGCACGATTTTGGACTTTAATGATCAGCGTTTATTCGCGGAGTTGCGCTTAGTTGATGATTGGGAAAAATTAAAATTTGTGCAAGGCCTTGGCCCGGAACCATTTGATTTGACTTTTTCTGATTTTAAAGATATGCTCTCTAAAAAGAAAACTAAAATCAAGCCTTTGCTTCTAGACCAGTCTTTTATTTCCGGAATTGGTAATATTTATGCCGCGGAAATTTTATTCCGGGCTAAGATTGATCCGCAGAGGCCGGCGCAAAGTTTAACCGGCGGTGAAAAAGAGTTTTTGTATAAAGCAATCCAGAGCATATTAAAGAATGCGATTAAGCACGGAGGTTCTTCGGTAGATGATTATGTTCGGGTTTCCGGCCAGCCGGGAGATTATCTGCGGTATCATCGGGTTTATAACCGGCTGGGTAAACCCTGCTTTATCTGTAAAACTTCGATAAAAAAGATCTCTCAGGGAGGAAGAGGCACTTATTTTTGTGCCCAGTGTCAAAAATGAAAAAACGCTTGAAGATTAACGGAATAATTATGGTTTGCGCGGGCCTGGGGGTGGCATTTTTCCCTAAAGTTTTTTTCCGTAATTATTCAGGCAGCCTCGGAGAAAAAAGTTTAGAGGTGCTGGGTTTGGCGTTGATTCTTCTAGGCCAGATTATCCGGGTTTCTGCCCGGGGATATAAGGCAGAAAATTCTTTAGATAGCCGGGCATTAATTCAAGGCGGGCCATACCAAGTTGTCCGTAACCCAATGTATTTAGGAATATTTTTAATCGGATTGGGAGTGGTTTTGTCCATTTTTAAATGGTGGGCAGTGGCCATCTTTATTATAGTGTTTATTATCCGCTATATTCTACTTATCTATACCGAGGAAAAGAAACTCAGGCTAATGTTTCCGGATACCTACTTGCAATATTGCCGCAAAGTTCCGCGTATTTTCCCTGCATTATTTAGTATAATTAAATTGGATATTATTGAGTATTTGCCGCTAAAAATAGCCTGGTTTTATAGAGAGATTGGTTCAATCTCAACCTTACTGCTGTTGGTTTTGCTAGTTGAATCCTGGTGGGGCGTTACTCAACAAGGATTGCAGGTTTATTTCCAGCAATTTATCTGGCTGTTGATAACTCTTAGTGTATTTCTAGTTTTAGTAATTTTACTCAGCAAGCGGATGCCGCAGAAAAAATGAAAACAGTTCAAGTTCAAGCTAAAATAATTTCGAATAAAAGGTTTAAGGAAAATTACTGGCATTTAGAATTTGAGTCGGCCATAATTGCCAAGAATGCTTTACCCGGGCAGTTTGTAAATATCAAAGTGGGTAAAGGCCTGGAGCCGCTTTTAAGAAGGCCGATTAGTATTCATGCAGTAGGAGGCGTGAAGGTGAAACTCTTTTATCAGGCAGTGG
This sequence comes from uncultured Planctomycetales bacterium, assembly GCA_964362795.1. Classification (GTDB taxonomy): domain Bacteria; phylum Omnitrophota; class Gorgyraeia; order Gygaellales; family Profunditerraquicolaceae; genus UBA6249. The sequence continues at coordinate 24,457 of CAYIFW010000005.1, read as the reverse complement.
GAATAGGCACGCAAATTTTGTCTCAAAGAAAATCCGGAGAACTTTTGGATATTATTGGTGCATTGGGCAGCGGGTTTAATTATCACCGGATGACCCAAGCTAAAAAAGTAGAGAATATTTTAGTTGCCGGTGGCATGGGGGTTGCGCCACTATTTTTTTTGGCGCAAAGATTGGCCTCGCCACGGATGGGCTCGGCACTCCCTCGGGCATTTCGCCCTCGGTCGCTTCGTCGCTGCGCGGCTCGCAATGACACGATTGTTTTAATCGGAGCAAAGACTAAAAAGCAGGTCCTTTGCGAGCAGGAGTTTAAAAAACTGGGCTGCACTTTAAAATTAGCTACTGATGATGGTTCGTTAGGATTTAAAGGCAAGGTCACCGATTTATTAAAAGATATTTTAGACCAGCATAAACCCGCGGGTTTGTTTTCTTGCGGGCCGCATTCGATGTTAAAAGTAGTGAGTGAAATTGCCCGTGAAAATAAAATTAACGCGCAGCTTTCTTTGGAAGAGCATATGGCTTGCGGCCTAGGAGCTTGTTTAGGTTGCGCTGTCTCGACTAAAGGCGGATATAAAAGAGTTTGTAAAGATGGGCCGGTTTTTTCCAGCGAGGAGTTGATATGGTAGGGCCTGCTAAATCAAATTTAAGCATTAGTATCGGTAATTTAAATTTAAAGAACCCGGTAATGGTGGCTAGCGGAACATTCGGTTATGCCGAAGAATTTAAAGATTTTATGGATTTAACCAAGCTGGGGGCAATCGTGACTAAGACGATTACCTTAAAAGCCCGCCACGGTAATCTCGCCCCCCGGACCTGCGAAACTCCGGCGGGCATGCTTAATTCGATTGGTTTAGAAAATCCCGGTATTGATAAATTTATTCAAGATAAACTGCCCTTTTTAAAGAAATTAGCGATTCCGGTAATTGTTAGTATCGCCGCCGAAGAAAGCCCGGATGAATTTATTGCTTTGGTCAAGCAGCTGGATAAGTTGGATGAGGTTTCCGCAATTGAATTGAATATATCTTGTCCAAATTTGCAGAAGGATAAGCTGATCTCCCAGGATGCTCAAGATACTTTTGCCTTAGTCAGCGCCGTGCGCAAACTTACGCGGAAATGTTTAATTACCAAGCTTTCTCCTAATGTAATTTCTATCGCTGAAATTGCTTTGGCGGCTCAAAATGCCGGTAGCGATGCAGTTGCTTTGATTAATACGCTTGGAGGTATGAGTATTGATGTGCATAAACGTATTCCTAGGCTGGGTGCCTGGGTAGGTGGATTAAGCGGCCCGGCAATTCGGCCGGTGGCGGTAAAGATGGTTTGGGAGGCGTATAATAAAATTAAGATTCCAATTATCGGCATGGGTGGTATAATGGATACAGAAAGTGCCTTAGAGTTTTTTATTGCCGGCGCTACCGCTATTAGCGTAGGAACCGCCAATTTCATTAACCCCCGGGTGAGCTTAGAAATTATCTGTGGATTAAAGCAGTATCTGGCGGATAATAGTATTCAAAACCTGAGCAATCTAACCGGTAGATTAAAAGCATGCAAAGATTAAGGCGTCCTGAAATTATACTTGCTTTAGATGTCGATACTATTAAGAGCGTTAAAAAATTAGTAGATAAACTTTATCCTAGAATAAAAACTTTTAAAGTAGGCAGCCATCTTTTTACGGCTTTCGGCCCGGAGATTATCCGCCTGTTGCATAAAAAAGGGGCGGAAGTTTTTTTAGATCTTAAATATTTTGATATTCCCAATACGGTAGCTAAAGCTGTAGAAGCGGCAGTGCGGCTTAAGGTTAAAATGCTTACTTTGCATATCTCCGGCGGCCAGGAGATGATTAAAGCTGCTGTTACCGCAGCCAAAGCGCAGGCGCAGGCATTAAATATCCGTAAGCCATTGTTAATCGGAGTAACGGTTTTAACCAGCAGCCAGGCCAAACCAAAAGATGTTTTAGATTTGGCAAAACAAGGAATTGCCAGCGGCCTAGACGGGGTGGTTTGCTCTGCGCGGGAAGCGGCAAATTTGAAACAGAAGATCAAGAAAAGTTTTGTTATTATTACTCCGGGAATCCGGGCTAATGATTCTTTAGGAGATGATCAGAAACGTACGGCTACGGTGATGCAGGCAGTAAAAGCCGGAAGCAATTTTTTAGTTATCGGTAGGCCGATTTTAAAGGCAGCGGATTCGTTGGCTAAAACAAAAGAACTTTTAGGAGATTTACATGGCAGAAGAAATTAAAGAGTTAATTGAGAAGATTCAGGAGCAAGGGATAAAAGCGGCGCAGGAAGAGGCGGCCAAGATCAAATCCCTTGCGGATGCGCAGGCCCAGAAAATAATTTCCGAGGCAAAGTCAGAGTCCCAAAAGATCATTGAGCAGGCAACTCTCCAGGCAAAAAAGCAGCAGGAGTCTGTCCAGGCATCCTTAAAACAGGCAGGCAGGGATTTGTTGATCAGCCTGAGGAAAGAAATAAATTCCATGTTAGAAAGGCTGATTAAGATCGATATGTATCAGGCTTTAGGCGCAGAGGATCTGGTTAAGATTATTAGCTCTTTGATTAAAAATACCCAGCTGTCCTCGGGGGCAGAGATTATTATTTCTCTTAGCCAGCAAGATAAAGAGAAGCTGGAAAAAGGATTTTTAAAACAACTGGCGCAGGAAACAAAAAAACAGATTATTTTAAAAACCGCACACGCCATTGATAGCGGGTTTATAATTAGCTTTGATGCCGGTAAATCTATTTTTGATTTTAGCAATCAGGCGCTTACGGAATATCTCGCCGGCTCTTTAAGGCCGGAGTTAAACAAGATTTTAAAATCAGAATAAATGCCCGCTTATTATACATATTTAATCTCAAGCCTGCCGGTGCTTAGTTTTTCGGCTAAAATCCCTTTTAGTTTAGCGGAATTTTTTGTTAAATGTTCCGGTTTAATTCCGGAAGCAGAAATTAAACTTTTGTGCAGTATCTGCTGCCAGGAAGATTATGCTTTATCCTCAGAAGCCGAGGGTGTTCTAAAGAAATGGGTAAATTTTGAGGTAGCTTTAAGAAATGAACTGGTGCGCGCCCGGGCTGCTCGTAAAAAAATTGATCCTTTAAAATTTATCCGGCTGCCGGATTACCCTGAGGCCCAGATCAGCCACGTGGCTTTAACGGCTTACCGGAGTACCTCGATATTGGAAGCCGAAAAAATTTTGGATCAAGAAAGATGGAATTTTTTGGAAGGTTTAAGTTTTGGCCACTATTTTGATTTTGATTATTTATTGATCTATGCCTTAAAACTTAAACTTTTAGAACGTTGGGAAAAGATACAAAAGGCGGATAAACAATTATTATTTAACCAGGAAGTTTTAAATTAATTTACTATGGATAAAATGAGAACGGGTACAGTGGTTAAAATTAATGCGAACATGGTGACGGCGGAGGTCTCCGGTAACATTATTCAAAATGAAGTGGCTTATATTATTTGCGGCCAGGAGAGACTTAAAGCCGAGGTTATCCGCGTGCGTGGTAAGCGGGCAGAGATGCAGGTTTATGAAAGCACGCAGGGTTTAAAAACCGGGGATCGGGTAGAATTTAGCAACGAGCTTTTATCGGTTGAGCTTGGGCCGGGGCTGTTGGGCCAGATTTTCGATGGTTTGCAAAATCCTTTACCGGCGTTAGCGGAAAAATGCGGGTTTTTTCTTAAGCGCGGAGTTTATCTTGAGGCGCTGGTGGATTCAACGGAATGGGAGTTTACTCCTTTGGTCAAACCCGGGGATAAAGTTTTGGCCGGCAGCTGGTTGGGATTTGTTCCGGAGAAAATTTTTAAGCATTACATTATGGCTCCTTTTGATCTTACCGGGACATTGGAAGTAGTTAGTGTTGTCGAAAAAGGAAAATATAATTTAAAACAGGCAGTTGCCAAACTCAAAGACGGCGATGGAGAACTACATAATGTTTTTCTCCAGCAGATCTGGCCGGTAAAAATACCGATCAAGGCTTATGCTGAAAAACTAAGGCCGCTTGAGCCTTTAGTTACTAAAATGCGTTTGATCGATTCACTTTTTCCGGTTAATCGCGGAGGGACTTATTGTATTCCCGGTCCTTTTGGCGCCGGTAAAACCGTTTTGCAGCAGTTAACCAGCCAACACGCTGAAATCGATATCGTAATTATTGCCGCCTGCGGAGAACGGGCCGGAGAGGTTGTGGAAACATTAAAAACTTTTCCGGAGTTATCTGATCCGCGGACGAATAAACCGTTGATGGACCGCACGGTGATTATCTGTAATACCAGTTCGATGCCGGTGGCAGCGCGTGAATCCAGCGTTTATACCGCAGTGACTATCGCGGAATATTATCGTCAGATGGGTTTAAATGTTTTGCTCCTGGCAGACTCAACTTCCCGTTGGGCCCAGGCTATGCGCGAGATGTCCGGCAGGCTTGAAGAAATTCCCGGAGAAGAGGCTTTCCCGGCGTATCTGGAATCGCGTATTGCCTCATTTTATGAGCGGGCCGGCGTAGTTAAACTTCATGGCGGTATAAATGGTTCGGTAACTATCGGAGGCACCGTTAGCCCCGCCGGAGGTAATTTTGAAGAACCAGTTACTCAGGCAACGCTTAAAGTGGTTGGGGCATTTCACGGGCTTTCCCGCGAACGAAGCGATGCTAGAAAATATCCGGCTATTGACCCGCTGATCAGCTGGAGTAAATATGATAGTTTTATTGACCCTAAACAAGAAGAGATGGGGCATTCTCTTCTACGCCGGAGCAATGAAATCGCGCAGATGATGAAGGTCATCGGTGAAGAAGGCACCTCTTTAGGGGATTATATCGAATACTTAAAAGGCGACTTTTTTGATTTTGTGTATCTGCAGCAAAATGCCTTTGATCCGGTGGATGAGGCCACTTCTAAAGAGAGGCAGATTTATGTTTTTAGTTTTATCTGCGAGATATTAAATTTCGAATATCAACTACAAGACAAAGCAGCAGCACTGCATTTCTTTCAACAGCTGCGTCAGCTTTTTCGCAGCTTAAATAGCGCTGAATATGCAGAGGTAGAGTTTAAAAAGATTAAAGAACAAATAACAGCGTTTTTGGAAAAAAACAAAAAAGAGAAAGCCTGATAAAAATGCAAAAAGCCTATACTAATATTATTCAAATTGCCGGAGATGTTATCACTGTCGAAGCTCAAGGAGTAGGTTATCTGGATATTGCCGAAATTACCACCCGCCGGGGGGTTTCTTTAGCCCAGGTTATTCGGATTGACGGGGAAAAAATATTTTTGCAGGTCTTTGCCGGAAGCCGTGGCATATCGACCGATGATAAGGTGAGGTTTTTGGGCCATCCGATGCAAGTCTCCACCGGGGAAAATCTTTTAGGCCGCATATTTAATGGCAGCGGGTTGCCTTTAGATAATGGGCCGGTTATTTCCGAGAACTTAGTTGATATCGGCGCTCCTTCGGTAAATCCGATCAAAAGAGTTATCCCGAATAAAATTATCCATACCGGTATTCCAATGATCGATGTGTTTAATTCTCTGGTTGAATCGCAAAAGCTGCCGATATTTTCCATTGCCGGAGAGCCGTATAATGAGCTATTGGCGCGGATTGCTATCCAGGCTCAAGTTGATATTATTATTTTAGGGGGGATGGGCTTAAAATACGATGATTATCTTTTTTTCCGCGATACCTTAAATGCGCACGGAGCGCTTTCACGATGTATATTTTTTATTCATACTGCTTCTGACCCGACGGTGGAATGCTTGCTGGTGCCGGATATCAGCTTGGCAGTAGCGGAGGATTTTGCTTTAAAAGGCAAAAGAGTCCTGGTTCTTTTAACAGATATGACCAATTTTGCCGATTCCTTAAAAGAAATTTCCATTACCATGGAGCAGGTTCCTTCTAACCGCGGTTATCCCGGAGATCTTTATAGTCAGCTGGCTTCCCGCTATGAAAAAGCGGTGGATTTTCAAGGGGCAGGATCAATTACTATTCTGGCAGCTACAACTATGCCCGGGGATGATGTTACGCATCCGGTTCCGGACAATACTGGATATATTACCGAGGGCCAGTTTTATTTAAAAGGCGGGGTAATCGAGCCGTTTGGATCGTTGAGCCGTTTAAAGCAGCAGGTAAACGGAAAAACTCGCGCGGATCACCGCATAATTATGGATACAATGATTCAGCTTTTTGCTAATTACCGGGAAGCTCTGGAGAAACAATCTATGGGGTTTCAGATGAGCGCCTGGGACCAGAAGCTGCTTAAATACGGATTGCTTTTTGAAAAAAATATTATGTCGCTTCAGGTAAATATTCCTTTGGAGAAAGCTTTGGATTTAGGCTGGAAGATTCTTAGCGATTGTTTTACCCCCGAAGAAACCGGAATTAAGCAATCGATTATTGAGCAATTTTGGCCCCGCAAAAACAATATATAAGATGATTTATTTTTAACGGGGCAGGCCCAAAATTTAATGGCAAAATTAAAGCTTACCAAAGGTGAATTAAAAAGGCAGCGCGACGCTTTAAAACAGTTTAAGCGCTATCTCCCCACTTTGCAGTTAAAGAAACAGCAGCTGCAGCTGGAAATCCTTGGGCAGAATGTAATTCTTCAGGAAAAAAATCAGGCACAGATTAAAAAAAGACAGGTAATTGATTCTTGGATCGGCCTGCTTACCGAGCTACGCGTTAATCTCAAACCTTTTTTAAAGCCACAGAAAATAGTAACGCATATTAAGAATATCGCCGGAGTCGATGTTAGCGTGTTTGATGCGTTAGAATTCGGGCCCAGCGAATATGATTTATTTGTCACGCCTTTGTGGGTTGATTCGGCAATTCAGTCTTTAAGAGAGCTGGTAATTTTGGATAAAGAAGCTTTAATGCTTCAGGAAGGTATTGTTATTTTACGCCAGGAGCTGCGGATTACTACTCAAAGAGTGAATTTATTTGAGAAAGTTAAGATTCCGCTGGCTGAGGAGAATATTCGCTTGATTAAGATTTATATCGGAGACCAGATGGCTAATGCCGTCGGCAGATGTAAGATAGCTAAAAGAAAAATTGAAGAGTTGGTTTTAGAAGAGGCCAGAATATGATTGTCGCGATGAAAAAAGTTTTTTTGCTTTTGCAAAAAGAGCATGTTGCGCAAGGCCTGGATAAGCTGGCTTCTTTGGGGGTTTTGCATGTCGAACACCAAAAGCTGCCGGCAGGCCCGGAACTGAATGAGGTTAATGATAAGCTGAATATTATTGAGCAGGCGCTGATAATTTTATCGGCTGGGGCCGAAGGAAAAAAACAGCATTTATCTTTTCAGGAATTTGCCGACCCGCTAATTACCGCCCAGCATATTATTGATTTACAGAAGCGTTTTGATCATTTAAAAGAATATTCGGTTACTTTAAGAGGTTTAATCGACCAGTGGGCTTCCTGGGGTAATTTTGATCCGCAGCAGATTACTCAGCTTTCCGGAAAAAATGTTTACGTAAAACTTTATAAGATTCCCCAGAAACAGTTGCAAAATTTACCCCCAGGCGTTACGGTAAAAATAATTTTTTCAGAAGGTTCAATGCTTAATTGCGCGGTTTTTAGTTATGGAGATTTCAGTTTGTCCTTTCAAGAGGTTGAGCTGCCGAAAACATCTTTATTATGGATGCAGCAGAGATTATCCGAAGATGCCAGAATAATGCTGAATTTAAAAGATCAACTCCAGCAGCAGCTTTGTTACAATAGCGCCCTTATTGCCGAAAAAAATGTTTTAATTGATCAAAAAGATTTTTATGAAGTTTTGAAAGGCATGGGCCAGGCGGAGCAGCTTTTTCATGTTAAAGGGTATATTCCGGCGGATACAGAAAAGATGCTGATTACCGAAGCCAAAAAAAACGGCTGGGGTATTTTTACTTGCTTGCCGCTTGATGTTGACGCTGTTCCGACGCTGGTGCGTAATCCTGCCTGGATTTCCTTTATTAAGCCGTTATTAAAGTTGTTGGAGCTGGTTCCGGGGTATAATGAAATTGACATCAGCCCGCTTTTTATCGTTTTTTTTAGTCTTTTTTTCGGCATGCTTATCGGCGATGCCGGGTATGGCTTAATTTATTTGCTGCTTAATTTTTGGGCGCATAAGAAATTCGGGGCTAAAATTAAGGATAAAAGCGCGTTTTTTCTCTTTTATATCTTAAGTTTTTGCGCTATCATATGGGGGATTTTGACCGCAACATTTTTTGGCCAGGAGTGGTTGTTGCGTCTGGGGATAAAACCCTTAGTCCCCGCCTTGGGCAGTGTCGTTTTTATTCAGGCGTTATGTTTTTTTATCGGCGCGGTGCATTTATCCCTGGCCCATGGTTGGAGAGCCGTATTAAAAGCTCCGGCGTTAATTGCTTTAGCTGAAGTTGGCTGGATTTGTGTTATTTGGGCGGTATTTTTTCTGGCCAAGAATTTAATCCTGGGAGATGTTTTTCCCGGATTTGCTAATTGGCTGATTATTACCGGGTTAGTTTTGGTTCTATTCTTTACCAGTCCGCAAAAAAATATACTCAAAACTATCGGTGAAGGCTTGGGGACGATAGCTTTAAGCCTGGTAAATAATTTTACTGATGTAGTTTCTTATATTCGTCTGTTTGCGGTAGGTTTAGCCGGGGTAGCTATTGCCGATGCTTTTAATGCTATGGCTGCCGGAGTTTTTAAAAAAGGCGATATTTTAACAATCATTGCCGCGGCGCTGATTGTCATCTTTGGGCATGCGCTGAATATTATTTTAGGGCCGATGTCGATTTTAGTCCATGGGGTAAGGCTTAACGTGCTGGAGTTTTGCAGCCATATAAGCGTAACCTGGAGCGGTTTTAATTACAAGCCATTTTCTAAAAACAATATTAAATAAGGAGAATGAATATGGGGACAGGGGTTTTATTTCAGTTTAAGGATTTAGGTTTAATTTTAGTATTAGCTTTATCTGCCTGCGGATCGGCGATCGGGGCGGGGGTTGCCGGGATGGCGGCCATCGGCGCTTGGAAGAAAAATTTCGTTCAGAATAAAAACGCTTCGTTCTTGTTGGTGGCTTTAACCGGCGCGCCTTTAACCCAGACAATCTATGGAAATATTGTTATGACTAAAATGATTGAGCTGGCCAATAAAGGACAGTATCTTTGGGGGGTCGGGGCTTTTGCCGGTTTAGCGATTGGTTTATCGGCATATTTTCAGGGCAAGTGCGCGGCCTGTGCCTGCGATGCGATGGGGGAAACCGGAAAGGGTTTCGGAAATTACCTGGCGATTTTAGGCATCACTGAAACGGTTGCGCTTTTTGTAATGGTTTTTACCTTGATTCTTTTGGGAAAGATTTCCGGGGCGTAAAATTTGAGGGCGATTAGCTCAGTTGGTTAGAGCATCTGATTTACATTCAGAGGGTCAGGGGTTCAACTCCTCTATCGCCCACCATTTAAAATAAAAAGTTGTTGCCAAGAACAATATTTTGGGTTAGAATTTAGCCTCTTATATTTGGGGTCGTAGCTTAGCCTGGCTTAAAGCGTCTCCCTGTCACGGAGAAGAGCGCGAGTCCGAATCTCGTCGGCCCCGCCAGTTAAAAATAAAGCGCCGTAAGTAATTACGGCGCTTTTCTATAATCCCATTTTTATTTTCAGCAGGTATAATTTATAAAAATTATAAAATGATAAAAAAACATTTTTTGGTATTAATTTTCAGCTTAAGTTTTATTTCTTTAGCTTATAGCTATGAACTGTTAAATACCGAACAGTTGGCGCTAGGGTTAAATACCTATATGCGTACGGACCTGGTAAGTTTTAAAAATGTAGTTGATTTGGATAGCCATAATCACGATGATCAGACTACTTACTTGGGGGTAGATTATAGCTTGGCTCTTAGCGGAGATTTTAAGGAATCCGGGAGTAAATTTTATTTTAAGCTTGAGCGTAACGGGCCCTATGATTACAGCGCTCCGCTTTTTATTCATAATACGTTGATTAATTCCGGTGGCCGGGTGGAAAAATATCGGAATGCGGAGCTACTTCCGCAGGTTGAAGAGTTTTGGCTTGACTCCAAACTCTTTGGTAGCTTTGGAGTTAAGGCAGGATTATACATTTATGAAGTCGGCAATGGTTTTGCGCTTAATGGCAATTATGAGAATTACGGAGTTTCTTTTTATCAGCAAACGCAGGACATTTTTTGGCGCTTATATTATTGCCGGCCAGATTTGGTTTATAAGAATCATTTAGGCCCGCATATTCAACAGGAAGAAGAGCAGGGGCAGAAATATGAACCGAATGCGGCTAATTTTTTTGCCACTGATGTTAAAATAACTGCAGGCAATCAGACCTTCTGGCCTTATGTCGGAATGCTGGCCGATTATACCTCTAGCGGCAAAAGAGACAATCTGTTTTCTACCCCGGTAAAAAGAGATTTGTTGGGCACTTTTGGCACGGCTTGGGAATATAAAAATGATGATTTTACTTTAAAACTCGAGGCTGCCCATAACTTCGGCTACGCCCAAAGCCAGAATAGCGCTTATAAAGATATTATCCATGCCGGCTACATGTTTTATTCGGGATTTGATTATGTGTTGGGAAAATTTGTTCCGGAGGTACAGTTTTTATTTTGTTCCGGAAATAAAGCCACTCCGGAGATGGCTGAAAATGGAGATTTAACCTATTCCGGCAGCCGAAACCGGGCATTCAGTTATTCTTCTCCCACAAACTTTAATTTAAGTGATACAATAAGCTCAAGCAATGCCGATATGCTTCCTATCGTCGCCATGGGCGGAGGATATGGCTTAAATTACGGAGTTGGGCGTCCGGATACGTTTGCTTCCGGGGACTTTGAAAATTTGATTATGCCCGCAGTAGGTTTTGATTATAATCTTACAGATAAGCTTTGCCTAAGCCTGTACGGGTATTATTTAAGGGCATTTAATAAGCCGGTGGGAACTTTAAACGGCCAGGGAAAATATCTTTCCCGGGAATTAGGTTATGAAGCGGATTTATTCCTGGATTATAAAGTAAATCCACATCTGACCGTCGGTTTTTTAGGCGGGTGTTTTATCCCGGGAGCTTTTTATAAGGAAACCCGCGATGACACCAATGGAAGTTTATTTAGCCCTTATTTGCGCGGCGACGGCCAGGCAAATAATGCTTATCAAATTGAATTTTACGCGGAGATGAAATTTTAGCTTTTTTAAGGAAAGGAAAATATGGCGACGATTGATGATTTTAGGAAGCTAGAGTTAAGGATTGCCGAGATCAAAGAAGTTAACGAGCATCCCAATGCGGATAAATTATTAGTTTTAATTGTGGATTTAGGGGATAGGCAGAAGCAGGTGGTCGCCGGAATTAAGGCCTTTTATACCAAAGAGGATTTAATCGGCAAGCAGGTGGTTTTAGTGGATAATCTGGATCCGGTAATTTTACGCGGGGTAGAGAGCCAGGGGATGATTTTAGCCGGGTCCGATGATAGCTTGTTGTGTGTGGTCGGCCCGGATAAGAAATTAAAGCTAGGGAGCATTGTAAAGTGATTAAGCAATTTGTTCCGCAGCTTGCCTGCCTTAAATGTCAGGGTTGTTGCCGGTTTAAAGAAGAGAATTCCGTCTGGAGCCCCTGTCTTTTAGATGAAGAGATTCAGGAGTTAATTGATAAAAAGGGGATTCCGGCGGCCTCTATTTCAGTTAATCGCCGTATTCAGCCCGTAATTAATCCTGATGGCGCAGATTTTATTTGTCCATTTTTAGGCGTTCAAGATAATAAATGTAAAATTTACGCTCTGCGGCCGTTTGAGTGCCAGCTGTATCCGTTCCTGATTAACTTTCGTAAAGGCAAAGTGCTTTTAACCGTGGATTTAAATTGTCCTTTTGTTTATGAGAATATAGATACTCAAGAAACCAAAGATTACATTGCCTACTTAACGGCTTATCTTAATTCTCCTAAATTAATCAGGATGCTTAAAGATAATCCGCAGATTATTCAGGCTTATGAAGAGGTCCGCGAGGTCGCTGAATTAAACTTGCCGCATGAAACTAAATAAATTAACTTTAAAAGATAAAAAATTATTTGATCAATATCTTGCTTTGGCCAGGCATGAACTGGCGGCGTATGCTTTTGCTAATATTTATATTTGGAGAGCCCTTTACGATATTAAATGGGCGATCATCGAAAATAGCCTCTGTGTATTCTTTCAGGATAAGATTGGTTGTTTTATGTATTTAGCTCCTTTGGCTAAAGAGCGCAGGCCGAAAGTGGTTAAAGAAGCTTTTGCGATTATGGATAGTGTGAACAAGAATAAAGATATTTCCCGTATTGAAAATATTGAAACCGGGGATTTAGAATATTATCGAGCCTTAGGATATCTTGCGCAGGATAAGTATCCGGATTATCTTTGTTCAAGGGATGATTTAGCGCGCCTGGCGGGAAATAAATTTAAATCTCAGCGGGCCGCGTATAATTATTTTATTAAACATTATTGTTTTGATTCGCGCCGGTTGCGGGCGACGGACAAAGCTGATTGTTTAAAGTTATTTAATCTCTGGCTTAAAGAACGGATAAGCCAATGTAACGACGATATTTATTGCGGAATGCTGGAGGATAATCGTAAAATAATCCAAGATACCTTGGTGGATTATAAGCGGCTTGATTTCGAAGGTATAGTAGTAAGAGTGGATAAAAAGATTAAGGGTTTCAGTTTTGGTTATAAATTAAATCCGGAAACATTCTGCGTACTTTATGAAGTGACGGATCTGGCACTTAAAGGCCTGGCGCAGTTTATCTTTCGTCGGTTTTGCCAGGAATTAAAAAAATACAAATATATTAATATTATGGATGATTCAGGGTTGGAAAATCTACGCAAAACCAAGCTTTCTTATAAGCCTGTACGCCTGGTTCCTGCCTACATTGTAAAACTGGGGGACGCGTCTATTTTTCTTGAGCCTGGTAAGAGAAAAATAGAAACGTCCCTTAATTCTTAAGATGCCTGAAAATATTGATGAAATAGAAATTAGCATATTTGATACGGAGACTACCGGGCTTAAGGCTGAAACCGGTGATCGGATTGTGGAATTAGCCGGCCTAAGAGTCAAGGGCCAGAATAGGCTAGCGACTTTTGACAGGTTGATTAATCCCGGACGCCAGATTTCCCCGGGGGCTTTCGCGGTGAATAAAATTACTCCGCAAATGTTAGAATCTGCCGAAACTCCGGGG
>CAYIFW010000005.1:0-11202 GCA_964362795.1 uncultured Planctomycetales bacterium | reverse complement strand
GTGGAGATGACTTGGGAGGTTTTTAGCAAACTCAAAGTTATTTGCCGGCAGAAGGGTATTGCATTAGATGCTATTTGTTATAAGATATAGTCCGTGATAATTTAGTTTAAGGAAAGAGAAAAGAGTTGTTTAAGCAGAAAATTAAGTCTACTGTGGAACAGAGAAAATATCTTCGTTTGGATACGGTTTTCCCGGTGCAGTTTCGCCTTGAGGAGCTGGATGGGAGCGTGCCTCTTTCCGGCTGGCTTCAGGGCTTCACCAATAATATTAGCCGCGGCGGTATTTGTCTTTCTGCCAACAATATTGATTTACAGTTACTGGTGTTGCTCAAAGGAAAGAAATGTAAGCTATCTTTAGAGATTGATATTCCCATAAATAAAAAACCGATTCCTGCCCAAGCTAGTATTGTTTGGATTAAAGAGATTCACGGGGATAATCCTAAATATTTGATCGGTTTGAATTATGACCGTATACCTGTAAAACAAAATAACAGGTTAATGCGTTATGCTTGGTTAAAGAAGCTTTTTATTCCGGTGGCTTTAACGGCCATCGGTATCCTGGTTTTAATTTTGGGGATTAATAGTTATTTAAATTTTACCTTAACTTGTAGTAATAAATTGCTGGTTGAAAAGCTGGCCGGAGTATTAAAAGATTCCGGTTTGGCCAAACAAAAAATAGAGGAGATTGTTATGCAGCGTCGGGATCTTCAGGCAAATCTGAAAGATTTAGAAGAGCGGATTAAGATTGTTCAGACGCAAAAAATTAAGACCGAATCTAGCAATCTTGATCAGATCAAGCAGTTAAATGAGGCGATTGCTGTTTTGGCTCAAGAGAAGCTGGATTTAGAGGTTAAATTAAATAATGCCCTGCGTACTGAAAATGTTGCGGTGGGAGAATTATCTAAGTTAGATGAAAAGAAGGTGGCGCTCCAGAAAGCTAACTTTGATAAAATGTATCAGTGGCTTAAGATACATCAGAACAATCGTACCGGTTTGGTATCGAGCTTTGAAGGGGATCAGGATATTGCTAATTGGTCCTTCACTTATGATATGGCTTTACTGATACAGGCCTACACTTATTTCGGAGATTTTGACCGCGCTAAAAAACTTTTGAATTTTTTTGCTCAGGATGCCAAAAGAGAAAACGGTTGGTTTCTTAATGCTTATTATGTTAATGATGGAGGCCCGGCGGAATATATTATGCATAGCGGGCCTAATCTTTGGATTGGCCTGGCGATTATGCAGTATGCTCAAGGTAGTAAAGATAGGAGTTATTTGAATCTGGCCGAAAGTATTGCCGCGGTAATTATTAAATTGCAGAATGCGGATGTTGACGGAGGTATCCGGGGAGGCCCGAGAGTAGAATGGTACGCTACGGAACATAATCTGGATGCTTACGCATTTTTTAATATGTTGGCTAAGGTTACCGGAAAGAAAACATATTCGCTTGCCGCGCAAAAGGCGATAGATTGGATGTTGGCGCATACTTATGACCGGCCAAATTTACCGGTTAGGCGCGGTAAGGGAGATTCTACGATTGCCACCGATACTTATGCCTGGTCGATTGCCGCTATCGGGCCGCAAAAACTGCGCCAGTTAGGCATGGATCCGGATAAGATTATGGAGTTTGTCGAGGAAAACTGCAGCGTGGAAGCTGATTTTATAAAATCAAACTGCCAAACCGTAAAAATAAAAGGATTTGATTTTGCCCCGCAGTTGCACACGGCCAGAGGAGGAATAGTTTCTTCGGAGTGGACTGCTCAAATGGTCGTAGCTTATAAAATTATGGAAGCTTTTTACTCTAACTCCGCCGATACGCAGCGGTCGGTTAATTACGGTAAAAAAGCGCAAGCTTATTTAAATGAATTAGGCAGTATGCTTATCTCCAGCTCCTCTGCCTCCGGCCAGGGAGAAGGCTGCCTGCCTTATGCTACTCAGGACAATGTTGATACCGGCCACGGATGGATGACTCCGCAAGGAAGCCATACCGGTTCAGTCTCGGGAACGGCGTATACTCTTTTTGCTTATTACGGTTTTAACCCTTTAGAGCTTAAAGAATGAAATTGATTATTTCTGAACGCAAAATTTATTCACTTCATGGTTAATAAAAAACGCCTGATCAAAACTATTCAAAAATTAATCTCTTTGGATTCCCAAAATCCTCCCGGGGATGAAAGTAAAATTGCCGATTTTGTCGGTAAGTATTTAAAAGCGCTGGGGCTAAAGGTAAAAACTTATACTTTCAAGAATAAACGGGTTAATCTTATTGCCACGCTTGCCGGTAGAAATAGCAAAAAAAGCCTTTTAATTACGCCGCATTTAGATACCGTGCCTGCCGGTAAAAGTTGGAAGACGCCTGCGCTAGCCGCTAAAATTATCGGAGGCAAGATTTATGGATTAGGCGCCACGGATTGTAAAGGAAATCTGGCTTCCGGCATGGAGGCAATTCAATCTTTGGTCGAAGATAAAATTAAATTAAATTACGATTTAATCTTTGCCGCAACCGCGGATGAAGAAAGTGGCTCGGATTTAGGTTTATTACCGCTACTAGAGCGCAAAATTTTAAAAGCGGATGCGGCGCTGGTTTTAGACGCTGATGATTTTGAAATTGTAATCACGCAAAAAGGGCTGCTGCATCTTAAAGTGCGTATTCAAGGCAAGAAAGCTCATGGCGCCTATCCCTGGCTGGGGATTAACGCCATTGATATTGCTGCTAAAATAATTGTCGACTTAAAAAAACAAAATAAAATTTGTGCTAAAAATAAATACCTGCATGGCCCGACGGTAAATGTCGGCACGATTAAAGGCGGGGATAAGGTAAATGTGGTTAGTGACTGGTGTGAATTTGAACTGGATTTTAGGTTTCTACCTGGGGCATCTTCTAAAATACTTTTGCAGGATTTGAAGAAAACAATTGCTAAACATGTTAAAAATTTTTCCCGCTTAAGCGGGATCCCGCTAAAGGCGGGAAAGATTGAAATTCAGGGAATTCAAGCGCCTTATTATATTTCTCCTGACCATTCTTTGGTTAGCGGTTTAGTTCAAGCGATGCAAAATTTAAAGATTAAGCCGCGGATCAGCGGCTCCGAAGGAGCAACAGTAATAACTTTTTTTAAAGATAGAAATATCCCGGCAATCGCCACCGGATTCGGCACCGAGGGTTGCGCGCATATTGCCGATGAATATGCCAATTTGGATAATTTATATCAAGGCTCAAAAGTGCTGGTAGAATTTTTAAAAAATTATAAGTTTAATTAATAAAAAAAATATGAAAGGAACGCATGGACCCGTTAATCATTTCTAAAAAATCACGTCTTAAAAAACCTTATTTAGTTGTGGCCTGGCCGGGAATGGGGGAGGTAGCTTTTAAGGCAGCAAGTTATTTGGTGGAAGAGCTAAAAGCCGTGGAGTTTGCCAGCATCGCCCCGGAGGAATTCTTTTATTTAACTGCTAGCGTAATTGTTAAGGGTATATTGGATGTGCCGGCGCTTCCTCAGGGCAAATTCTATTATTGGAAAAATCCGTCGGGCAAGGGCAGTGTAGCGGGCAGGCGGGATCTGGTGATTTTTTTAAGCAATGCTCAGCCGGATTTATCTAAAGCTGAAAGTTATGTAAAAATAATTCTTGGTTTAGCTAAAAGTTTAGGGGTGCAAACGGTTGTCAGTTTTGCTTCCATGCCGCAGACAACCGATCATACGCAGGAGGCGCATGTTTGGCTGGCCTGCACGGATGAAAAAACTAAAGAAAGCTTAAAAAAATATAATTTTAATGAATTAACCGAAGGCCAGGTCAGCGGAATGAACGGATTATTTTTAGGCATGGCTAAAAAAACAGGATTAAAAGGGTTCTGCCTGCTGGGAGAGATTCCTCTTTATACCATCCAGATTGAGAATCCTAAAGCGACAGCGGCAGTGTTGGAAGGCTTAGGGAAGATCTTGAATCTGCAAATAAATTTAAAGCCGCTGCAAGAGCAGGCCCAAAGCATGGAGAATGAAATTAATAAGCTCCTGGATTATCTGAAACTGGGCCCTCCGGGCCAATCCGCTCCGATAGGCGAAGATGAGGTGGAGTTAATTAAGAAAACCTTGAGCCAGCTGACTAAATTGCCGGTTTCCGTAAAAGAAAAGATTGAGAAGCTTTTTATCGAAAGCCATCTGGATATTTCAAAAGCAAATGAGTTGAAAGCGGAATTAGATAAGTGGAATGTTTATAAAGAGTATGAAGATAAGTTCCTGGATCTTTTTAAAAGGAATAAGGAAAAGGGGAATTAGAGAATGTCGGATACAATTAAAGTTGTTTTGTTTGATTTAGGCAGAGTTTTGGTGGATTTTGACCATAAAAGAGCAGCGGAAAGAATTTCTTTTTTCTGCTCGAGAAGCCCGATTGAGATTTATAATCTTTTTTTCGAATCACCGGCGACTATTGATTTTGAAGCAGGCAAGATCACCCCGGAAAATTTTTATCAGCAGGTCAAGGAAATGTTAGGTTTAAAACTTAGTTATGATTCATTCATCCCGATCTGGAATGATATATTTTTCTTAAGCCCTAAAAACCGGTCAATTTTTAAACTGGTGAATACTTTGCGCGCCAGATATAAAACAGCGTTGCTTTCCAACATCAATACTCTGCATTATGAGTATGTTAAGAAGAATTTCCCTGTATTTGGAGTCTTTGACAGGGTTTTTCTTTCTTTTGAGATGGGCCTGATCAAGCCGGATCAAAAAATTTATAATAAAGTTATTCAGGAGCTTAAAGTCAGCCCTCAGGAGATCTTTTATACCGACGATCGGGCCGATTTAGTCCAAAGCGCTAAAGCTCTGGGTATCCGAGGTTGTGTTTTCGCAAATTTTGAACAATTAATTAAGGATCTGCAGGATGCCCAGGTCTCTTTTACCGACGATAAACATAAAAATATATCCTTGCCATTTTAAGCAGAAAATACTTGACAATGCCCGTATATTGTGGTAAAAAAATAGCAGTGGCACAACATTTTGCGTAAAATTTAGGAGGTTTACAAGCTAAGTTGGAAAAAATTGGATAGATTCTTAAGCAGGCTCATGGGAAAAGAAATAAAACCAGGGCCTTTTTTATTATGAAAACCGTCGGACTGACATACGATTTAAAGACTGATTACAAATTTAAGGAAGGGGATCCGCTTGATGCCAACGCGGAGTTTGACGCTCCCTCGACAATCAATGTTATTGCTGAGGCTATTGCCGCCAACGGCTTTAAAGTCAAAAAAATAGGCAATGCCAATAATTTATTGGAAAAAATTGATAATTTAGGAGTCGATATTGTTTTTAATATTTCTGAAGGGCTAACCGGAAGAAACCGTGAATCCCAGGTGCCTATTTTATTGGAGATGGCGGGAATTCCTTTTGTCGGCTCGGATGCTTTAACTTTAGGGCTTACTTTGGATAAAGTTATGGCCAAGAAGATTTTTATCGCGGAAAAAATTCCCACTCCGAAATTCTTTGAAGTAAATTCCGCAGAATCCCTGGTTGATCATGATCATTGCCGGTTTCCTCTAATTGTTAAACCGCGTTTTGAAGGCTCCTCAAAAGGGTTAAGCGAGAGTTCGCGCGTGGAGAATAATGAAGACCTTAAAAAACAGGTAGATTTTATTACTAAGACCTATAAGCAGCCGGCCTTAGTTGAGGAATTTATTTCCGGGCAGGAATTTACGGTGGCTATTGTCGGTAATGACAATCCGGAAGTTATGCCGGTGGTGCAGATCAAGATCGACGGTAAATTAAAATTAAATGATAAATTTTATACTTTTGCACGGATTACCTCCGACAGGTTAGAGTATATTTGTCCGGCGAAGATATCCGCTGAATTAAAAAATAAACTGGATGACCTAGCTTTAAAAGTTTATCGCTCGGTAGAATGCCGGGATTTCGGCCGGGTGGATTTCCGGGTGGATAATGACGGCAATCCTTATGTCTTGGAGATAAATCCTCTGCCTTCTTTGTCGACTGAGGATGTTTTTATGCTTATTGCCAAAGATATCGGCATCACCTACGAGCAGATAATTGGAAAGATTTTGGACGCCGCGCTAAAAAGGTACGGGTTTCCCGCAGAGCGGGATCCCGCCATTACGATGAATAACCGGCGGGAAAATTAAATGAAAGTCGCCCTGACTTATAATTTAAAAAAGAAAGATCCTTTAAAGCCGGCGGATTATTTTTCCGAGTGTGATTCCGAGGAAACGATTAATAGCGTGGTTTCGGCGCTTAAAATTAAAGGGCATTCCGTGGAAGCAATCGACGTGGAGTATCCGGCTTTGTTTTCGTATTTTAGAAAAAACCGCGTCGATATGGTTTTTAATATTGCCGAGGGCAAACACGGCAGGTTTCGTGAATCGGAGGTGCCGGCGGTATTGGATTATTTAAATATACCTTATACCGGCTCAGATACTTTTTCTTTAGCCCTGGCTCTAAATAAGACGCTGACTAAGAAAATATTAAAAGCTGAGAATATTCCTACGCCTAGTTTTCAGCTTTTTTCTAAAGGTGATGAGCTTTTGGACGAACAATTAAAATTTCCTTTAATCGTTAAGCCTAACTGCGAAGGCTCGGCCAAAGGGATAAATAAGACCAATGTGGTTCAGAATAAAGAGGATCTTTTTAAAAAAGTCAGAGAATGTATCGATGTCTACCGGCAGGAAGCTTTGGTTGAGGAGTTTATCGAGGGTAAAGAGTTGACCGTGGGTATTTTAGAAAACGGCAAAACCCGGGTGCTGCCGATTTTAGAGATTGATTTTTCTAATTGTAAAAAAAGCGGGGAATATTTTTATTCCTGGAAGATGAAGGAGTTCCAGGGAAATCGCGAGTTGGGACTGGTTCCTGAATTTTTTTGTCCGGCTAGATTGGATAAAGAGACTGAAGAAAGAGTGAAAGATGCGGCTTTGCGCACGCATCGGGCCGTAGGATGTTTGGATATTTCGCGTACGGATATTCGTTTGGATAAATTTAACGTGCCTTATGTTTTGGAGATTAATCCGCTGCCGGGGCTAGACCCCAAAGAATCAAATTTTCCGATGATGGCTTACGCGGCGGGGATGAAATATGAAGATCTTATTGAGGCCATATTGATGAGCGCCTCAGAAAGGACAAAGGCTTAAATTGAATAATCCCGTTGGATTAGAAAATCCAAAAACGCAGATTGAAACTCCGGTTATTGTCCGGCCAACAAAACGTTCGCGTGATTATCAGCAGATCTCTCTTTTTAAAGATGTTAATCCTTTGGATTGGGAGGATTGGCATTGGCAGCTCAAACATAGAATTCGCAATAAGGAAGAATTAGCTCAGATTATTAAGCTTACTCCTCAAGAGGAGAAAGGAATTGATAAAGCCAAAGGCAGGTTGGCCATGGCGATCACCCCTTATTGGGCAAGCTTAATTGATGTTGATGATCCGGAGTGTCCGATAAGAAGGCAATCAGTTCCGGTTGGCGAAGAATTTTCCATCTCGCCGCATGAAATGGCTGACCCTTGCGCCGAAGACCGGGATTCTCCGGCTGCGCATTTAGTGCACCGTTATCCGGACAGGGTTTTGCTCTTAGCTACGGATCATTGCGCGATGTATTGCCGGCATTGTACCCGCCGCCGCCTGGTTGGTGATCATGAGGAAAAAGAAACCAATTCTGAAACTAAATTTGACGCAGCTATAGAATATATTAAAGCTAACCGTAAGATCAGAGATGTTTTAATTTCCGGAGGAGACCCGCTTACTCTGGAAGATGACGCGCTGGAAAATTTAATTTCCAAGATTCGCGCTATATCGCATGTTGAATTATTAAGGATAGGCACGCGTGTTCCGGTAACCCTACCGCAGCGGATTACCGAGAACTTGGTAAATATGTTGAAAAAATATTCACCGATTTGGATGAGTATTCACTTTAATCATCCTAAAGAAATTACTAAGCGCTGTAAGAATGCTTGTGATATGCTTTCTGAGAGCGGTATACCTTTAGGCAGCCAGTCAGTGTTGCTCAAGGGTATTAATGACCGGCCATTTATTATGCGCCGCCTGGTGCATGACCTTTTGCAGATCAGGGTTAGGCCGTATTATATTTATCAGTGCGATCCGGTCAGGGGCACGCAGCATTTTCGCACTCCCGTAGCCACCGGCATCAATATTATTGAGAAATTACGCGGGCATACCTCCGGCTATGCTGTTCCGACCTATGTTATCGACGGACCGGGCGGCGGCGGAAAAATTCCTATAGGACCCAATTATATTCTTTCTCAGGCCAAGGGTAAATATGTGCTGCGTAATTATAAGGGCAAGATTTACACCTACCTCGAATAAAATAAAGGGGACGGTTCTGTTTTTCAATCAAATCAAGTGACGGAAAAATAGAACCGTCCCCTAGATTTTCAACCAATTAAATCTATGAAAATAAGCGCATTTGCAATACCGGAAATTGTTTTAGGCAAGCATAATGTTAAAAATGATAAGCTTGATCAGGCAGATAAACTGGTTAAGGCCAAGAAAAAGACTTATGTCCAGGTAGATTTGGTGGGCCAGGACGCCGCACTCGATGCTGATGTTATAATTACTTTTAAAGACGCTAAAATGGATCTTATCCTTGCCGATCTGGAGTTTGTCGAGACGCGTTTAAGCAAAACTCCTGTGGAGGTTGAGAAAATAATTTTAGATAAGATGAAAGCAGCTTTAGAGAAAGAAAATTTTATCTCGACAATCGGATTGAATAATGCCGAAAAAGAAGTTATCTCCGGTTATGGTTTATTGACGCTTAAACCGGTTATTGAGGTAACTAAAGAAGAAATAGAAAACATGGGCATTCTTTTAGACAGGGTTTTAGCCCAAAGCGCTTTTTTTAGTTTTCTTACCGTAGGAGATAAAGAGAATCGCGCTTGGTTAATTAAACAAGGGACAACGGCTTGGGAAGCAGCCGGAGCAATTCATTCTGATATCCAACAGGGTTTTATTCGCGCTGAAATTATTAGCTTCGCGGATTTTATTGCCGGCGGCGGAGAAACCGGCGCTAAACAGGCAGGAAAAATGCGGCTGGAGCAAAAAGAATATATTATGCAGGATGGGGATCTGGTTAATTTTCGCTTTAATAAATAGCTGTATGTCATTGCGAGCCCCGAAGGGGCGAAGCAATCCTGATTTTAGATTGCTTCGTCGCCTGCGGCTCCTCGTAATGACTCAATTCTCAAATGATTAAAATAAAAAGAGCGTTAATTAGTTTATCCGATAAAACCGGGATTGTGGAGCTGGCCAAGGTATTAAAGAACTTTGGCGTAGAGATTATTTCTACCGGCGGCACAGCCAAACTTTTACGGGAAAATAATATTGCCGTCACCGAGGTATCCGCTTATACGGGATTTCCCGAGATCCTCGACGGAAGAGTAAAAACGTTGCATCCTAAAATCCACGCTGGCCTGCTTGCCTTGCGTAATAATGCGCAACACTTACAAATTCTAAATGAACATAATATCGCTCCTATCGATATGGTCGTAGTGAATTTATATCCTTTTGAAAAAACTATTCAAAAACCTAATGCAAGCCTTAAAGAGATTATTGAGAATATCGATATCGGCGGCCCGGCGATGCTGCGGAGCGCGGCTAAGAATTTTCAGTCGGTAGCGGTAATCTGCGCTCCTTCGCGTTATGCGCAGGTAATTGTTGAATTAAAAAAGAATGACGGTGCTTTGCCGACGGATTTAATGCGTCAGCTGGGTATTGAAGTTTTTGGCCATACCAGTAAGTATGATGCGGTAATTTATAATTATTTGAGCGATTATTTTAAATCAAAAAAAGAAACTACGGATTTTCCTCAAGAACTAATGTTAGCTTTTGAGAAAATCCAAGATTTACGTTACGGAGAGAATCCGCATCAAAAAGCGGCTTTTTATAAAGAGAAAGGACAGTCTAAAGGACTGGTCAATTTAAAGCAGTTGCAGGGTAAAGAGCTATCCTTTAATAATATCTTGGATTTAAATTCCGCGGTGGAGTTAGTCAAAGAGTTTAAAAATCCGGCGGCGGTAATTGTTAAACATAATAACCCCTGCGGCGTCTGTGAAGACAAAGATTTGCCTAAGGCATATCTAGGCGCTTGGAAAACTGATATTTTTTCGGCCTTCGGGGGGATTGTCGCTTTAAACCGGAGAATGGATTTAAAAACCGCCAAAGTTATATTTAAAAGCGGTTTTTTAGAATGTATTATTGCTCCGGGGTTTGACCAAGAAGCTCTAAATTTATTTAAAGAAAAAAAGAATTTACGGTTACTGCAGTTAAATGATTTAAGTTCGCCAGATGAACTACAGATCAAGCGCGTTAGCGGCGGGGCGCTTTTACAAAGCAAAGATTCAGAGACCTTAAATTTAGATAAATTGAAAATCGTAACCAAAAGAAAACCGAGCAAAAGCGAATTGCAAAGCCTAATTTTTGCCTGGAAGGTGGCCAAACACGTCAAGAGCAATGCGATTGTTTTGACTTGCGGCAGCCGGACCGTGGGAATTGGCGCCGGACAGATGTCCCGGGTAGATTCGGTAATGCTGGCCAAGAATAAATCCGGTAAACTTAAGAAAAACTGTTGCCTGGCTTCGGATGCATTCTTCCCTAAACCGGATGCGATAACCTGGGCGCATAAAGCCGGGGCAAAAGCGATTATTCAGCCCGGAGGCTCAATTGCCGATCAGGAAATTATCGCCTCTTGCGATAAGTATAAGATTGCCATGGTCACTACAGGTGTCAGGCATTTTAAACATTAAAATAAAGGGGACGGTTCTCGATAGAGAACCGTCCCCCTGATTTTAGAGATGGTTTATCCGCAAGTTCTAAGCTACCTTAATTCGCTTCCTAACTACGAAAAAAATATAAATTATTCTTACCGAGAGGCGCTCAAGCTTAAGCGGATAAAAGATTTTTTATTCTTAATCGGCAATCCTCAGGAATCCTTACGCGTGATTCATCTTGCCGGAACCAAGGGGAAAGGCTCAACTTGCGCTTTTGCCGCCTACATTTTAAGAGCAGCAGGTTTTCGCGTCGGGCTTTATACTTCTCCGCACTTACATGATTTCAGAGAAAGGATCAGGATATTGTCTCCGTCATTGCGAGGAGCGTCAGCGACGAAGCAATCTAAACAACGAGATTGCTTCGCCCCTACGGGGCTCGCAATGACACAAGGTAAGATTAATGATTTTGAAGGAATGATTTCGCAGAAA
>CAYIFW010000004.1:0-35070 GCA_964362795.1 uncultured Planctomycetales bacterium | reverse complement strand
AATTGCTCAAAAGCCAATTGTTGAGCACCTAATCCTTTAGGTTCAATCCGTTCGACGATAATCTGATACTGGCCGCGCGGGCCATAAACATCAACTTTGCCGAAACAAATAACTTCCAGCCCATCTTCCGGCTTAAACCTTAATCCTTTATTGGCATTAGCAAACATCGCCGCCATAATCAAAGAGTTTTGATCTTTAAGCGAAAAATAAAAATGCCCGCTGGCCGCGGCTTTAAAATTGGAGATCTCGCCCTGGAGCCAAACCTCACCCACATTATTTTCAATCAGCCCCTTAATCACCTGGGTGATTTCCGAAATAGTATAAATATGTTTACTTAGCTTCTGCATTTTTCTCTTTAACCACAGGCTGAGCATCTTCTGGTTTTACTTCAGGAATATTTTCAGCGGGTTTTATTTCCACCGCCTTCTCAACCGGCTTTACTTCCGGCTGCAAAACCAGGGCTGGATCTCCACTGGCCAGATCCGCAGGCTGCAAAGGCGTAGTTTGGCTTTCACTGGCCAAAACCACCGGAGGCGCCGGTTTTTTCTTAAAAACCAGCAGTTGCACTGAATACGGCGCCAATTCTATAATCTGGCTATAATCCAAATTAAAATCCACATCCTGTTCGTCGCTAGCTTTAAATTCACAATCCCGGCTGCATTTATTATCCACGGTATAACTGCTCATAATATAAGTATCTTTTAAACCTTTGAGAATAATTTTTAGTTTACGGTTGTCCACAGAGAATTTATTGACAAATTTATTTAATTCCACAGCCGCGCCAAACAACGTTTTGGTCTTAGGGCTTAGCCTTAGGGTAGCCATATCTAACTGGCCGGAAAGCAGCTTACGCATTCTATCGGAATTTATTATATTTAAAGCCGCTTTACGTTCTGCGTTATTCAAATAAATAATATTGCGGGATAAATAATTCATCGCCGCCTGCGGATCGATATAATTATAAATAAGCAACGCCAGGGAATCAGCCGACTTAGTCGCAATGACCCCCACAAATTCATCGCTAAATTTAGCGGGCAATAATTCCTGTCCCAAGAGGTTAAGCATGCGGAAAATATTATAACCGGGCTTAGTATAGCCCTTAGCTTCTGGATGCGCCAGGTCGAATGATCTGGCGCCTAAATTCCTAATTGCCCCGAGAATATTCCCTCCGAAATCTTCCAGGCAAAAATAAATTTGGTTATCCAACCCGGCTTCGTACATATTTTTAAGGCGTGCCGGAATAAAGCTGGCGGCAATATAGGCATTCTTGCCTCGTTCTGCCGAAACATTAGCTGAAGCATCGAAATTCCATTCATCGACAATCAAAGGAAGATTATTATCAAAATGAAAATAACTTAGCCACTCACGGATAAGCTTAATGAAGGATTTATTGTAAATCGTATCCTGTTTTTCTTCCTGCGGATCGCTGGAATAAGCATGCCAGGAAATAAAATCTAACGGAAGCCGGTAACTATAACAATATTTTATCAACTCATAAATTAAGCTAACCTCGGGAGTAAGTATATTATTCGGTTGGATATTCTTAAACCAGGCGCTACTCGAAGGCCCGCCCAAAGGAATATTAATTTTAGTTTCCTGCTTTAATTCTTTTACCGCTTCGGCGATCACGCGGTAAAGATTAAGATACTCCGATTTATCCCCTAAGAAAAAATCCCCCAGGTCCGGAGCGCTCCAAACTTCATACCAAATATTATATTTTCTTTCACAACTTAATTTACGAATCGCATTCTTAACTAACTCTTTATAAGCCTTTAAATTATGCGGGGCGCTGTTGCGATCCAGCACCCTGCCTAAGCCGTTAGGAGTGCCGAATAAATCCAGCATGACAATCCCGCCGCTAGCGCTTATTTTTTTAATAATCTCTTCATAATTACTCAACAGCTTTTCTTGGTTAACCTTATCTTTAGCCAGCTGCTGGATCTCCCAGAGATTATATTGCAAGCGGTAAAAATTACCAAAACCCAGATCCGCCTCCCAGGCAGTTAAAACTTCCGGGGCGGCGATGGTTTGCGGCAAAGCTAGATCGCGGTGAGCGCCTCTACCGCTTAAATCAATATTGGATTTGTATATTTTAGGAGTGCTGACGGCAGGAGAGCTAAACTCTAAATTAAATTCCAACTCATCGGGAACTTGGGCAAAACACGGAACGCTTAAAAAAAACAGCGCAAAAATTAAAAATACTTTGATCCGATCCGCCTTCATCGGCACGCTTTTATTCATTTAAAGTTTTTTCTGTATTCTTAGAATCGAAGTTGCTTTGCCGGTTTTTTCATCTATTTCCACCAGGGCTCCATGCAACTGGATATTATCTTGAGCAACCTGAAATTTCACGGGTATCAAACTTAAAAAACGGGTCAACACATCCTCTACTCTTCTGCCAATTACCGAGTCATACGGCCCGGTCATGCCGGCATCCGTTAAATAAGCGGTGCCTTTGGGTAAAATTTTTTCATCCGCGGTTTGAATATGCGTATGCGTGCCCAAAACAGCTGAAACCTTACCATCCAGATACCAGCCTAAAGCAACCTTCTCGCTGGTTGCTTCGGCATGAATATCGACGATAATGATTTTTGTGTCTTTGGCCAGCTCTTCGGCTGCCTTAAGCGCGCCTTTAAAAGGGCACTCCAGGGCCTCCATAAAAACCCGGCCGTTAACATTAATCACCCCCACCTTAATCCCGTTTTTGGCAGTAAATACCGTTGCTCCGCTGCCAGGTGCTCCGTTGGGAAAATTTAACGGGCGTAAAATCCTTTTCTCCCGGCTGATCAACTCAAAAATTTCCGGTTTCTTCCAAATATGGTCTCCGGAGGTGAGCACATCCACTCCGGAACCCAGCAGCTCATCGGACACCTTAGCAGTAATTCCTGATCCTCCGGAAGCATTTTCCGCGTTAGCAATTACAAAATCTATTCCTAATTCCTGCTTTAACGGAATAACTAATTTAGTAATCGCCTCTCGTCCCGGCGAACCGACAATATCACCGATAAAAAGTATTTTCATAGTTTATTTAGCGTACTCAATCGTCCGGGTTTCACGGATCACGGTAACTTTAATCTGTCCGGGGTACTCCATCCCTTCTTCGATCTTCTTACGGATATCGCGGCATAAAGTAACGGCATCGCCATCGCTGATTTTTTCCGGCTGCACAATTACGCGAATTTCCCGTCCGGCTTGAATGGCAAAAGACTTCTCCACCCCTTTAAATACATTAGCAATTGATTCTAACTTATCCAGGCGCTTGACATAGATCTCCAAAGTTTCTCGTCTAGCCCCGGGGCGCGCCGCGCTCACCGCATCCGCTGCGATAGCTAAAACTCCGTACATACTTTGCGGCTGCGCTTCTTCATGATGTGATTCAATCGCCGAAACAACTTCAGCGCTTTCGTTATATTTTTTAGCCAGGTCCGCTCCCAATTTAGCATGCGTTCCTTCCACCTGATGATCCACGGCTTTACCAATATCATGTAAAAGCCCGATCCGGCGGCCGAGTTTAAAATCCAACCCCAGTTCGCTGGCCATAATCCCCAACAAAAAAGAAACTTCCTTAGAATGCTGCAGGGCATTCTGTCCATAACTGGTACGATACTTAAGCCGGCCTAAAAGTTTAATTATTTCCGGATGCAAACCATTAACCCCGGCCTCAAAAGCCACCCGTTCGCCTTCTTCGCGGATTTTTTCATCCATTTCTTTTTTAGTTTTTTCAACCAGTTCTTCAATCCGGCCAGGATGAATTCTTCCGTCAGAAATAAGTTTTTCCAGGCTCAGGCGGGCAATCTCCCGGCGCACGGCGTCAAACCCGGATAAAGTTACCGCTCCCGGAGTATCATCAATAATCACATCCACACCGGTAGCCATCTCTAAGGCGCGAATATTTCTGCCTTCCCGTCCGATAATCCGGCCCTTCATTTCATCATTAGGTAAATTTACCACGCTTACGGTCGATTCCACGGTATGCTCCGCCGCGCAACGCTGAATAGCCAGGCTTAAAATTTCGCGGGCTTTTTTATCGGCGATACTGCGCACTTCTTCTTCTTGCCGGCGAATAAATACCGCTTTTTCATTATTCAATTCTTCATTTAAACGGCTAAGCAGGATTTGTTTTGCTTCTTCAACCGACAAAGAAGAAATTTTCTGCAGGCGTTCTTTTTCTTCCGCCACCAAGGCCAATAATTGGCTATCTTTGGCTTTTAAAGCATCCTCCTGTTTCTTAAAATTTTCATTACGCGCGTCAATTTCTTTTTCTTTCTTTTCTAAAAGATCCAGCCTGCGGTCGATATTTTCTTCTTTTTGGGTTAATCTTTTTTCCAGGTTAATCGTCTCTTGCTTGCGGTCTTTAGTCTCCCGCTCAAAGTCCTGGCGCATGCGGTACAATAAATCTTTAGCTTCTAATTCCGCTTCCCGGCGCTTATCCAGCACCTCTTTTTTAGCTACTTCTAAAATATGTTCGGCTTCGAGTTCCGCGCTTTTTAATTTTTTCTCGGCAACATGTTTTCTTAAAAAATAACCCGCATAGGCGGCAACTAAAGCAATAAAAATAAGCACTACTATGTTAAGAATCATTTCGGTCCCCCTTTTTAACTTTTTTGTTCAGAATTTTTAAGAAGCTTAGGAGAAGATTACTTTTTTGACGCTGACATCATGGCTGGTGGTAGGGATAAAGGGCAAGATCTGGAAATCAAAAGCCAAACCTATAGAAGGCGTATTTTCAGAAAGTGTATTTAAAAAACGGTCATAGCAACCTTTGCCGCGTCCCAGACGATTTCCGCCTTTATCAAAGGCTAATCCCGGAACGACAATAAGATCTAAATCCTCTGGCTCTACCAATGTTTCTATAACCGGCTCTAAAACACCGTAGGGCCCTTTTTTTAATTTAGCCTGATCTTTAAATATGGCTGGCTGCATAATTTCTTTATCTTTTCTGAAAATTGGCACACATATAAGTTTACCTGTTCCTTGAGCTTCCCTGATCATCTCTTTAGTATTTACTTCCCCGCCAAAAGCGATGTAAAACATCACTATCTTCGCCTTTTTAAAAACCTTATTCCTTAAAAGTTTATCTTTAATAAGCTTACTTTTTCGGTTTCGGTCTTCCTCCTTCTGTGTTTTTAATCTCTTAAGAATTTTACTACGTATTTGAGCCTTTGTCAACATGGCTAAACCTACAAACAGGTTCCCCCTTCATGGGTATGCTGCTTATCCGCAAAAGGTATTGGTTTGCCCTGCTTCTTATAATAATCTTTTAACGCCGAACGCAGCGCTTCCTCCGCCAGAACCGAACAATGCATCTTTACCGGAGGTAAACCGCCTAAGGCTTCGGCTACCGCTTTATTGGTAATCGCCAATGCTTCACTAATACTTTTTCCTTTAACCATCTCGGTAACCATGGAACTGGTGGCTACCGCGGCGCCACAGCCGAAAGTTTTGAATTTTACATCAATAATTATTTCATTTTCAATTTTTAAATACATTTTCATCACGTCCCCGCAGACGGGATTTCCGACGGTGCCAATACCGCTAGCATCGGAAATCTCCCCCACATTACGGGGATTAGTAAAATGATCCATTACTTTTTCACTATAAGGAAGTGGTTGGTCCATATTATTTCATGATTAATTTATGCGGCTTATCGGATTTCTGAAAATCTCTGGGTTGATGAATCTCTTTTAATATTTTCAATTTTTTGCTCTTCGCAAGCTCCTGATAAATCAACACCCAGGCGCAATCTTTTTGATTATCTACTTCGCATTTGCCCTTATTAGTCCCACCGCAGGGGCCATTGAGCAAGCCTTTGGGGCAAAGCGTAATCGGACAAATTCCGGCGGTTTCTCCCAAAACACACTCACCGCACATCGAACATTTTTCAAAAAAATTTCCCCGGGCATCCATCACTGCTCCAAAGACGGTATTGGAAGCAGGAAAAACTGCCAAATTCAAACGGTCATTATCCTTAAACGACTGCACCCCTAAACCACAAGCTAAAACTAAAACCGCATCCGCTTGACTTAAAACTTTCAAATTCTTGGCTAACTCGGTTTTAAGTTTAGCCGCGACACAAGGCGCAGAGGGGATACAAAAGCCGGTGACAATTTTACCCGCTTTCTTCAGGCCCCCTTTCATCTTCAAAACTTCTTCTTCCCCGCCGGTTTTGCAGGTAGTAGAACACTCGCCGCAGCCTACTAAAAATATTTTCTTATATTCTTCAAGGCTAGCTAATAATTCATCTAACGGCTTGAGCTGGCTAATAATCATACTAAAAATTCTAACACAAATTTTTCCCTATCTCAAGACAAAATAAAGGGTTTCACGCCTGCGAAGAACAAGACAAGACAGGCGCGTTATTCATCGCGAAAATATTCTTCAATAGTTTCAAAGAAGGCTTTATTCCGATTTTTATTCTCCCCGATGATATCCTCTAACCCGACATCGTCCAGTTCATCTGTTGGGCCAGCGCTTTGCACATCAACAAACTTATCCAGTAAATTTCCCTGCTCCAGAAACCGGGAAACTTGCGTAAAAACCGATCCACCGCCATCCATAAAACTTCGCGGAGAACGGTCAATATGCGGTTTTAATAAAAATAAATTTATTTTGGCCCGGGTTGAGCCAACATAAAATAGCCGGCGCTCCTCCTCAATCTCATCCTCGGTTTCTAATGACAGATACGAAGGCAGGTGCCCTTCGGCAACATAAATTATAAATACCGTATGCCATTCCAGTCCCTTTGCCGAATGTATGGTTGAAAGAGTAAGTGGCGCATCAGATCTATCTTTCTTAGCGGCCTCCAAAAACATTCTCTCCGGTGGTTCTAGAGCCATATCCACCAAAAACTGTTCCACTGTTTTATAACGCTCGGCGATACGTAAAAGTGAGTCCAGGTCATTTAAGCGCTTATTAAAATCATCATACTTAATTTTTAATAACGGCTGATAATACGGCAAAATTTTTTCAATAATTTTTGCCGGCTCATCTTTCTGGCAATTCAGTTCTTTTAATAATTCAAATAATTCTTTAAGCTGGCGGTTTTTGTCCAGCAGTTCTTTAAGGCCGCTTTTATCCACAAGCGCCTGGATAATTCTTGAGGCGGTTTTTGGGCCGATTTTAGGAATCAATAAAAGCGCGCGCAACCAGCTCACCAGATCAGCGGTATTATAGCTAACGCGTAAATAACTCAGCACGTCTTTGATATGCGAAGCTTCGACGAATTTTTGCCCGCCGTATTTTACAAAAGGGAGATTCCGGGCGGATAATTCAATCTCCAGGTCATTAGAATGCCAACCCGAACGGAAAAGCACGGCGATATCTTTTAAAGCAACCCCCTCCTCTCTTAATTCCAGGATTTTATCCGCCACCCAAGCCGATTGCGAATTCTCGTCGGGACAGTCGATAAAAACCGGGTTGTTGCCGTCTTTTTTCTTGGTATAAAGGTTTTTCTCAAATTTTTCTTTAGCCCGGGCAATCACCGCGTTAGTTAAATTTAGAATCGGTTGGGTCGAGCGATAGTTTTCCTCCAAAGTAATAATCTTAGTTCCTGGGAATATCTTAGGGAAATCAATAATGTTCTTGAAATTTGCCCCGCGGAAGGAATAAATACTCTGGGCGTCATCGCCCACCACCATGATGTTGGTATGATCCGCCGCCAAGAGGCAGGCAATATGCGCCTGCAGCTTGTTAGTATCTTGATATTCATCGACCATAATGTATTTATATTTTGCCGCTAAGCTCGCGCGCACCTGTTCATGTTTAGTTAAAAGGTTTTTTAAGTAAACCAACAGGTCGTCATAATCCAGAAGCGATTTTTGGCGCTTGTATTTATTATACTCCTGGCGAATTTTTTTAATCTCTTCAGTAAACTCTATAAATTGCGGGTATTCATCATAAAGCACATCAGCAATATCTACGGATTTGTTTATACTTTTAGAGATAGCTTCTAAAATGGCGTGTTTGCGCGGGAAGCGTTTCTCAGATTTATGAAAACCCAATTGTGTGCGTACTAAATTCAGGGCGTCTTCGGCATCCGCTGTATCTAAAATCGTAAAATTATTGTTCAATTCTAGAAGTTTAGCGTATTTCCTTAAAATCATATTGGCAAAAGAATGAAATGTCCCGCCGGCAACATTTTTGCAGCGCTCATCTAAAAGAATGCTCGCCCGCCGCAGCATCTCTTCGGCTGCCCGGCGAGTAAAAGTAAGCAATAAAATATGCTCCGGCATTACTCCCTGCTCCACTAAATAAGCCACCCGGTGCACTAAAACCCGGGTTTTTCCACTACCGGCTCCGGCAATGACCAAATGCGGGCCGCCGATAGACTCCACAGCTTGAAGTTGCGCGGGATTTAATTCCTGCTGATAATTTATTTTTTTCATAATTTTGAAAGCGTTTTCGCCAAACTCCTAAAATACCCTTGAAATTTAATTGGCATATGGCATGCTTTAATCAACCTTTTTTGTTAACTGAAACGGAGGATAAGGATAGCGCAAGCCATCGAGGATTATCTCCTCCAAAAAGAGCCCTAAGAATAGGGCCCTTTTTGTTATATACGAATATAACACCGACGCAATTCCAATTAGCATCGGGTGTAAGGGTGGATATAACACCTGCGCAATTCCTCTCGGCGCGGGGTGGAAAGTTTAAAGTTTTTATTATTTTAGATATGCGCGAATAATTTTCTGCTGTGCAATCGGCCGGTCACCAGAGCCAACCGGAGTATTTTCAATCTTTTGCATAATATCTAAACCCGCAACCACCTCGCCAAATATAGTATGCCGCATATTTAACCAAGGAGTGGCGGCACAAGTAATAAAAAACTGGCTTCCGTTAGTGCTCGGGCCGGCATTAGCCATGGCTAGAATTCCCGGTCCATCGAATTTTGCCACAGGGGTTACTTCGTCTTCAAAAGGTTTTCCCCAAATCGATTCTCCGCCTGTTCCGGTGCCCGTAGGATCTCCACCCTGGATCATGAAACCTTTGATTACCCGGTGAAAAATCAGGCCATCATAATAACCTTTTTGGACTAATTTGGTGAAATTCTCACAAGTTTTGGGCGCAATATCAGTTTTAAGTTTAAGCTCGATATTTCCTTGATTAGTCTCTAAAACTACAATTGTTTCTGCCATAGCTAAAATCCCTCCGCAGTAAAAAGTTAAACCTAAGATTAATGCTAATATCCCTATTTTATTTTTCATCGCAATCTATTTCCCCTCCTCTTTTTCATTATTCTGTTCTTGCGGTTTATCAATATTTTCTTCCCCAGATTTTATTTCTTCCAGCTTGGCTTCTTCTATCAGCTTAGGGTCTTCTATTTTTTTAATCTCCTCTATCTGTTTTGACTGCTCAACAAGTTTAGCTTCTTTGCGCAGGTGCGCGATTTCTTCGGCAAAACTTTTCAATCTTTCCTGAGCCGCCTCCAAGTCCTTTTCCAGCTGCGAATATTCTTCATTTAATTTGTTAAATTCTGTCTTCGGCACCCATTCGCTGATCTTCTCTTTGCGGTTAAACTCGGCGATAGTGTCTGAATGATTTTTAACACTTTTGAGCTGCTCTTCAATTTGATGTTTTTGCGCCTGAACCTGATCCTCTTTGAGCCGGCAAGCCATTTCTTTTTCATCCAGCGCTGTTTTTAAATCACGCATCAGGCGCGTTAAGTTTACATTTTTAGCAAACTCTTCCTGCAACTCTTTTTCTTTAAGCGCGAATTTAGAGCTTAAATCCGAATCTTCGGATTTTATCTTAGTTAACTCTGCTTCTGCCTTAGCTACCCACTCACCTCGGCGCTTAAGTTCATCGGTTAGTTTAGCTTCATTTCCCTTGGAAACCACGAGTGCAGATTTTACCTCGGTATATTCTGCATTTAGTTTACTTAGAGCATCTTTAAGTTGAATTAAATCATTCTGCAATCTCTGTATTTTCTGCTCCTTGCCGATATCTGCAGAGGGAAATAGCGGATTCTCGTTTATTCTCTTTTTACCGGTAATAGATTTTGCCGGAGAAAATATTCCCCAAACCGCGTAAATTACCATCCCGATACTTAAAACTACCAATATTTGCAAAGCCAGCATCATTTTTCCTACCTATATTTATTAGTGGTCAATACACTCCATTATACTCAAATTTTAAGAAATAGGAAATTTAAAATACCTATGGCAGGCTGAGTTAGAATAAAAAAATCCCCGCAAATGTGCCGTTGGAAAGATATTCTGAACCGATTTGGTTTCAGGTGGGATCCCTCTTCTTAGACACAAGTGCCTAAAAAATTATGGGCTCCCTTGAAGATTTTGTTGGTTCAACAATTATCAGTTTTCCAACCTGCACCGCAGGGACAAATATAGTTTAACATATAAAAACGGTAAAATCAACCTTAACGAAAATTTACCTCAAAACGCTCTTTTAATAAAGAGCAGATCTTGTTATGCAGAGGGCTAACTTCTTCTTCGGTGAGCGTGCGTTCATCCAGGCGATAAATGCAAGATAGGGTCAAACCTTTAAAACCTGGCGGAATCTGTTTGCCCTGGTAATAATCTGCCACTCTAGCCTGCTGCAATAAGGGAACCCCGCTTTCCTCTATCGCCAAAAGCAGGTCCTTGGCGGAGATATCATTTTTAACTACAAAACTGATATCCCTGGTAATTGCCGGAAATTTGGGAATATTAGTAAATTTTTTGTTTAAATTTATATAACTAAATAATTTTCCCAGATTAATCTCTGCCAAAACCACCCGCCTGTTTTTAATGTCAAAAGCATCCCGGGCTTGCCGGCTTAAATCCAACATAAAACCGGCTTCCTCCTGGCCAATCATAATCTTTATCTTATGCTCATCCTGGCGCAGGAAATCAAAACCCCTTATCCCCAACTTATTAAACAAGATACCTAGGATGCCTTTTAAGTGCAACAAAGTTACTTCATCTTTAACCAGCCCCTGCTTCATGAGAAATGAATTAACCCCGCATAAAGCCAGGCCCAAACAAGGTTCCTCATTGGCAGAATTATTTTTATCGCTAAAAACATCAGCGATTTCAAAAATTTTTATATTTTCCTGCTGCTGGTCTAAATTATGCGCCAGGCAGCGAATCAGGCTGGGCAAAAGTGTCGAACGCAAAACCTCTTGCTCACGGCTTAAAGGATTTAAAATTTCAATTAATTTTTTATCCGGATTAATTCCTGATTTGGTCAACAGGGCCCGGTCAACTAAGCTATAAGTAATTACTTCATACAGACCTAAACTACTTAAAATATTCTTAAACCCGCGGATAATATCTCTAACATCGGAAATATTTTTTCCCGGCCGAATCGCCGGAATAGTCTTAAGGATCTTAGCATAACCATAAATCCGGGCAATCTCTTCAACCAGGTCTATTGGCAACAAAAGATCCTGGCGAAAACCGGAAATCTTAACCGACAAAATGTTTTTTGATTTAGCTTTCACCTGCAACCCTAACCTAGTTAAAATTTGCTTAATTTTAATAACGGGAATAGTTACACCCAATACTTTATTAACATAAGTTGTATCAAGATTAATTACGAAACTGGCTAATTTTAATGACCCTATACTTTTATAAATACCGGGCCTGCCTCCGGCTAATTTCAAGATTAACTCTTGGGCGGTGATGGATGCGGTCTTAGCAGTTGCAAAATCTACTCCCCTTTCAAATCTATAAGCTGACTCAGACTGCAAGCCTAATTTTTGTTTGGCCCGGCGCACAAGTATCGGATTAAATACCGCCGATTCCAGTAAAATATTGCGCGTTTTAAATGTAACCTCAGTATCTTTACCTCCCATAATTCCAGCGATAGCTACCGGCTTAACAGAATCGGCAATCACTAAAACTTCCGAATCCAACGTCTTCTGCTGTCCATCAATAGTAATAATTTTTTCATCTTTATTCGCCCGCCGGACATTAATTTCTTTCTGGCAAAATACATCCAAATCAAAAGCGTGCAACGGCTGGCCGGTCAAAAATAAAACATAATTAGTAATATCGACAATGTTATTTACCGCGCGGCAGCCGAGAGATTCTAATCTTTTTTTAAGCCACTCCGGGGATGGCCTCACCTGAACATCATAAATTATTCTACCGCTGTAAAACGGACAGTCGGATTTTGCATTCACGGAAATTTTTAAAGGCAGCTTTTCCTGGATTTTAATCTTTGTCTCTTTAGGCTGGGAATTTTTAAGTTTTAAACCACAAATCGCGCTAACCTCGCGGGCTATCCCCAGAACGCTTAACCAGTCAGGACGGTTAGAGGTGATTTCAATCTCAAAAACAAAATCTCCGCCAAATTCCTCCCAAGAAACCACCTCCAGGCCGGCCATAGTCAGCTTCTCTGCCAACTCTGCCGGAGGAATTTTTAAATCCAGAAAATCTTTTAACCAACTATAGGTAACTTTCACCCCGTTACAACCTCCAATAAACCCCCATTACAAAAGTTTGTAACGGGGCAGGTTTTTAAAATTGTTTTAAAAATCTTAAATCATTCTCAAAAAATAATCTTATATCATTAATCCCGTATTTTAACATGGCGATTCTCTCTACTCCCATGCCAAAAGCAAATCCGGTATATTTTTTTGAATCAATCCCCACCTGCTTAAAAACATTCGGATGGATTAAACCTGCACCTAAGATCTCCAACCAGCCTTTTCTACCGCAGACAGAACAACCTTTACCTTTACAGATAATACAAGAGATATCTACTTCCACGGATGGCTCGGTAAAAGGGAAAAAATGCGGCCGAAAGCGCATTTTAATTTCCTGCCCAAAAACACTTTTAAGGAAAATATCTAAAATACCTTTTAAATCGGAGAACTTGATGTTTTCATCAACCAGAATCCCTTCGATTTGATGAAACATAAACAGGTGGCTAGCATCTACGGCATCCGGCCGATACACCCTGCCCGGAACCACGATGGCTAACGGCGGCTTATGCGCTTTCATCGCCCGGACCTGCACCGGAGAGGTATGGCTACGCAAAAGAAATTTGGAATAATTTTTTAAATAAAATGTATCAAAGGCATCCCGCGAAGGATGTTCCAGCGGAATGTTTAAACCGGTAAAATTATTATATTCAGTTTCAATTTCCGGGCCCTGAACCACCGAAAAACCCATACGCGTAAATATCGCGCAAATCTCATCAATAATCTGAGTAATCGGATGAATGCCGCCTAATTCCTGGGCGATCCCGGGCATGCCAACGTCTAAATTTTCTTTTTCTACAACACCAACGCTATTTTTTAAAACTTTCTCCCTGGCTTCAATAAAATCTAAAAGTTTAGTTTTTAAAACATTTGCCTCTTTACCAAAAGGGCCGCGCTGCTCAACCGGAAGGGTAGG
Source organism: uncultured Planctomycetales bacterium (assembly GCA_964362795.1). GTDB lineage: Bacteria > Omnitrophota > Gorgyraeia > Gygaellales > Profunditerraquicolaceae > UBA6249. The sequence continues at coordinate 21,727 of CAYIFW010000004.1, read as the reverse complement.
TATTGAGCCGGTCAGCTCTGCCAACAGTCCTTTCCTGCCCAAATATCTAACCCGCAGTTCCTCCAAAGCTTCTAAAGAATCAACACCGGCTAAATCAATATCTATTTGCGCCTGAATAAGCTTAATATCCATACTAAAAATAACACCCCTAATAAAATAAGAATTAATTTGATTTTAAAGAAATCGACTTTATGCCCAGTCCGCTCGCCGCTAGTAATTTTACGTAATGTTTGAGCGTGAATATCCAGGTCTCCGCCATGCTCTGCGCAGGCGCGATGGAACTCTGCGCGTATCTCCAGAACATCCCCACGGGTTTTATAATCACCCGTAAAATTTATTTCTTTGGCTAAAGCCGCGCCCATCCAAACACCGATGGCATTATCGCCGTCGTTTATATTCGCCCAGGCAAACTCACCGCGGCTCATTACATCCCCGATAACTTCCCCGGAATAAATAATTGATTTACCGTCATATTGCTTAGCATTCTTAAGCAGTTCATTACTGCTTAACCCTTGGGAAAAAGCAAGATGCGGAACAAAAATTAAAATAAAACCTGAAATTATTAAAAATGGTTTAAAATTATTTCTCATTTTCCTTTAATTGTCGCGACAATAAATCCGATTATAGCAAATACCGACATAAACTCCAGGCGGCCTGCCCACATCTGGATAATATAAGTAATTTTTAATACTGCCGGCATAGTTAAGGCGGTAATTCCGCAGGATAAACCAACATTAGCAGCTGCCGATGTGGATTCAAAAAGCGATTCCAGAAAAGGATAGCCATAGAACATTCCGACTAAAGCGCCTAATCCATACAAAATAATATAGGCCAAAGTAATGGTTAAAGCGCTTCTAATGATTTTATCCTCTAGAAAGATCTCTTTAATATGATGAAACTTTTCAATGATGACAGCCTTTTCCGGCATAATAATTCTTTTAAGATCCTCCTGCAAGGCTTTAAAAAGAATGCCGATGCGCAACATTTTAATCGCCCCGGTCGTTGAGCATACTGCCCCGCCTAAAGCCATCGCCAAAATTACTCCGGATAAAGCTAACTGATTCCAATCCAAAATAAACTGCTGTGCATAAATTGTCTGAAATCCTGTCCCCGTATGCCCGGAAATAAGTTGATAAAATCCTTTGCGAAAAAGCATTACTGCCCCGGAGTAACTTCCTTTTTGCGCCAGGCCCACGGCAACAATAGCAAAAGTAGCGATAATGGTTGCAAAAAGCGCCCGGGTTTCAATATTTTTAATAATCTCTTTACGATTACCCATCCACAAATGGTAATGCAATTTAAAGTTAAACGCTCCTAAGACCATAATTACTACCGTAATAATCTCATAAATTGCGCTATGATAATAAAGTATGTTTTGCGATTGCGGAGCAAACCCTCCGGTATCAAAAGCCGCCATAAATATACAAGCTCCGTGAAAAAACGAGTTGAACGGCTTCATCCCGTTAAAGATGCCAGTTATACCCAAGGCCAGGGTACCCAAAATAAGATAAACAATGCTGACCAGCCAGATAAATCTAGAGGTATGAATTACGTTGGGCATAATTCTTTCATCGCGGGCCTCTCCGACATACATCTTAAATGCCCCGGAAAAACCGCGCACAAAAAAAGAAAGCGCAATCACCACGATTCCCTGGCCACCTAAAAACATAATCAAATGCCGCCAAAGATTATGCGTATAAGACAGATGGTCTAGATTTTGCACCAGGACTAATCCGGTAGTGGCAAATCCGGACATCGAATCAAAACAAGCATCCAAAAAAGATTTCCAGTGGCCGCTAAGATACAACGGAATTGCGCCGAGAATCATGGCCACCACCCAAGAGATACTGACTACCATCATCCCCTGCATCCAATTAAGGTCATCATCGGTACGACAGACCTTCATTAAAAGCCAACCTGCCAAAACAGATACTTCAATACCGATCAAAAAATCAAAAACCGGATTTACTTCTCCTAAACATAATCCGATAATAATCGGAATAAGCATCGTCAAAGCTAAACCCAAAATTATTTTACCCAAATAAAAACCGATTGTTTTTAAATCTTTAAGGTGAGGTCTAAGGATCATGGTTTAAGATATATTAACAGACAAATCAGAAACGCTGCCAACATTATCGAAAATACGTACAAAATTTCTGTAATTATTCCCAGAATAATATTTACGGAGGGTTTAAATCTCATTATTTTAAAGTTTTCCGGCTAAAAGGTTCAACAGCTGCGGTTCATTGCCGATTAAAGTCAGGGCAATAACATCATCTCCGGGCTTAAGCACGGTATCACCTTTAGGGAGGATAACCTCTTCCCCTCTGACAATAGAAACCAATACCGCATCCTTAGGCAAACTAATATCTTTTATCTGCTTATTAATCACCGGAGCATCACTAGGCAGATCAACGCGCACAATCGCTAGTTTACCGCGTTTAAAACTCATGAGATTTACAAAATCGGAGAAAGAAACTTCTTCTTCGATAATTTTAGCGATGATCTTAGTGGAGTCAACCGGCACGTCAATTCCTAATTCATTAAAAGTATGTTCATTATCAGGATTATTTACCCGGCCGACAGTTCGTTGCAGATTAAATTTTTCTTTAGCTAACTGACAAATTATCAGGTTATCCTCATCATCTCCGGTAACCGCGGCTAGAACATCAGCCCGGGCAATACCGGCTTCTTCCAGAATTTTAGGGTCGCAGGCATCACCGTTAACCACCAAGGCTTCCAACTCTTTGGCAATCTCTTCACAAATCTGGCGGTCTTTATCAATAATGCTGACTGTATGTTTACCCTGACACAGCCTTTTAGCCAAAAAATATCCAACTTTACCTGCCCCGACGATCAAAATAAACATCTTTATTTTTCTCCCAAGCGAAACTTTTCCCTAACCTCTTGGAGGCAGGAAACTTTAACCACCCCCATTAAGATATCTTTAATTTTTAAAACAGTTTTAGGTTCAGGAATAACCACCCCTTGCATTCTCCGCAAAGCAACTACGATAAACTCTCCCGGAATATTTATATCTTGAATGGCTTTTCCAACTAGGTCATCTTTAATCTCAATCTCTAAAACTCCCAAATCTTTAGATTCAATCAAGTAGCTAGAGAACCGGCTTTCAATAATTTTGTCCCTAAGCATAGCCGCGAAGAGCATTGTTCCGCTAATAATATCCAAGCCTAAAGCAGCGTAAATATGCGCCCGCTGCGGATCATAAACACGGGCAAAAACTTTAGGCACGCGGAAAATTTTCTTAGCCACCTGGGCGCTGATTAAATTAGTGTTGTCCCCGTTAGTCACCGCGCAGAAAGCATCGGCTTTCTCAATCCCCACCTGCTTTAGGAGAGCCAGATCAAAACCATTGCCGACTACAGTCAAGCCGTTGAAAGTACCACCCAGGCGTTTAAAAGCATCCTGGGTTTTATCAATGATTACTACGTCATGACTTTCCCCGGACAAAAGCTTAGCCAGTTCTGCCCCGACCCTTCCGCAACCGACAATAATTACATGCATAAAAGATCCTTATTTTTTAACGACATCCACCAGTTTTTTAAAAGCCTGGCTGTCTCTTACCGCTAAATCCGCCAGGATCTTACGGTCCAGAGTAATTTTAGATTTCTTGAGCCCGCTCATAAATACGCTGTAAGTAATCCCAACTTCGCGGCAGGCTGCATTAATCCGCGCGATCCACAGAGCGCGAATCTCGCGCTTCTTATTCCGGCGGTCACGGTAAGCATATCTCATCGCATGCATCAAGACTCTTTTTGCCTGCTGGAATTGCTTACTACGGTCTCCCCAAAACCCCTTAGCTTGCTTTAAAACTTTTTTCTTTCTTTTACGTGTTGCGACACTGTGTTTAATTTTTGCCATTTTTATACTCCTTTAGGGTCTATCCATAAGGTAACATGGATTTAATAAATCGTATTTCTTTTTTTCCGGCCAACATCCTGCGCTTCTTTAAGTTTCTCATCTTTTTTGTTTTTTTGGATGAAGCTAAATGGCTCTTCCCCCCGGGAGAATATTTAACTTTACCTCTCTTGCTAATTTTAAAGCGCTTAGCTACTCCTCTTTTGGTTTTTAATTTTGGCATTTCTTCTCCTTGTGTACGGACACAACACCGGCGCAATTCCAATTAGCGCCGGGTGTATATATTATTATACCCTATTTCGGAGCAATCACAAAAGACATAATTCTGCCTTCTAATGACGGCGCTTTTTCTACTACCCCATCGCCCTGCGTTGAGGCGATAAATTTATCTAAAACACTTCTTCCCAGATCTATATGCTCCATCTGCCTTCCGCGGAAGAAAAGATTGACCCTAACTTTATCTTTTTTCTTTAAAAAACTTACCACTTGTTTTACTTTAGTTTCAAAATCATGGTCATCGATATTAGGCTTCAGCCGGATTTCCTTTAAACGGCCCTGTTTTTGATGTTTTTTTGCCTCGCGCTCTTTTTTCTCAAGGTCATATTTAAATTTGCTGAACTCGATAATCCGGCACACCGGAGGAACAGCCGCGGGGGCAACCTCGACCAGGTCCAACTCGTGCTGATTAGCAATCTCTAACGCTCTCTGAACCGACATTACTCCTAACGGAGCACCATCATGGCCAATAACCCTAATCTGCGGTGAACTGATCCTGTCATTAACTCGAATGAACTTTTTTATAGCAGCCTCACTTTCTATTTATGTTCCTGGATCCGATTAATTAATTCTTCGATAAATTTATCTATGGCCACCGCGCCCTGCTGGCCGCTGCCTTTTTTACGCACGCTAACCTGCTCCTGCTTAGCCTCGCGCTCTCCGATGATTAAACAGTAAGGAATTTTATTTAATTCCGCTTCACGGATTTTTTTATCCAGGCTTTCATTGCGCGTATCTATCTCCAAACGGATATTAATGCTTTCTAATTTATCTTTGATCGTCTGGGCATACGGCATCACCGTTTCCTTAAGCGGAATTAGTAAAACTTGGCAAGGGCTAAGCCACAAAGGAAGCTCCCCTTTATAATGTTCGATCAAAGCTCCGATAAAACGCTCCAGGCTGCCTAATAAAACCCGGTGCAACATAATCGGCTGCCTTTCTTTACCCTGGTCATCAATATAGGCCAAATCGAATCTTTTAGGAAGCGCAAAATCGCACTGGATTGTCGCGCATTGCCAAGTTCTCTTCAGCGCATCCTTTAATTTTATATCGATCTTTGGGCCGTAAAATGCGCCGTCGCCTTGATTAATTTCATAGGTGATTTCTTTTTCTTTTAACGCATCCTCTAAGGCAGCGGTGGCTTCCTGCCAATCTTCATCGGAGCCGATATATTTTTCCGGGCGCGTGCTTAATTCCACTCCCCACTCATTAAAACCAAACACCTTCATCGTTTCAAAAACAAAATCAATAATCTTTTTAATTTCATCCCTTAACTGCTCCGGCAAGCAAAAAATATGCGCATCATCCTGAGTAAAGCCGCGCACACGCAAGAGCCCATGCAAAACCCCGGCCTTTTCCCGGCGATAAACCGTCCCCAGTTCAAATAAACGCAAAGGCAGATCTTTATAGCTTCGGGTTTTGGATTTATAAATCAAAATATGCCCCGGGCAATTCATCGGCTTTAGAACAAACTCTTTGCCCTCGGTAATAAAAGAATACATATTCTCTTTGTAATATTCATAATGGCCGCTAATTTTCCAAAGCGCCACATCCATAATATGCGGAGTAATTACCAGCTGATAGCCGCGTTTTAAATGCTCTTTTTTTTCATAATCCTCGATAAACGTGCGCAATAACGCCCCTTTAGGATGATAAAATACCAGCCCTGCCCCGGCCTGTTCATGATAGATATCAAAGAACCCTAATTGCGGGCCCAGCTTTCGGTGGTCGCGCAATTTTGCTTCCTCTAAATTTTTTAAATACTCCTCCAGCTCTTTTTGAGAATTAAAACAGGTGCCGTAAATTCTCTGCAACATAGGATTGGTTTCAATCCCATGCCAGTAAGCCCCGGCAACTGACAGTAATTTAAAGGCCTTGATCTGGCCGGTTGATTCGATATGCGGCCCGCGGCATAAATCCAAAAAAACTGTACCTGTTTTATAAATCGAAATCGGCTCATCGGCTAAATCCTGGATCAGCTGAACTTTATAATCTTCTTTCAGTGTTTTAAATAACTTAATCGCCTGGTCTTTATCTACTTCTTCGCGCAAAAACGACTCGTTTTTGGCGATAATCCGGAGCATAGCTTTCTCAATCTGCGCTAAATCCTCGTCGGTAAAAGGCTCTTTTTTATCAAAGTCATAGTAAAAGCCGTCTTCAATTGCCGGGCCGATAGCCAGCTTGGCCTCCGGCCAGAGCTCTTTAACGGCAGCCGCCAAAACGTGCGAACAAGAATGTCTTAAAGTAGATAGATCCATATTTTATATTTTATCAAAAATTAAATTGGGCCCAGGAGGATTCGGACCCCCGGCCTTTTCCATGTCAAGGAAACGCTCTAACCAACTGAGCTATGAGCCCTCAATTTTGCTTCTGGCTTCACGAAAATTTATGGGCAAGGAGGGAGTCGGACCCTCACGACCTTACGGCCAAAGGATTTTAAGTCCTTCGTGTATGCCATTCCACCACTTGCCCGAAAAATTTAATGGAGGCGACGAGCGGATTCGAACCGCTGAATAGTTCTTTTGCAGAGAACTGCCTTACCACTTGGCTACGTCGCCAAAGTTATAATATATTTTTTACCTGCTTGACGATTTCTTCGGTATCAGCTAAACAGCCTGTTCCGCTTGTTCCGCTTGTTCCGCAGGCAAGCAGGCCGCTGATCGGGCCAATAAATTTATACCCGCAAGATTTTAATTTTGCGATATTACTTTGGGTAATTTTATTTTTATACATGTTTTCATTCATAGCCGGGGCAATCAAAACTTTAGCCTTGCTGGCGCAAACCACGCAGGTCAACAAATCATCGCAAATTCCTGCAGCCAGCTTGGCAATAATATTAGCTGTCGCCGGGGCAATCAAAATTAGATCCGCTTGCTGAGCCAAAGATATATGCTCAATCTCCCAGGTAGCCTGCTCCTCAAATATTCCTGCGCGATAAACGCGATTTGCGCTTAAGCTTTGAAAAACAATCGGCTTGATTAATTCTTCGGCTTCTTTAGTCATTACTACCTGCACGCTGAATCCGCTATTTTTGAGCTTACGCAGAATATCGCAAGCCTTATAAATAGCAATGCTAGCCGTTACCCCTAAAATAATATTTTTTCCTGTTTTGATCATTATTCTTTGGTTTTAATTTTCTTGGCTTGGATTTTACCTGCGGCAATTTCATGTAAAGCCACCGTAGACGGTTTAATAGAAGCATCATCAGCCACTAATTTTGGCTGGCCTTCGGCAATCTCCAAAGCCCTTTTGGACGCTAAAATTACCAGTTTATAAATTGACCCCAAGCTCTTATCTAAAAGTTTTTCTCTGCCTTCATAACCCATCTTTACCCCCCGGAGTAAAATACTAAACGCTGATCTCTTGTAAAAATATAGCTTTTAATTCTTGAAGCGCGACTTCCAGTTTTTGATTCAAAACGCAATAATCAAACCCGGAGGCGGCCAGCAACTCCTTGGCTGCCAGGCGCAGGCGCTGCGCTACCTCTGTTTTATTAGTCTTACGGCAACGGCCCTGGATCCTGCTTTTAAGCGCCTTTAGCGAAGGCGGCAAGACAAAAATAGTTACCGTATTCTTAGAATATAATTTCTTAAGAATCCTGGTGCCCTTAAGATCTAAACATAGCCCGATGTTTTTACCGGCTTTAATTTTTTTTTCTAACTGCTCTTTGGGCGTTCCGTAATAATAGCCCAAATACCTGGTCCATTCAAGAATTTTTTTCGCTTTTAACAGTTGGCCAAACACAACCTCGGTAACAAAAAAATAGTCTCGGCCCTCTTTTTCCCCCGAACGCTTAGGCCGGGTGGTAATTGAGCATGACTTGGTCAACAACTTGGCAATTTTTTTATCTTGAATTAAACTGCTCAGCAAGGTGGTTTTGCCTGAGCCCGAGGGGCCGCAGATGATAAAGAGTTTCCCCGGATTATTTTTGCTTTTTTCGGCTTTCACTACTCGATATTCTGCACTTGTTCGCGAATTTTTTCAATCTGGCTTTTCATCTGCACGGCGCGGCCGGAGATCACCAGGTCAAAAGACTTAGCGGCCAAGGTATTGGCTTCCCGCTGCATCTCCTGAGTGATAAAATCCAACTCCTTGCCCACACTGCCTGCGCTAGTAATCTTTTGCTGAAAATTTTTAATATGAAAACGCAAGCGATCAATCTCTTCAGCCACATCCGCCCCTTTTAAAAAAGCCGCGCGTTCTTCCTGAGTGTGAATTTTTTTAAGCCTGCTCTTGATCGCAATTGAAAAACGCTGTTTGATAAAATCCACATCTTTTTTCAAGAGTTCACTTCTGTTTTTTAATAAACTCCCCAGGGCTGCCCCCTCTTTCTGGCGGGCCCGCAATAAAGCCATAAGTGCTTGCAGAAAAACAGGTTTAAGCTTATCCCAAATATGGCTTCCTGTCGGCTTATTTTCTTTAAGCGCTAAAATTCCCGGCAATCGGATTAAAGAATCGAGATTTAAACCGTCTTGAATTTTAAATTCTTTTTTTAAACTATTTAATTCCTGCAAATAATTTTTTAGTAATTTACGATTAACAAAAATACCTTGGATAACCTGGTCTTTAATATTAATCGCGCAATAAATCCGTCCCCGCCTGATTTTTGACTCAATTTCTTTTTTGAGCTTATCCTCCAAGGAGATCAGGCCGTCGGGTAAATTAAAAACCGTTTCCAGAAACTTATGATTGGTGCACTTTAATTCCACACTAATTCTGCCGATAGCCTCAAGCTCTATCTGGTGGCTGCCAAAACCGGTCATACTGCTGATGATTTTTTTCATATTTAAGCCCAGACCTTCTGTTGAATTTCTTTTTGCACGATATCTTTTGCCGCATAAAGTTCGACGATAATCTCATCCGGAGAAAACCAAAGTTTAATTTCCCTTTCTGCCTCAGAAGGATTGGATGAAACATGGACTACATTTTCATAGATTCCACCGGTGGTAATCCGGCCATAAGAACCGCGGATAGATGTCGACTCGGCCTCCTCCGGATTCGTTGCTCCGGCTAGATCCCGGCATTTTTTTATCGCCTCCGGCCCCCAATAAACCAAAGCCATAACTTTTTTGCGGTCATGCAGGTCCCCCTGCAAATATTTAATAATCTCACCGAAAAACGGCTTATCTTTTAATTGTTTATAATGTTCTTCCGCCAATTCCTTGGATACGCGCACCATCTTGGCCGCGACAATCTCCAGCTTAGTTTCAGATAATCGAGAAAGTATATTGCCGGTCAAAGATTTCTTTAGCCCGTCGGGTTTAATTAAAATTAAAACTGACTGTCCCATGATCTATTTCCCCCCCTTAACAACATTAACAATCCGCTGCAGATCTTCTTCTGAATAAAATTCAATATTAATGTGCCCGCGTTTCTTTCTTTTACTAATCCGCACCTTGGTAGCTAAAGCATGTTGCAATTGCTCCTCCAGAATTACCACCAACGGTTCGCGTTGGCCCTGGCCGATACTTCTTTTAATTAATTTAGGCCGTTTGCTTTTAATTAAATTTTCCAACTCGCGCACCGAAAGCCCTTTAGTAATAATATCCTGGGCAAGTTTGCGCTGTTGATTGGCATCTTCAATCTCCAGCAAAGCGCGTCCGTGCGCAAAACCAATGCGGCCCTTTTTCATTTCTTGTTGAATTTCATGCGGCAATTTAAGCAGGCGCAAAGTATTGGTAATCGAAACCCGGGCCTTGCCTAAAACTTCGCTGATTTTTTCTTGGCTAACTTTAAACTTATCTATTAGATGTTGATAAGCATGCGCTTCTTCAATGGGATTTAACCCTTCCCGCTGAATATTTTCAATCAAAGCCAGCTCTAAAGAATCCTGGTCGCTTACATCCCGGACAATAGCTGGTATCTCTTTGAGCCCCAAAGAGTTAGCTGCACGGAATCTTCTCTCTCCGGCAATCAATTCATAATTGTCCCCTTTGCGCCTGACTAAAAGCGGCTGAATAACTCCTTTTTCTTTAATAGACTGCGCTAATTCCTCAATCGCTTGTTGATCAAAATCTTCCCGCGGTTGAAAAGGATTAGGTTTTATTTGTCCAAACTGGAGATAAAGGATCTCTTCTTTATGCGTTGAGTTATCCACCGCTTTCTCTGGTATTAACGCGCCAAGGCCTTTGCCTAAAGCTCTTCTTTCCATTAAGATACTCCTTTTGAAATTTGTGAATTTACTGATAAGCCTAAAATTTCTTTACTGAGTTCGGCGTATTTTTGTGCCCCCAAAGAATCCTTATCATACAAAGCAATCGGCTGGCCAAAACTCGGCGCTTCAGTAAGACGGATATTTCTAGGAATTACCGTAGTATAAACTTTATCTTTAAAATGATTACGCGCTTCCTGGATAACTTCTTTAGTAAGATTGGTCCGAAAATCTGCCATAGTTAAAAGTACGCCTTCGACACTTAAAGATGGATTAAGGTTTTCTTTCACAAGCCTAACTGTATTATGGAGTTGCGTCAACCCCTCTAAAGCATAATATTCACATTGAACCGGGATGATCACTGAATCCGCGGCGCATAATCCATTAATCGTCAACAATCCCAATGAAGGCGGTGAATCAATCAGCATAAAATCATAATTATCTTTTTCAACCTGTAAGGCTCGCTTTAATCTATACTCGCGGCCAAGCGCTCCCACTAGCTCTACCTCCGCGCCGGTTAAATCCAGATTGGACGGAGCCAGCCAAAGATTATCAATTGCAGTTTTTTGTAAAATATCGACGAGTTTTAATTCTTCGAGGAGAATATGGTAGGTGCTTTTTTGAATATCATGTTTATTAATTCCGATGCCGCTGGTAGCGTTAGCCTGGGGATCCAAATCAATGAGCATAACTTTCTTGCCTGCCATAGCCAGATATGCCGCAAGGTTAATCGAGGTGGTAGTTTTACCTACCCCGCCTTTCTGATTACAGATTGCAATTATTTTACCCATTGATATTATTATAGTTATAATATGTTCCACGCGAAACATATCTTTCAACTAAATCAATTATCTCAAAATTAAATCAATTGTCAAGTAATTATTTACTTTCGATCACGCTTACGCGCACCTTAGCCGGCTTAGCTCCGGGCATCCCGAAAAGCCCCTTCTTCTCCTCAGCTACACTCTCTATTTTTACGCGGCTCCGAGGCAGCTTAAGCTCTTGTAGGGCTTTAGCAATCGCCTCTTCGACAGAATTCCCTTTAACTTCGATAGATTTCACTTTTTTCATTTTTGACTATTCACGCGAAATTGGTAACTTAACATTAATATACTATTAACAAACCAATAAAGCACCAGCCCTGAGGGCATTTGATAAAAAATAACTCCAAACATTATCGGCATGATAATGGACATCATTTTCTGCTGCTGAGCAGCTTCTCCGGTAGCCTTACCCATGGAAATCTTCTGTTGCACAAACATGCCAATAGCCATTAAAATGGGCAAGATATTGATATCTTTCCCGATTAAAGGTATTGCATCCTTGAAAATAAACAGTTTATCCGGCGAAGATAGATCTTTAATCCACCAAAAATGGGCTCCTCTTAAATCTACGGAGCGGATTAAAGCCTGATAAAGCGCAAAGAATATCGGCATCTGCAATAATAGCGGCAAACAACCACTAAGCGGGTTAACCTTATGCTCTTTATAGAGTTCCATGATTTCCTTGTTCAATCTTTGCGGATTATCCTTAAGCTCCTTGCGCAAAGCTTCAATTTTAGGTTGTAAAAGCTGCATCTCCTTCATCGAACGCATTTGCTTAATGGAAAGCGGAAATAATAGAAAATAAACAGCGATACTTAAGATGATAATAGCTAGCCCCCAATTATGAACTAAGCTATAAAAGAACCCTAAAAGCTGTAAAAGTAACTGCGCAATAAAATCAAAGGTGCCGAAATATACGATTGATGTCCATTCTGGTTTAAGATTGTTAATCGTTTTGATATCTTGCGGCCCTAAAAATATACGGTAAGAATGTCCAATCTGGGCCCCAGCCTTTAATTCTATTTCATTAGCCAACATTCCCACTTCGGATTCCTGCGCGCTAATTTTCTTGACATAACCACTAGCCGCAAAATCAACCGGTTCAACAATGGCACAAAAATACTGATCCCGCAGTCCTATGAACTTTACATCTGGACTATTAAAATCCTTGCCTGCTCCCAGGTGCAAAGTTTTTTCCTTGCCTCCAAGTAGCACATCCTGATAACGCGCTTGAATATTTTTAGCGGATAAATCTAACCTGCCTAAAACTAATTGAAACTTTTGCAACAGAGGAGAAGAGGATAAATTTTGTATTTGTATCTCTAAATCTATGGTATAACTATTGTTAGGCATAGTAAACTTCTTAATAATACGCTTATTTTGATCTTCATGCACAAAAGTAATTGAATCCTGAGTTATGTCTTGCTGTTTAAAAGTTAACCCTTCGTCACTAAGCAAACCGATTTTCAGCGGCAAGCGATGCTCAAGATTATTTTTAAAGATAACCTCAACGATCACCGCTCTTTCCGGATTAAAAATAATGTCACGTTTCTCTTGGGTAAATTTTACAGTTTCCTTAACCTCATCAATCAAAGATTGCACTGCAACGGACGGCTGGAGAGAGGGAGTGCCCAAGCCTGATAAAACTGAAAGTGGGGCATTTACTGCTGTAACTCCTTTATTTTCAATGATTTGTGGTTTAGGAGCTAACGCCGACCAGCTCATTAATACCAAAAGCGATAATGCGATTGCTAAAACTAAACGTTTTTCCATAAAATTTTATACTAAGGGATCATAGCCAGACCGCCGAGAAAAAGGCTGACAGCGAGATATCCTAACTATTCCCTTGCATACTCCTTTTATTAATCCGTACTTTATAATAGCCTGCTTGGCATACTCGGAACAACTCGGTTCAAACCGGCAGCACAACGGCATAACCGGCCTTATATATTTTTGATAAACCGCTATTAATTTAATTGCAAAGCTTCCCGGCCTCAAATACAAAGCCTCTTTCTGCCTTTCGCCCGTCGACGCGCGATAAGCTTGCGCCCGGATTTAGAAGCCATTTTACTGCGGAATCCATGACGTTTTTTTCCAACAATGTTTGTGGGGGTCTTTAAATTCTTTTTCATTTTTACCGCTCCTTTAGATTGTTCAATACTTCTGAATTTTGTGAATTGTAACATACATTTATTCTAAGGTCAAGTTTTTTATTGACGCTTGAATAAATTATTGTATAATAACTGACGTTTAACTTTTTTCCTTGCCCCGTTAGTTACCTTATGCTATTCTGGTGGAACTTAACTAACGGGGCTTACAAGGATTTTGGTCTCTGTTATAATAACTATGTTTAACGTAATTTGTCGCGTTAATTTTATCCACAGATTTATGCAAGTTGTGCATAAGCTGTTAACTCTGTAAATTCCCTTGGAGCGATTGAGGGCCTAACAATCATGTTTGAGCTTATAAAAAATTGGGAAGAGGCACAAAAAGGCTTAAAAGCCAGGCTCGGCGATACCATTTTTGCTACCTGGATAGCGCCGCTTAAATTTTCAGCCCAAGACAACCACAATATCCATCTTGAGGCGCCGGACCAATTTTTTAAAGACTGGGTAGAAAAACATTACCTGGGACTTATCCAAGAAACGCTAAAACTCCAAGGCTTAGATAATCTGTTAGTAAAACTGGTTGTCAGTAGTTCACAAAAAGACCTATCTATTCCGTCTGCCGGTGAAATCAATCTAAAAAATACCTTGCCTACCAGCTCCGTCAATCTTAACTCGCGTTATACTTTTGACAATTTTGTTATCGGCCCGTCCAACCGGCACGCGCACGCTTATTCACTGGCCGTAGCCAATTCCCCGGCAAAAACCTACAACCCGTTATTTATTTATGGAGGGGTAGGCTTAGGTAAAACCCACCTGATCCAGGCAATCTGCCACCAAATCAAAAATAATAATCCCGCCGGCGTAAAAATTTGCTATGTCTCCAGTGAAAAATTTACTAACGAACTCATTGACGCTATAGCGCACCGCTCTACCGCGGCTTTTCGCCAAAAATACCGTTCCCTTGACGTTTTAGTTATTGACGATATTCATTTTATCGCCGGCAAAGAATCCACTCAGGAAGAATTTTTCCACACCTTTAATACCCTATACGACGCACACAAACAAATTGTTTTTTCTTCGGACCGGCCTCCCAAAGAAATCACTAATTTACAGGAAAGGCTGGTCTCACGGTTCGGCTGGGGGCTGGCCACTGATATCCAACCACCGGATTTAGAAACCCGGGTAGCTATTTTAAAAAAGAAGATTGAACGCGAGCCCGTCACCATACCTGACGATGTAATCTTTTTTATCGCCCAGTTAATTAAAACTAACATCCGTGAACTAGAGGGCGCCTTAATCAGAACCATCGCTTATTCTTTATTAGAAGAGTCTCCGGTAAATCTGCAATTAACCAGAGAAGTATTGAAAGATTTATTAAAAGAACCCACGAAATTAATCACCGTAGATTTTATCCAACGTTGTGTGGCGGAAGAATTCGGCGTTTCTTTACAAGATCTCAAAAATAAGCGCCGCAACAAACAAATTGTGTTACCTCGACAAATTGCTATGTATTTAAGCAGAGAATTAACAGATTTATCTTTACCAGAAATTGGAGAACTTTTTGGAGGCAAAGACCATACTACGGTTTTACATTCTTATAATAAAATCAAGGAAGAGTTTCACCGTAACCCGGAATTAAAAGACCGGATTGAAAAAGTTATTCAAGTTATAAAACAATAGTACCCAGGTTATTAAAGCAGCTTATTTATTATAATTAATTTTAGGGCAAAGAGTTAGGTGTTTGTTAACAGATATTTCTTGTATTACGACTACTACGATTTTAAGTTTTTAAATATATACTAATAGAAGGAGATTATAAAATGAAATTCAAGGTTAAAAAGGTAGATTTAATTAACGCCATTAGTGCCGTTCAAAACATAATTACCTCAAAATCCGCCTTGCCGATCCTTTCCAATATCTTAATTGAAGCTCAAGCGGAAGTTTTGCGGTTAACCGCTACTGATTTAGATATAGGAATAACCTGTGTAATCCCTGTGGATATTCAGGAACAGGGGGCAATTACTATTCCGGCTAAAAGATTTAGTGATATAGTTAAAGAATTTCCTTTAGATGTAATTAGTATTACTACTAAAAAAAACAATCAAGTTATTATTGATTCAGATTTGTGTCAGTTTAAAATTATGGGTTTGGGTAAAGAAGAATTTCCTAAACTGCCGGAATTTAAGGATAAAAAGGCTATTAAAATCGATCAGGATGTTTTAAAACAAATGTTGGCTTTAACTGCTTTTGCGGTTTCTTTGGATGAAACGCGTTATGTGTTAAATGGTATATTGTTTAAAATTAGTAAGGGGGTTTTGGTTTTAGTAGCTACCGATGGCAAGAGGCTAGCTATTACCGAAAGAAAACTAACCGCGGTAGATCCGGATGTAGAAGTAAGTATCATTATTCCGATTAAAACTATACAGGAATTAAATCGTAATTTAAAAGACACAGGAGAGTTGTCTTTAGTGTTGAGCAGTAATCAAGCGCTTTTTGATTTAGGAAGCGTGGTGGTTGTTTCGCGTTTAATCGAAGGCGAATTTCCGGATTATAAACAAGTAGTGCCTGCGCTAACTGAAAATAAAATGAAAGTTCAGAGGAGCCAGTTTTTATTGGCGGTAAAAAGAGCCGCGCTTATGTCTACGCAGGACTATCAAGCGGTAAAGCTGGAGGTTTTTAAAAACAAATTAGTTATTTCCAAGTCTACTCCTGATGTCGGAGAGTTTCATGAAGAGTTGGGGGTGGAATATCAGGGCAAGGAAATGGTGATCGGTTTTAATCCGGTTTATTTAATGGATGTTTTGAAAAATTTAAATGATGAGAGTATTAGTTTGGAACTGACCGATGGGGAGAAGCCGGGGGTTATCCGGATTAGCGGTTATGTTTATATAGTTTTACCTATGCGCTTAAGTTAGGATTATGGAACTTTTAAAAAACACTTTAGATGAAGTTATGCGTTCTTTGGGAGCGAAAAAAAGCGGTTCTTCGGGCGAGGATCCGCAGGAGTGGTTAAAAAAAGCCTTGACAAAGAAAGAGTTGCAGCATATAAAAGTTAAATATTTACATAAGGGAACTCTGGGTTTAAGCGTAGACTCTTCCACTTGGCTGTATGTTTTAAGCTTAAAAAAAGAAGAATTGCTGCTAGAGTTAAAAAAAGAAAATCCCGGGTTAAAAAATATAAGTTTTCGTATCGGAGAAATTTAGTGAAGAAAATAAAACAAGAAATTAAAGCTACCCCTAAGATCGATGCTAAAGCTAAAGCCTATGATGCTACCAGTATCCAGGTTTTAGAGGGTATTGAAGCTGTCCGACTCCGCCCGGCGATGTATATCGGTGATACGGCGACGCGCGGATTGCACCATTTGGTTTTTGAGGTAGTTGATAATAGTGTCGATGAAAGCCTGGGAGGGTTTTGCGACGCGATTAACGTGGCGATACAACCGGATAACAGCATAACCGTGGTGGATAATGGCCGCGGTATTCCGGTGGATATGCATAAGACCGAAAAGAAACCCGCGGTGGAAGTGGCTTTAACTACTTTGCATGCCGGAGGTAAGTTTGATCATCATTCTTATAAAGTTTCCGGCGGTTTGCACGGAGTGGGAGTAAGTTGTGTGAACGCGCTTTCGGATTGGCTGGAGGTAGAGGTAAAAAGAGACGGTAAAATTTATCATCAGCGGTATGAGCGCGGCAAAACTGTTTCTAAGCTTATCGTCATCGGCAAAAGCACGGCTACCGGCACTAAAATTACTTTTAAGCCGGATAAAACCATTTTTTCTAAAACGGAATATTCTTATGATATTCTTTCGCAGCGTTTAAGAGAGCTGGCTTTTTTAAATAAGGGATTAAAAATAAAATTAACCGATGAACGTTCGGATAAAGAAGCTGTTTTTGAATTCTCCGGGGGAATTGTTTCCTTTGTTGAATATTTGAACAAAAATAAAAATCCTTTGCATAATAAGGTAGTGTATTTTGAAAAGCTCCAAGACGATGTTAATGTTGAGGTTGCGCTCCAGTATAATGACGGTTATGCCGAGACGATGTTTTCTTATGCTAACAATATTAATACCATTGAAGGCGGCACGCATTTATCCGGTTTTAAATCCGCTTTAACGCGCGGCATTAATCAGTATGCCAAGAGTAAAAATTTACTCAAAGATAACATTGCTATTACCGGCGATGATGTGCGCGAAGGATTAACCGCGGTAATTAGTGTTAAAGTTCCCAATCCACAGTTTGAAGGGCAAACTAAAACTAAATTAGGTAATTCTGAGGTAGAGGGACTAGTTAATTCTAACAGTTTAGAAGCGCTCTCTAGCTATTTTGAGGAAAATCCTTCGGTTGCCAACAAAATTATTGATAAGGTTATTGTTGCTTCGCGGGCCAGGGAAGCAGCGCGTAAAGCGCGCGAGTTAACCCGGAGAAAAGGCGCTTTAGAAGGAGCCGGTTTGCCCGGCAAGTTAGCGGATTGTTCCGAACGCGACGCGGCATTATGTGAATTATATATTGTCGAGGGAGATTCTGCCGGCGGTTCGGCAAAACAGGGCCGGGATAGAAGGTTTCAGGCAATTTTACCGATCAAAGGAAAAATTTTAAACGTGGAAAAATCCCGCCTGGATAAAATTTTATCCAATGAAGAGATCCGCACAATTATAACTGCTTTAGGCACGGGCATTGGTGAAGAGTTTGACCTGGCTAAGTTAAGGTATCATAAATTAATGTTGATGGCCGATGCGGATATTGACGGTTCACATATCCGGACACTGCTTTTAACTTTATTGTACCGGCAGTTACCCAAACTGGTAGAGGAAGGACATGTTTATATTACGCAACCTCCTTTATATAAAATTAAAAGGGGTCAACGCGAAGAGTACATTCAAACTGAGCAACAGATGAATGATATGCTCTTAGATTTAGGCCGCGAAGGGCACACCCTGGTGCGCATGAAAGACAAAAAATCTTTTACCGATAATCAATTTAAAGAGTTGCTTAAGCTGTTGGTGGAATTGGATAAGCTTAGCCGGTATTTAGATAAAAAGGGAGTAAGTTTTGTAGAATATCTCGGTTTTAGGCACCCAAAGACCAAGAAAATGCCTATTTATAGGGTAAAAGTGGAGGGTAAAGACCAGTTTGTCTACTCGGATAAAGAGCTAGCTGCCCTCACAGTTAAAGAAGGTAAGGAAATTGAACAGGATGTTTTACACCTTTATGAAGCCCAGGAGATTGATGAATTGGTTCTGAAAATAGAAAAATTAGGTATTGAATTTGAAACTTACTTTAGCAGCCTCATAATCCCTAAGATTGGCATAGTTAAAGAAGGAGAGAAGAAAATTAAGGCAGTTTATCGCGTTGAGAATGATGGGGATGTTAAAGAAGTTTTTAGTTTGAAAGATGTGCTGGTTTATATTAAAGAAGTTGCCTCTAAAGGCATGCATATTCAAAGGTATAAAGGCTTGGGAGAAATGAACCCGCAGCAGCTTTGGGATACGACGATGGATCCCGAGAAAAGGACGATTTTGCAGGTAACGTTAAAGGACGCGGTTGAGGCGGATAAAATGTTTACCATGTTAATGGGTGATCAGGTTGAGCCACGCCGAGAGTTTATTGAAAACCACGCGCATCAGGTTAAGAATTTGGATATTTAATTATGTATACGCGCAATGAAAAAATAATTGAAGTTGATATTGAGGATGAGGTTAAAGACTCTTATCTAAATTATGCCATGAGCGTAATTGTCGGCCGCGCTCTGCCGGATGTCCGCGATGGTTTAAAGCCGGTGCACCGCCGGATTCTTTATGCGATGCGCGAACTCAACCTTGAACACTCTAAACCCTATAAAAAATGCGCCCGTATCGTCGGCGAAACCATGGGTAAGTACCATCCGCATGGCGATGTGGCGATTTATGACACGCTGGTAAGAATGGCGCAGGATTTTTCATTACGTTATCCGTTGATCGATGGCCAAGGAAATTTTGGTTCGGTGGATGGGGACGCGGCGGCAGCGATGCGTTATACTGAAGCCCGCTTGGCGGCAGTTTCCGATGAGATGCTTGGGGATATTGAAAAAGAAACCGTAAACTATGGGCCCAACTTTGATTCTTCTTTAAAGGAGCCTCTGTTATTGCCGGCGACTTTGCCCAATCTTTTAGTTAACGGCTCCAGCGGTATTGCCGTAGGTATGGCCACCAACATTCCTCCGCATAATTTAAATGAAGTTTGTGATGCGATTATCCACATCCTGGAAAATCCCGAAGCAGAAATTAAAGATCTGATGCGTTATATTAAAGGCCCGGATTTCCCCACCGGCGGATTAATTTGCGGCAAGGGCGGGATTAAAGATGCCTACACCACCGGACGCGGTAAACTCTTAATACGTTCCCGGGCAACGGTGGAACATCAGAAAAACGGAAAAGATCTAATTATTTTTACTGAAATTCCGTATCAAGTACAAAAATCCGCGCTGATTGAAGCTATTGCCGCTTTAGTGGATGATAAAAAAATCGAAGGGATTTCTGATATTCGCGATGAGTCAGACAAAGAAGGTATGCGCATTGTGGTTGAACTTAAGCGCGATGTCGAATCTCAAATTATTTTAAATCAGCTCTTTAAACATACTCAACTGGAAAACACTTTTGGTATTATTATGTTGGCCCTGGTGGATAACCGGCCGAAAGTTTTAAATTTACGCCAGGTATTGGATTGTTATATTGAACATCGCAAAGTAGTAATTCGCAGGCGCACCCAATTTGAATTGGACAAAGCTTTAAGGCGCGCGCATATTTTGGAAGGCTTAAAAATCGCGCTGAAGTTCATCGACCGGATTATTAAAGTTATTAAAACCTCTAAAAGCGTGGAGGTGGCCAAAGTAAATTTAATGAAGGAGTTTGAGCTTTCCGAAATTCAGGCTCAGGCAATTTTAGAAATGCAGTTGCAGCGCTTAACCGCGCTTGAGCGTGACAAGCTGGAAGCCGAGTATGCCGAACTTTTAAAGAAAATTGATGAATGCCGGGCAATCCTGGCTTCCCTTAAAAAGATCGAATCAATTATTAAAACTGAACTGGAAGAGTTAAAGAAAAAATACGGAGATAATCGTCGCACGGATATTGTGGGGGAGGCCGAAGAGTTAGAGGTTGAGGATTTAATTGCCGATGAGGATGTGGTGGTTACTATCAGTCACGGGGGTTATATTAAGCGCCTGCCGGTAAGTTCGTATCGTAAACAAAAACGCGGTGGCACCGGAGCAATGGGCGCGGAATTAAAAGAAGAGGATTTTAGTGAACATCTTTTTGTGGCTTCCACCAAAGATTATCTGCTTATTTTTACGGATAAAGGCCAGGTACATTGGTTAAAGGTTTATGAAATTCCCCAGGCCAGCCGCATATCTAAAGGCAAGGCGATTGTTAATTTGTTACAGATGGAGCAGTCAGCAAAAGTTAGTTCGACTATTCCGGTAAAAGAGTTTTCAGCGGACAAATATTTGGTCATGGTAACCAAATTGGGACAAATTAAAAAGACTAAACTTGATGCTTATGGTAATCCGCGCAAAGGCGGGATTATCGGAATTACTTTAGATAAAGAGGATGCCTTAATTGGCGTTGAGATGACCGATGGAAAGCAGGAGTTGCTTATTGGCACCCGGCAGGGCAAGGCAATAAGATTTTCCGAGGAAAAAGTGCGTGAAATGGGCCGAGGCGCTCATGGCGTGCGGGCGATATCTTTGGCTAAAAAAGATGAAGTTATTGATATGGTGGTTCCGCAAAAAGTGTCGACTATCTTAACGGTTACGGAATTAGGTTTTGCCAAACGCACGACCATTGATGAATATCGATTAACCAGCCGCGGCGGCAAAGGCGTGATTAATATTAAAGTTACGGATAAAAACGGCCAAGCGGTAAATCTAAAAACTGTAAATGATAATGATGAGTTGATGGTCATTACGCAGAACGGAATATTCTTGCGCTGCGCGATAAAAGATATCCGCGAGACCGGACGCTCCTCACAAGGCGTCCGCTTAATTAAGCTGCAAGACAAAGACCGGGTATCTTGTGTTGCTCCGGTAATTGCAGAAGAAGAATAAGGTTCGACCCCATCGTCTTCCCGCCTAGCTGTTAAAAATCTGGCGGGATCCCGTTTCCAAAATATAAAATACAGAGAAACGGGAAGCCTGGTCCAGGACAAGTTTTATGCTATATTATGTATATGTTTTGAGAAATGACCAGGGTAAGCATTATATAGGAAGTTGTAAAGATTTAGAGAGAAGATTAAAAGAACATAATCGTAATGCCGTAAGCTCTACTAAAAATAAAGGCCC
Source organism: uncultured Planctomycetales bacterium (assembly GCA_964362795.1). Classification (GTDB taxonomy): domain Bacteria; phylum Omnitrophota; class Gorgyraeia; order Gygaellales; family Profunditerraquicolaceae; genus UBA6249. The sequence continues at coordinate 178 of CAYIFW010000004.1, read as the reverse complement.
CTTTAGAATAGTATATAAAGAAGAATTCATTACAATAACTGAAGCGCGAAAGCGCGAGAATCAGATAAAAAATTTTAAGGGGAACAGTAAGTTTAAGAAGTTAATAGAAGGCTAAAGACCCCATCGTCTAGCCTGGTCCAGGACAAGAGCTTTTCAAGCTCTCGACACGGGTTCAAAT
>CAYIFW010000003.1:19023-46750 GCA_964362795.1 uncultured Planctomycetales bacterium | reverse complement strand
AATTAGCCCATTTATGCCTAAGCATGCTTCATAGCGGACAAGATTATAACCCTGCCCGAGTCTTTAGTTACGTTTAGTTTTAAAAGAACAATTGCTCTTTGACATAACCTAAAATTTATCTTTACTCCTTATAGGATGTCTTTTTAAGGCCAGTTATTAAAACCGCTTGACGGCGACAAATTAGATGCTGGCGGCAGAGGTGTAATTGTCGGTGGCTGATAAGTTGGTGGTTGATAGTTTGGTGACTGATAGCTTGGCGGCTGAATAGGTGTAAATGTTGGTGGTTGGTATGTTGGTGTATAATTAAAACTCGGAATCGTTGGGATAGAGGGAATATTAGGAATAGATAGGGAACCCCAATTATTCAAAGAATTAGAAGAAGGTGACTGGAGACTTGCGGGTGGAGTAAACTGTCGATTTGTCTGATAATGGGAAACGCTATCAATTCTAGTAGTTCTTATGTTTGGCAAAGAATACAAAACCTCCTGTCGCATTCTGAATGAATATGAAGAATACCGGTCAGAAAAATCCATTGAGACAGAACGGGAGAAATAATTTGGTTTTAGTGGCTCCCAAGGCATATCAGGAATTTCAGAATAAATACCCGCGCTTTCTAATGCAGTATTGCGGGCACCATAACAATTCCTTCCAAGTTTTTGAATATCAAAAAGGTTATAGTTTCCCTGCTTTTGGTAAAGAGATGGGGCGAGGTCATACAATCTTTTTGTTTCTGCAGGGTCAATTGTTACTGTATAATACATAATATTAATCCCTGATTTCAAATTCTTTAAGTATTCTCCTTCAGACTGTGGTAATAAGAAACCGAGTGGTTTATTTGTAGTATCAAAACTAAGAATTCTTGTATCTCCTTGATAAGTTACACTTATAAATGTATGTAAAATTGGTCCGACGATTGTGTCATATCCAATCTCTACACCTGTTTCTGGACGCACCTGTTCCCAAGGATCAATACGCAATCCAGGTATTAGCGAATCCTGAATTGTATTCATCTCTAATTTTACGGCAGAATCGTTTGGTATTGTCTTTAATGCAGCAGCAAAAATATGGCGGGTATAAGGATCCTCTTCTAACTTCATTGTTTCGATAAAGGGACTTACTAATTCAGGAAATTTTTGTAATTTTCCACCGAAAGATAATCCTTCAGCCTGCCTCACAGCTGCATTATCATGCCTCAATAAAGGAATCGACGACTCTATAGCTTTAGGAGTATCAAATTCCCCCAAAGATACTGCTACGCCTTGACACACATGCCAATCAGGATCATAAACCTTAGGCGCAAGAATATCAGGAATGTCCGAATCCTTAAAATAACCCAAGCCAAGCACTGCTACCTGGCGCATCCTCCAGTCAGAATTTTCTAAATTATCAACGAGAACAGTTTTTATCTCCGGCGCATTAGTTTTAGCCAGATAAAGCATTGTGCCCTGCTGCATTTCAATAGGCTTAGCACTATTCCGGGCAGTATCTAAAAACGGCTGTTTTAATTGTGGCTCAAATTTAGTTAGTTGCGGCCCTAAAACATCAATAGTATTTAAAGCAACCTCTAGATTATCATCATTTAACTTCGGAATAAGTAAACCTAGATTTTCAGGAAAAGTATCCAATCTGGACCCTACGGATCTTATTGCGGCTACCTGGACCCCTGGATCAGAACTGAATAATAACGGTTTTACCTTTTCCATTATCGCAGCATCCGCCCAGGGAGTTACGCCTTCAATTGCTGCCGCCTGAACAAACGGATCAGGATCATCTAAGCCCCAGACTAAAGCTTCTTTTACATTAGGCTGATCTATCCGATTAGACAATACCTTAAACGTGGCATAACGAATCCCCGGCTGGCCGTTATTTAAATTATTAAGCAGGAAACTATTTATCTCCGGAGTATTGGAATCATACAAATTGAATATCGCTGCCTGCTCGTGCCATCCGCCTTGTTGAAAAGAAGCATTGCCCAGCAAAACAACCCCCTGAGCGTTACCGGATTTGCTTGAATAAATTGCCGCCATTGCGCTCACATCATTATCCCTATCATTTAGATACCGAGCTATTATTTCCCTGGCACGGGCTGTATCTTTTTCCCCTAAGAGAAAAAGGCAAAATTGCCTGACCCAAGGCTTATCCGGATTTTCGGGCTTGATTCTCTTCTCTTCGATCTGCGCCACTTGTGCATCAAGCTTTACTTTATATTCTTTTTGACGCTCTTGCTTAATCGCAGTTAAACTTTCTTTATATTTATTATATTCTTCTTTATATGCTTTTTGGTATAATTCCCTGTCTTCCCCTCTTAATCGATAAGGAGTATGTTTATACTGCCTCTCAAAAGACTTAAGCAAATCTTTGATTTGTTTTTCATCTTCCCCAACAGCATCTCTGTAACTTTTCTCTATCTGGGATCTTGCTTCATTCAGCGATTTATCCAGTTCATCTATTTGCGCTCTTTCTTGTGAAGTTAACTCAGGATCATGCTTAACCGCAGCAGTTAATTTTATAATCTCTTCGGCTTTAAATTTCTCCAATAATAGCTCTAATTCATCCTCTCCAACATCCATCAGCAAAGTTCCCTCCGGATCAATCTTCATCTGCCGATAGAGGAACCTGGCCTTATTCCATATAGACAAATTTTCTTCGCCGCCTGAAACCGTATGAATCTTTTGAGAAAGATCAATTCCGTGAACTTGCAATACATTTAATATATTCCACGGAGTCAATGTTACTATTATAGCAATAATCAGCCAAAGATGAACGAAATTACCACCCAGATCTTACTCAAAAAATAAAAAGGCGTCCGCAAACCAAAATTTTTAAATTGCTGCGGCAGAGATATCGCTCCTAATCCTAAAGCAATCACTCCTATTATAATAAGATCTCCTAAGGTAAACGGGACACCCAAGCTATTGAATATAATCGTCCAATTGCTAAGCAGGTTCATTAAATTATTAAATATATCGATTAACTGCGGGCTAAAGGTATATCCCTGCTCACCTTCGATATATTGAAAACCCCATAAGAATACATTGGATAATGAATAGTTGGCAACGTCAATTCCGATAAAAGGCAGAAGCGCAAAGGCTGCTACGCTACTCCAGAAAATAATCTGGCCTTTAACAAGAATAGCCCGGGCAAATCCCGAAAGAATAGGAAACCTTAAAGTAAGATAATTCCAGCTGCCCTTAATTGGAGACAGGAATTTAGGTCTATTTCTGGTTTCCGAAACCCGAACCGATAATCTACTCCGATTTTTTTTAACCTGCGAATATTCCTTGGCAAAATTACTGCGGAATTTATACTTATCAGAATAAGAAAATAGCAGATTATAAACTATAGAGAGAATATACGGAACTACGATAGCAGTAGATACTGCCCCGATGGATAAAACAATCCAATTATTCGTAGCAAAAAACCAACGCGCAGCTAACGCCCCAAGCGCCAGAAGTATCAGGCCTCTTAAAGTAAAGATTTTTCTAATTGTGCGAAAAATGCTGGGTTTTATTTTTTCGGCGCGGTGGGAATACAAACGGTCTGCAATCTTAGTAAGACAAAATCTTTCCTGTACAGTTAAATCATCAACCCATTCACCGGGAAGAAAACGCTCTTCAGAAATTACGGAAGAATAGTTTCTATATCTATAAATGTGAAGGACAAGTATAACTAAAACGGCAAATACGAATATGGTCATCCGTCCCGGAGGCGAAAGATCAAAAAGCTCGAAATGATCACCTTGCTGCTCTCCCAAAATACCTAACCCGCCTATGCCTATAACCAAATTTTGACCCCCTGCCCCCTTTAACTGGGAAACTGTTTCCTCTAAGGCTTGTAGAAACTTTCTCCTACTCGCCTCCATAAAAAATTCTGCGCGCAGTGGGTTGCCAAATTTTATTTTTTTCTTTATCTGCCAGGGGAGCCGGTAAATTCTACGCCCGACAACGCTTTCACTGACCTCTAAAAAATCCCCAAAAGATGATTTATTAAACATCACCTTCTTGCCGTCTTGACGTTCCTGAAAAATTTGCTTGACCCAGTCCAAATAAATTGAAACTATCTCTTCATCATCCATATTACGAACCGCTAGCCTGGGCAATTCTTCATCACCCTTATTATCAATGACATCGGTATCGGATGCCAACGGCATTTTTATATTTATACTTCCATTAAGATAATTAAAATACTTCCGCGGGATCAAATCTTTATCGGCCATCCGATCAAGCCTATTCTTTAAAGATGACTGGCCTATTTCGATATTAAATATTTCATTTATTTTTCTTGCTACAGCCGTAGGCCCGACATCATTATTTTTTTCAATTTCAATGAGTATTTTTAAAACCTCTAAAATCTGATCAACCGTAATTTTTTGAGTTGCGGATTTAAGAATTTCCGCTCCGAAATAATCATCTAATTCAAAATCGTTGCTTCTGGCATTATCGCGCATAGAACCATAACGCGCGCTTATATCGTTAGGTGATAACTCAATCTCACAAGAATCCCGAAGGCCGTCTTGTACCATATTTCTAATAATTTGCTTTTGTCCTTGCTCGGCTAAAGCCTTAATGACCTTTAATATTTCTTTATCAGTATCATCCGTAGCAACTAAACTTGAAATTTCTGAAATATCTTTGTCCATAATCTTGTTCTTAAGCTGCTGGATTGGTTTAACTTCCGGAATCGAATTTATTATCTTATCTAAATCATCTATCAGTTCGCGACCGAATTTCAGACTCTCTTTTAAAACCTCGGACTGCTCAATTCTTTCAATTACAGGTTTACTTGACAGATCCAAATAACGCGCAAACTTTACCAAGGTCACATCAGACCATGATACGAGCATAGGAAACCGATTAATTTCATCAAGCCAGGTATGGTATTTAGCGATCATTTCGTTGTCAGAAAAATCAACTGCTGTAATTTTAAACCTTAACGGCTCCCGGCCATTACCCTCCAACCATTTATTTACTTTGGGTATCCCGCGAGAAGAAAAACTTGCCAAGGAAACCCATAAAGCATCAGCAAGCTCTTTTTTCGTCGGCATGCGTTTCTTTTGTTTTTCAAGCTTTGCATATTCATTCAAAATCTGGTCCATATTCACTATGTTTTTCCGGAATTCCTCCAACAACGCCTGTTTCGCCCTGCCTGCGCAAAGAGCTAAAAATCTTTCTTCAGTCAATCCTTTACCGTCAATCTTATGCTCCTGAAATAACCTTTTGGCATCTTTCCTCACCAAACGTACTATCCTTTTAAATATCTTCTTTCCTTGAACATCAATTAGCTCAATCTCTCGCAGAAAATAATTTTTACTGTAAACGCTTGGCTTTTTATCCTTTGTCTCTTCCCGGTAATAAGCGGCAGCTAACCTTTCTATTTCCTTAAAGGTATCTTCCACGCTATTATCGCCATCAAGGCTGCTGTATTCACTTTCCGTAAGACAATAAACACATTCTTTCTCTACTAAAATCTCTATCAAAAGGATTCTGGGTTCATCCTCACCGAAAAATTTTATAGAAATAACACCGCTTTGCGCATCTACCAAGGCAACCTGCCCCTGGCCAAAACTATCATGCAGAAGATAATCACCTTGCTCGAAAACCTTCTTCAGTATTTTCTCGCCAGATCCTCCGCCAATCGGCCTTTGATGAACATTATAGAATAATTGCGCCAGGCGTAAGAATTCCTCATATTTTCTTTTCGTCGATAAATGCCCTTCCACTTTCTTAGGATAACCTTTCCAAGAATTTCTCCAACGTAACATCACTTCAAGCTCACCTACCTGTAAGGCAAAATTAGTTTCACGCTCTAAAACAAATACATTTGAATGATTACATAATAAACTAAAATAAGCGTCCCTACCGCCTGCTTTATCTACCAACATCTCAGTCAATTCATGTACGGCGAAAACATATAATTCTCTACCAAAAATCTCTTTAATTATTTTCGAATCATATATAATAAAGGCATCATAACCTTTAAACTTTGCCAAACTCTCCGCGACCTTCAACCTTGGCTCATCTGTATGCGGATAGAAATTATTAATGCACAAAGCACCTTTCTTTTTACCGTCAAACAGGCTAAAAAATGAATCCAGCCAATTCTGAGGTTCTATGCCAACTATCTTTGCCTCTCTAACCACATCTTTTATCCAGGCAACATCCTCTCCGCTACTTATATCTATAAACTTACTGTTAAAACGTTCTCCCATCCGCGCGTAAAATTCCCGCGCCGGCATATCCGTGCCGATTTCACGTATCGCCTCATCCAGCTGCTGTCTTAATTTCTCTGCTACCTCCGGTATAAGCGGCTCAAGCATTTTGTATGGCAGACGAAACCCTTCAATACTCAACGAATCCCGAACGTTATATTCTACATTATATTTACTCTTAATCTTTACTATCTCACCAAAACGTGGATTCTGAATTTTTATCTGCTGTATAATTTTCCGCAATTCATCATCGGTCAAAATGTAGGCCCTTGCATAATGCTCTTTGCTTGCCTGATGAAAAAATAAATCAATATATGGATTCGTTCGTATAGCAATAACAACATTGGTTCCGTGCAACTCTGAAAATCTATATGCAAGATCGATATCGGAAAAAGGCAAAAAATATTTACCTTTATCTACGTAAAGCCACCCATCTTTCTTTATGTTCTCTAAATCCTTTAAGGAAATCCCCCTAAAAATAAATTTAGCAGAAAGGTCTGGTTCAATATAAGAAACGCCGGAGCTACTTTCATAGCCTTTTCTCAACACCTTAAACTCCGTATTACCTTCCGGATCGCGATGCAGGCCGGTATAATTACCTAGTTCACATCTTTCTTGTTCTGGATCATTGAGTTCACTAATGATCCTTTGATAAGTTACAACTTTCCCCACGGCTTTCCTGAAATAATCAGGGGTAATTAATCCTTCCTTCACGGCTTCTTTTAAACCGGTTTGTAAAAACATCTTATCTTCGCGTGTCGGAACCAGATAGATTAAATGATCCTCAAGCAACACTTCAACTGATAACTCTCCATTAGCATTAGACCCTGCCGGAATATTAAAAATTATATAATAGGGGCCATAACCGTAGGGCGCAAATGTGATAGCAGGAGCTGTTAATTTATTGTGTAAAAATTCCTCTGGGGCGGGGTGGATAGTGTTATAACAAACTATCCCGTCATGATGGCATGACCGAATTTTGCCTTCTAAAATGACATTCAATATGTTATACCGCCCGGATTTTCCTGAAACACCGTGGATATTAAACTTTTTCGAGACTCTTCTTAGCGAATTAAACATCTCTGTTTCAAGCGTATAATATTCTTCCGAAAGATATCCGAACTTATAATCCATTAAAAAACGCCAAACCTTTTCTCCCGGGGCGATATTTAACGCTGAGACAAAAACAGGAGAATTATTTAAATTCGGATCCTTCAAAAATTCTGAAACATAAAATTCTTTCTTTTGCGCCGCTTTAAGCTCGTCTCCTCCCCTAAATAACGGGCCGGGTAGACTGCAAAGCGACTCCCTTATTTCATCCACCATGCTATATTGCTCATTCAATCGCTTAACGCCAAATTTGATATCCTGCTCAATACCCTGCCTAATGGAAACATGTTGCCTATCCATCCTTCTTGCTTTCGGTGTTCCTGCAAGATTACTCTCCGCCCAGAAAACTAAGGATTCTCTTTTGCCTGATGAAAGATTGGCCGCACTAGCCCATATTTTTGCTAAATTAACATATTCTTCTTCATAATAATCTATCAGATATTTTTCTTTTATAGCCTCAAGGCTCCATAGCGACGTTTTCCATTTCCTATTCTTTATATACCCTTTCCTTGAGGCTTCGAACTCCGTATTGCCTTCAGGGTCGCGGTGTGATCCGGAATAATTCAGAGTAAATGAATCCGGAAACCGCTGATGCACGCCGGGCTCGATAATTCTGAACATATCATTTTGCGGAAAAGGTTGGCGAAAATTTCTTTGATTACCTGAACTTATTTCATTTGCCCTGCTGCTTTTACTTCTTTTCAGGTCAACTCCACAATATTTTGAAAGATCTTTAAGTACAAAAATAAGATCCGGATCAGAAGTCCTCCGGGCTTGATGCCATATCTCAATAAGAAACTGTCTAACTTGCTTTTGTTTCCATGAATAAGAAAGAAAATTCAATATACCGCCGATAATGTCATAGTAAACCTTTTTTCTATATATATCTTCGTAATATCCTTCTGTGCTTTCCCCGACAGAAAACACAAAATTATCTATTAAAATCTTATCTTTAAAAACATCTTCCGATTCCTCCGAAGACATCTTATCCGAGAGCTGTAAAATAGATTTAATCGCCTCCTTTATAAAAAACTCCTCTCTATTTGCGTAATAATTAGCTATAAAAGGGTATAACGTATCTTCGGCGCCTCGGGAACGGCCTGATCCGGCAAGACAAACATGAGAGTTGCCTACATACCAAATAGGTCTCGGCTTAGCTTCCTCAACAATCTGAACCATTCTTTCTAAATACGGCATATTATTAACCCGTTTTGAATGAGCAAGCATACCGTAGCTAATCTTTGTTAAACTTTGTTCATATACATTACCAAATACGCTCTCCTTTGGCCTCTGAACAAAAAGAGCCGCATGGTCAGAAGCCACCACGTCACCATCAACGGTAATAAATAAAAAATAATTACCGGGGATATTGTTATGCTCCACAAAATCAAAAAGCTTTAAAGGCTGCGTGCCGGCCATCCCAGAAGAAGCAGAGCCGTATTTGATGACGCTGTTTATGGCAAAATCGGAAGGTATTTGGCGATAATGAGCGGTAATTTCATCGCCAAATTCACCTAGAGTCATATTTATCTCTGCATCATTTTTTTCAACTAACCTGATATTATACTGCACGCTGATATCCTTCCTAAAACGCATTTCTTCAACAATGCATACAATATTTTTAAGATTAATATTCTTCCTAGATAAAGCTCCCTCGTGGAACCTGTCCACAGATAAAACAAAAACAACATTTTTGGGGAATAAATCAAAGAATGCTTCTGCCACCTTCTCTTCTGCAGGTATCAGGATACCAGATGTATCTATATAAATATGTTGTATTCTTTCTGCCGCATACCAAAGGATATCTAGGAATTCACTGCTTAATGAATGATCTCCCCGATTAAAATCACGGAAATCTTTTTTGTAAAACAACGGCTCCCCTCCCACGAGATAAATACTTTCTGTGCCTGCTAATTCATCTAAAATCTCCTTTAATTTTTGGATATCAAAATCAAGGTCCTTCTTTGCCTTCATCACATTGGCGGTAATACAATGCCGGCACTGTAAAGGACAACGATGGGTAAGAAAAATATTTATATTGGTATTTATATCAGAGCCATAATCTAATTTGATAGCATCAAAATATTCCTTTAACGACGGATCATATTTAGGGTTAGAAATAATTTTATAAATCGTTTCGTAAACAGATACGAGATTCGTCTGGTTCCTGAAATTAACTAACCCCTTGACAGTTTTTAAGTCTCCAATTTCGCCTATTTCTCTGAGAACCGCTAATAAAAATGATCCAGTATACCTACAATCCAATAACCCCATCAAGGCTTCTGTCGCTTCATTGTTGCCTCTTCTGCCTAATTCTCCCAACTTTTCAATTATGCTTTCATGCCCAGTAGGATAGAAACCATTTCTGGGCAATCTTTCAAAATCTCTTATGAGATTAGAAACAACTGCATTATCTTTTCTGAAATACCCCCTCTTCGACGCCTCAAACTCCGTGTTACCTTCCGGGTCGCGGTAGAGGCCGGTGTAGCCGGGTTCGGCGAGGTCAAATTCGTTCAGTAACTTTGCTGCTCGAATCTTAGCATCTATTAAATTGGCCTGCTTGGTATTTTCGCCCCAGATATAACCTTCACTCTCAAGTTCTTTACCGGATATATGCTTTATTTTTATCATGTAATTTTCATTTCCTCTAAATTCCCTCACACGAGCGACTAAAAGATTTAAGTGCACACGATATTCCCAGCCAACTGCAACAATTAACTCGCTAATAAAAAGGATTTTATCAACGGATGTTCTATCAGGATTATCAAACAATTTTTCGCACTCTACCCTAAGTTCCGGAATTAATCGCTTTATCACAAACAATGGTTTGAATCTGTCATCCTCTTTATTTAGTCTTGAAAATGGGGTTTCCTGATAAAGCGCCTCTATTTCGCTTAATAAATTTTTAGTCTTCTTTATATCTTTGGCCCTGTCCTCTTCATATTCAACGTAATTCGCAGTATTTGCTACAATTCCCTGTATATAAGCCCCGAATCCTCTCCTGAAATACCTAGTCATCTCTTCGGCGCGAGCCTTTAATTGTTCGATATCACCCTGCTTTTGGGTTTTTTTAACTTCAATACCATAAATATTATTTCCTCTGTTTCGCGCGGCAAAAGCGACAGAAGAACATAATTCGCTGGTGTCGTTAATGGTTACCACGAAAGAATCATTCATGCTGATAAAATTGCCGTTTTTAATAATCTCTTCTTTTACCTGAGCGATCAAATCATCAAATTCGCTATAGAATAAAAACTCGCCTTGCGGCTTCAATTTCCGGTTAATTGCATCAAAGAATACGCTGTCAAAAGACCCTCCTCTTATAAGAGGCATGATCACTTTTATCCTATCAATACAAGAATCCTCAAGGCTATCCGAGATTAAATCAAAGGCATTTGCCCGAATAAAAAGAATATTTCCAAAGCCGTTAGCTTTTTTTGAAACCTGGGCGCGTCTGACATATTCATCTTCTATATCAATACCTATAAATAATCTATCCGGATGCCGCTTTGCCTGGCTTAATATATTCCTCCCTTCTCCGCAGCCTATCTCTACTTCAACAACAGCATAATTCTGGATTGCTTCCTTAATCAAGCTGTCTATTCTTTCGCCGATTTCGCCGTTTTTACCGCCCTCCGGTAGTTCCATCCCGAAAAATGGATCAAAACCGTTATCTCCGGATCTAAAGGGATAAGGGTGTCCCTTTTCAGGACGTCCCTGTTTTTCCTGTTTTTCCGACTCAGGATGAAAACCAGTAGACCTAAACTTATCCGTAAGATACTTCCCCTCAGACTTAAGAGGAATAATTTCGTTTACAGTTGTTTCTGAGGATAGCTCCATTTTCCCCTTATTCCATGGCTCTGCTCCTTTAATCTCTGTTCTGACTATTCTCTTGCGCGAACCTTCCACTAACCAATCAATCATCCGTGTTGTCTGTAGCAACTCCTGCTCGCAAAAAAGATCTTTAACACGAAAAGCATGAATAGTTTCGCCGTAAGGAAGCACGATTTCCGATATTTCAATCGAAGAGGCATCGTCTCCATTTCTCTCTCTAATAAAAAAAGCTGCGTCTTCAACATAATCTAAGATATCTTGCCGCTCTTTTAGTCTGGTCGGGATAACTACTATCACATTGGGATCTTCCGCAGAGCGTTTAATAGTAATATTATTGCCGTCGCCAAAACCATATGTTTTATTAAGCAGTTGGCTTACTTCTTCTCCCAGTTTATCCCAAACAATCCCGCAATAGTTACCCGCGCCGACATGCTGGCGGTTACGGTCACACTGAGAGTCTCTGCGCATTATCTCAATTCTGATTCCTTCAATTATCTGATTTAATCTTACGCCCGAGATCATTTCTGAAAATATCACAAGGATTTCCGGATCAAATTGTGTACCGGAATTTCTATACATCTCCTCCATAATATCTTCAAGGCCACGATCATTGCGGTGAATCCTGCCGCAATCACGCATTGCTTCGAATGAATCGGCGATGGTGATAAACCGGGCAATTAACGGGGGAACTTTGCCTTCCCACATTTCTTGGGGATAACCTTGCAGGTTATACCACAGCTGATGATAAAGTATTCCTTCTATGACATCCTCGTCAAAATCAAAAAGCTTGGCAATCCGCGCGCCCCATTCCGGATGTTTCTTAATAATCTCAAATAAGATATCCGATAATTTTCCTTCGGTATCCAATATCGTTGAAGGAAAGAAAAACTTACCAACATCATGTAAAACCGTACTAACAATAAATTTATCTTCGCCGATCTCTTTTATCTGTCTATATAGCACAGCGGATTTACTCTCAGGATATTTAGCGGCATTCTCTTTGATAAAATCAATCAAACCTCCTACAAGCTTGGTCACTGCGATAACATGTTTCTTAACATCTCCACGCAGGTCTAAAACAATCTCATAGGCTTTTTCAATATCTTTATTTTTCTTCGGATAACCTTTCCTCGACGCCTCAAATTCTGTGTTGCCTTCCGGGGCACGGTGCAGGCCAGTGTAACCGGGTTCGGCGAGGCCGAATTCATTAGATCTCAACCTAACCCTTGTTCTGAAACTAGAGTAATATGAAAAATGTCCTGGCCAATTTTTGCTAAAAGGATGGTGATTAAAAATAATGTTATAAGTTCGCTTTACATTATAATTACTCTTTAAAAACTCTATTTCGCTTTCAGGAGGAAAATCACAATCAAATTTATGGTTGCGGTACTCTTGCTCAAACCCGCCTCCGATATAAAGAAACTCTTTAACTTTATCCATATCTTGCAGCTTTTGCATAAGCTTAAGCGCTTCAATATTAGCCCCGTTCACAGGTATCCCCTCCATGGCGTAGGTCATCCGCCAGGGGTCATTAGAATAACAAGGATGGGGTCCGATGTTAGCCATAACTACCTCGGCTTGACCATATCCTCTTACCCGCTTTATAAGATTACTATCCGAAAAATCTCCCCGTACAAAAATAGCTTCCGATCCATCGAATTCATTTAAACTTACCTGTTTGAAGAATAATCGCTCTAATTCAGCATCTTTCTCAATCCCGGAAACTCGTTTTGCTCCAAGCCGTAAAGCAAACAAGGCGGCAATCCCACCCCCCATTCCCATTTCTAAAACAGCGGCATTTTTAATAGTTTTCCGTGATTCATAGATTTGCAACAAGAAAGGCAGGGTATAAAATCCAAACTTAGAGCTTCCTAGATAAGCATCAGCATCAAAAAATAAAACGTTGCCGTATAGGTCTTCGGGAATTATTTCTTTTAAGCTACCGTCAGCAATAGCATATTCCTGAAAGCGTATAAATTGCGGATAAGTAGAACACTTGGGACCTTTCAAGATTGTGATTTCTTTATCGGTTATCCTCTTTGCTTTGCCTTTTACAATCCCTTCCGTCAGCCCCCTAAAGAATCCGTCTTCTTTATAAACGCTATACAATGATTTGAATTGATGCGACCTCAAAAGTTTACGTTCAATTATTTTTAGCCGCTCTTCCGGAGAATACCCTCTCTTCGACGCCTCGAACTCCGTGCTGCCTTCCGCGTCGCGGTGCAGGCCGGTGTAGCCACACTCAGCGAGGCTGAATTCGTCGAGCCACGGGAAAGTGAGCCGATAATTCCTTTCTTCGGTTGGTTTATTAACCCTTATTCCGCGTTTTGCCTTATGATTAGCTTCAAATTCCTTAAGCAGATCTGCTGCCCGGAGTTTAGCATCTATTAAATTAGCCTGCTTGGTCTTTTCGCCCAAAATATAACCTTCCGTTTCAAGTTCTTTATCTGATATGTGCCGTATTCTAATCATGTAATTTTCATAACCGGGAAACTCTCTAATACGTGAAACTAACAGATTAAGATGTTTACGATAAACCCATCCGACAGCAACAATAACCTTACTGATAAAATAAATTCTAGCAATTACTGACTTATCTGAACTAACAAATAATCTATCGCATTCTAATTTGAGTTCCGAGATCAAGCGCTTCATCTCAAACAAAGGCTTAAATCTATCATCCCCTCTATTTAACTCTGAAAACGGGATTTCCTGATAGAGCACTTCTATTTCATTCAATAATTTCTTAATCTTTTTTTTGTCTTCAGCCCTGTTTTCTTTATATTCAACGCAATCCTCTGCATTTGCTAGAATTCCCTGTATATTAGCCCCGAATCCTCTCTTAAAATACTTAGCCATCTCTTCAGCAAGAATTTTCAATTCTTCCGGCCTACCATCCACCTCATACCTGCCGCCCCTTGAGCCATCCTTACCGTGCCATTCATCATCCAAATTAAGCTCATCATTTAAAGATTTGTTACCTTCCGCGTCGCGGTGCAGGCCGCTGTTACCGGAATTTTGACCCCGTTTCCCGATTAGATCGGAAACTGTTTTCGGCATTTTTTCTTCTTCGGCAATGCTATATTCCGAATTTTTGTCGTAGGAATCTTCTTGCTCACACCCGAATCCAAGTTTATCCGGGCTATGAATAATGTTCTTTAATGCGGGAACTTTTAGTATAGCGGGGATACGGTCGATATTATTAATCAGCAGATCCCTTAATTCCTTCTTAGTTAACTGTAGATCCTGTTCCCATAACGCGGCGCTAATACCCGAAATCCTCCCGGTCGCAGACGAGACATAAGAATTTTCCATGGCGTCGGCCCATTTATTTTCGCCATATCTTTCTTCGGCTTTATGCGTTCTATAAAAATCAATCTCCGATAATTTACCTTCTGCTGCAATATCAACCTTGCAGGAAATCGAATACGGTGATTTCTTATCTCCATCCGCAGCGCCAACCGAGATTACTTCGGGGATAGCCGCGGGAAACCAGGCTGTTTGCTCATCAGTGTTTTTATTTGGAAAATTAAATTGAGAGACATAGATATCTTCTCTATTTCCAGCACAAGCGATAAGTAAACCTCCTTGCCTGTAAATCTCTCTAAGGGCATCCATGATTTTCTTTTCATACATAGCCCCCCAGCTCATATTCACAATAACGTTAGTGGCGGGATTTTCTTTTATATAATCTATGATGCGCTCAAACTGCTCTAGTATGCGCTTCAGGTTATCCCGCTTAAAAATACTGATTATCTTTGCATCAGTATGCTCACGGATATTCAATGCTACAACAGTTCCATGGCTATCTTCATTTACAAAATCTCCCTCAAGCATACCTCCTGCTACCTCGGCGTCTATACCGGAATCAAAAAGAAAAATTACGACCTCTTTTTTAGGCCCAAGATATTTATTTTCTTTAAATAATCTTGTTAATCCAAAACTTCCAGCTGCCAAAGTAAGCATGCCGAGCTCGCCAAGCTTGAGAAAATCTCTGCGGCTAATTCCTTGTGAAACAGGACAATTATATCCCCTTCTTAACGCGCTGCCTTCCGGCCTGCCGCCGATTTCGCCGGTTATTCCGTGTGTCCTATAACCGCTGCCAAAATCATGGTCAAACGAACCGGCAGCTATTCTCGAAGCCCGCTCGTGCCCACCAATGTTGAATTCGTCAAAAAATCTTGGAAAATCATTGCGGAATTTCTTTTCTTCGCCTTTCTTTCCGCCTTTTCCACCAGAAATAGAACCGTCCCCTTTTTTCTTTGCTTTAGCTGCCTGCACAGTGTGGGCTAATAACAAAGCAACGGTAACAGGATTAATGCCGAATTTAGGATTTATCGCTAAAGCTTTATCTTTTACTGTTTTAAAATCTACATCGCCAAAACTACCCTCTTCAGTAAAATTAACACCAGCATCAATAATCACTACACCTTCCCTAACCATATCGGCTGTAATAAGCTTAGCTTGGCCAACAGCTGCCGCCAACACTTCAGCCTGAAGAGTAATCTTTTTCAGGCCGCCGGTTAATTTGTTTGTGCCTGTATGGGCAACCGTAACATCCGCGCCAGCCAAAGCCATAAGTATTGCCGTAGGTTTACCCACAATATCACTGCGCCCAACTACTACTGCATATTTATCTTTCAAATCATAAAACACAGTTCCTAATAGATCCTTAATTGCTTCTGCTGTGCAAGGCGCATAAGGGCCCTGAATAAGCGGCAATGGCTCTTTATCATAGGTGATATTAATAATATGCTTACCAGCTTCTAGGTTACTAATGGGCTTAGTACTTATGGTTATTATGGTATTTATCTCTGCAATTAAAGCATTTAAATTAGGGCTCTCTGGGCGGGCAATGGTAACTGTGGCATTTATGTCTCTGTGCATAAGACGTAATTGCACAGGCAATGTAAACTTTGGATCTCCTATTACTAATATCCTCTGGCCTTTTTCTTCAGGTTTAAGCTTACTTACTGCTGCATCTACGAAAGCCTGTTCTGTCAATGCATCTTCGTCAATAAAACGGAAACCGTCTACATCTTTCTCTGCGGGAATAGCTTTTTTAATTGTGTTTTCATCTATATGTCTAGGTAAAGGCAGCTGCACAATAATCCCATCGCTCTGGAGCTGGGCAATCTTAGAAAGTAATTCTTCTTGTGTAATGTTTTCAGGCAGCGCTAATACTTCAAACTGAACACCTATTGCCTCTGCCCCTCTTTTCATACCACGATGATAAGACTCACTGGACTTAGCATCACCTACTACGATACTGGTCAATGTAGGAACATCACTTCCAATAAGGCTTGCTTTTTGAATTTCTTCTTTTGTCTGCGCGCGCTTAGCAGAAGCTACTGATGCGCCCCAAATATAGGTAGCAGCGCGCAAGGTATTGCGCACTACGAATTGAATACTTAAATTATTCGCTCCGCCTATAGCCGGTGAAATTAAGCTTGCTTTACCTTTTATACGCTCAATATCCACATCGCCGGTTATTCCTTGGCTGTTTTTTGCCCAGCCTAAATCTACAACCACTGCTCCTTTTTTGATAGCGGTTGCGGTTATCTTAATGTTATCGGGATCATTAACAAAGCTCACTAAAATATCAGCTTGGCGGGTAATTCTTCTGTAATGTTTCTTGAGGGATTTAGGCGCATACTTCCTTACTTTTTTTACACCTCTGGCCTTAAATAAAACTTCCAATACTTTAGCATCAGTAGAATCAACATCGCCTAATAAAACTACGGTCTTGCCAAAGAATCCTACTTCAGCCCTATCTAATATCTCCAGCACTGCTAGAGGTGTAGGTGTAAAATAAGGAGAGAAATCCCCTTGGATTATTTTATTAACTATATTGTCAGACTGTGCGTCAATATCTTTGGTGTAATGAACTTTATTCAGGATTTTTCTCTCTTCTTCCTCTGTCAAATACTGCAATTTACCATCTTCGGTCGCTTTCCTTAAAGGCAATTGCACAAGTATGCCGTGAACACGAGGATCTTTATTGTATTTAGCAATAATATTTAAAATAACAGTGATATCTGAAAAAGGTTCCACCTCGATCACTTCTACCTCAATACCTACTTGCCGACAGGCCTTTGCTTTCATTTCCGGGTACGGCGAACCGCTGTTAGTGATTATTGCTAATTTTGGCGCAAAACCTCTTTTCTGAATGAATGTTTCTACCCGTCTTTCTGAATCATCCATCATCTGGATAGCTATTACTTTGCTATCAATAAGATTAAAGGACGATGCTGATTCTTTACTTAACCTTCTCGCATCATCTAGGCCTTCTCCATCTATTTGCGGCCCGCCGCCGATTTCCCCTTTTTTGCCATGCCATTTTTCTCTACATAAATCCCAATTATTGATAAAATCGCTTGTCCTTAGATACCACTGGCCTTCGCCGCCAAAAGGAGCTACGATATCGGATTCACCAAGAAAGGACGACGGAAAGTCAATACGCCGATTGCGGCTCTCATCCGGCTTTTTGCCTCCTACGCCGCCGCCCCTCTGCATCCTGCCGCTACTTGCGCCGCCGGGGGGAAGGCTTGAGTGTCTGCTGCCTTGTTTATCGGCAGGTTTTAGTGCGGTTAAAATATGAGGGAAACTTGAACTTGAATCACTGCTCACCGTAACTCCTGTTACCCCTTCTTTTGCCAATAGTTTCAGAAAAACCATGTGGTATCTATGCTCATTCAGCGCGTGAACGTGCAAGCCCGCGGCTTTTAAAACACGGTTGGCTTCGTTGGCTGCCTGTTGTGCCTGGCTCCAAATTTGAAAAACCAAGCCGTCAAAAACCCGTACACTGATTACTGCATCAAAATAATTATCTGTAAATTCTGCCATATTTAACGCATCGCCGTGGCGCACATCCGTGCCTCTTTTATGCGCTTCTTTTACCGCAACTCTTGAAATATCCAAGCCTATAGCTTGCGCGCCATATTGTTCGGTTAAAAACCTAACCAAATCGCCTGTGCCGGCGCCAAGCTCTAAAATACGTTTCCCTTTTAAACTTCCTAAGTTTTCTCGCATAGCGCTAAGTATAAACCGATAAGCTCGAGCAGTAGCATGTTTATTGTATTCTGTGTTTTTCTCGCCAATCCGTCCTCGCCAATAATCATCAAATTTATTTTCCCTATCCGGATTTTTCGCTAAATCTCTAAAATATCCCGGTCTCGGCCCGCCGGCGCCCCTCTGCATCCTGCCGCTGCTTGCGCCGCCGGCTGAATCAGAACCGTCTCCAATTTTACTACTATTGGTGCTTTTTAGCGCGGATCGCAATTTAATTAGCGACTTTGCTTCAAGTTGCCGCATCCTCTCTCTAGTTTTGCCAAAATCCATACCAATTTCCTCTAAAGCACAAAACGATCTTCTTAATAATATGTGGCGCGTCCTTACCGGTAATCTTTTAAAAACTGCAAGCAAACCTCTCTCTTCAGCATTAAGGCCGGTGCCATTTTTTCTTTTTTCAAAACACTCTAGCACTCTTTCAATAAGCAGGTTGTTTTCAATGTGGCGCCGGATTTGCTCTGTAGGCTCAATCAGCTCCCCTAACTCTGGATGCCTAGAAATATATTCATCTATACTATATATCGTAACTCCTTCGGCATCAGCAAATTCTTTATAATCAGGCTTCCTGCCATATTCTTCAAAAAAATCTTCTGCTGCCTTAATTCTTTTTGCTAAGCTCACATCTAGTACACTCATTATACCCAGTTCTCGGGATTCTATTTCATGCCCCTTAAACCACTTCGATAATCCGCTTGGCTTATTTTTCATAATCTTAGCTATTTTTTCCAGTGTAACGGGCGGTTCGGCTTTTGCTACCGCCTTTTTAATGCGGGAAAGGGT
Organism: uncultured Planctomycetales bacterium; assembly: GCA_964362795.1. Taxonomy (GTDB): domain Bacteria; phylum Omnitrophota; class Gorgyraeia; order Gygaellales; family Profunditerraquicolaceae; genus UBA6249. The sequence goes on along the minus strand of CAYIFW010000003.1, from coordinate 27,747 downwards.
AATGTAACGGCCCCTAGGCCTAATTTCAAAAATCTGGGAGCGACGTGAATGTTTTCTAAAGATACCTTGAATACTCCGCTCAGAGTATCCGGTCAAATCAGCTATTTCCTGTTGGGTAGATTTATGCCCATTCTCGGATATATAATTCTGGGCGATGATTTCAATCATAGGCGTAACCACTTCCCAGTTGCAAAATCTTTTTTTGGACACGGAAACCCCTGCCCTCCTAGCTTGATTCATTGCCTTAAGAAAAGATTGAGCCAGCTTCGGATCATCCTTTACGACAGACAGATCTATCGGCCAGTCAAAACCGGATTTTTTTTCTTTTGATCTACCACCCCTTGAGCCGTCTCTACCATGCCACTCGTTATCCAAATTAAGCTCATCATTTAAAGATCGACTGTTGCTTTCCAAATCACAGTGCAGACCGGTAAACCCATCATCTGCAAATTCTTCCCGCTTGTTAGAATGATCTTCGTCTTTCTTCTCATCCATAGGAAAAACCAGATTAGTCTCAACCAGGCTTTTTACCTCTTCATAAGAAAGACCTTCGCGATTTTCTATTCTTGGCCTAAGATCATCCCAGGCCTCTTGAACCCTTGTCTTTTCCGGGATAAAACCTAACTTCAAATAAAATAAAACTGAGCCCGCTTCAATAGATTCTCTTGCCCAAGATGTGGGTCCGCTGATTATATTGGTAACTCCACCAACCTGATGATAAGGCACGAGAAATCCTTTGGCCCCCAGAAGGGTATATAAAACCCTCATCCTCTCAATAAATATATCTTTATTGCGCATGCCCCTGTTACGGAATTCAGGGAAAATATAAAGACCTATTTTTGCGATTTTATCGGATGTATCAATACCGCAAAATCCATAACCTATCGGCTTTCCATCTTCAATAAATAATTCATAATAACGCTCCTGAATATTGTCATCGTAATAAGTTACTTCCGTGCCAAAAATATTATGTTCAATATTCCCCAGGATCGACGACCGATAAATGTGTCTTCTATCCATCTCACCATGAGTAAGCAGGCCACTCCTTCCATAATAATCTAAAACACCCCTGAGGCGCCTCGTAAGGAAATCTCTCTCTTGATCCTTGTTAATCCCGTCTATTGCTATCGGGTTCATTATACGCGTTTTCATATCCGTTTCAGGTAAGACCGGAACTTTTGAATGGGGACTACCAAGATCCTGGTCAAGATTCGGCACAGACTTAACATCCGAGAAATCTACCTTAAAAATCTTATATTTTCCTTCTTCTTTTGTTTTAAATTTCTGCCCGGTAAGTTTTCCTAAGGCCTGCTTATAGAACAATAAACCTGTTTCGTTACCTTCATAGACCTCTATCTTCAAGCCTTTAGCATCATTTTCCTTCAGATATTCAATAATTTTAGCAAGCAGCGCTTTACCGATACCTCTTCGATGTTCTTTAGGATGTATAACAATGTGTAATATTTCTCCCAAACCGTGTTTGTCTATATCTACGAGACAGGTGCCTTGAATGCTTCTATCTTTTTTATCCCTTGCTAAAATAACAAAGTATCCACGCTGCGGTAAATCTTCATAAAGAGAGCTGATAACTCTGGCAGCAAACTCTTGCTGAATGTCTACCTTTACTTTCCGGTTCTTTATAACATAATCTTCAACGCTAACAAGAAAATCCCCCATTACTTTATATAATTCTATAAACTCTTCGCCATCCAAAGGCACGATTTCTATGTCGCACAACCGCGCCCGCTCCGCCCTTTTCTTTCCTCCTCCAGGACCCCCTCCCCCAACCATGGGCATTAAGGGAAAAAGTAAAATGGATAGCCACGGTAGTTTTTTTACCGCTCTTTTTATCGCCCGCGCGCCGGACTTCCATAAATTTACCGTATCGTTCTCATGATAAAGAAAGGCAAAGAGCGCTACCCACGGAATAGCCGCAAGCTGGGTAATCAAAAATGCGTATGACGGGAAAAACGCAAAGGCAAAAACAAGAACCGTCCCCCAGTAAGGGATATTCGCCAGAAACAAAAGTTTAGGGTATTTAAGGTAGCGCGTCTTGCCTTCTGCCCCGGAATCAATAAAAACATCCCTAAAGCTTTGTTTTAGGGGCTGCCTTTCTACTAAGAACCTTCCGCCGAAATAAAGCACCCAAAGAGCAAAGAATATAGTCCAGGGGCCCTGATCAAGCAGCATCTTAAGAACCGGCGTATAGATATCAATTCTCTGCGTGATGATATCCGCAAAATAATTTATGCCAAAACCATACCAAAGCCCGAATAGCGGGGATACGAATAACGACGCAAAAGCCACCGTGCGGATAACCCTGCCGTAATTCAGGGCTTGGTGCTCTTTAAGAAAATCTATTTCGTATCTCTGAGAAAGATAACTGCCTATTGCTGCCGAGCCCAGAGCAATGATAATGTTACGCAGTAGTTCAGCGGTAAAACAATTGTTCAGGTAATCGTAAAAGGAAGTATGCGCCGGCACACTTATAAAATGAAATACTGCCGCAGCAAAGGCAGCGTATAATACCGAGGAAGCCGCTACAAGCAAAACATACCCCCCAAGACTGGGTCTTGGAAGTCGTTGCGCGGCAAGGAATTGTTTCCCTCTTCTCCTGTCTTGCCCGCGTAGCGCAACCGCTTCTGTGCCAACCATCCTCCCATCTTCATTAACAATATAATCCCTGCCATAACCCCATTTTTTCTTAATTCCCGAAATCCCCAGTTCCCAACCCGCTAACTTGATATCTCTCAACTGCTCCATTAATTCTTCATCATACAGAAGCTTGCTTTTTAAAGCCAGGTCAAACGCCCTAACCGCCTTTATCGTTTGTTTTTCTCCTGCAGCAGATAATTCAAAATACAAAAATATCGGCCGATTGAAATTTAAGCCGTTGCCGTGAACAAATACATTTGTTAAAAATTCTGCCGCGACAAAACCCGCGTTATCTTGGGAATCAACCCCGAAATTATTGGTTATGCGCGCGCCTATATAATTGAACGCTTCCCTTACTTCTTTATATTTTTCTATCTCTTCTTTATCGATATTATCACCGATTTTTTTCAGGCCTATCTCAATAACTGCTCCGTCATAAACAACCTCTATAAATCGACGCCTAAATTCAAAATCTCCAAATAAATCATCAGAAAATTCAAGCCTTCTTATATCGGGAGTGATTGTTTTTGCTATAAATTCTCTCAAAAGTTCTTCTCTGGATACCTGGGGTTTCAATCCGTCAATTATCCCCCTCAGCAACATCTTTATTCCTTCAGGGCTCCTATTTAATAAACTTTGCAGTGCGCGCTTACCCAAATATAAACATAAAAATATCAATTGCTTAGGAATCCGAAAGAGATTATGTTTCTTCATAAATAATATTTTTCCTCGCGTAAGCAGATAAATTCTTAATGGCTCAAACTTATCTCCTAAGCTCCTTCCTGAATAATGCAAAGCAGAAGCTTGGGGGACTAATATATTTTTGAATCCTGCCTTATGCATACGCATAAACAAATCGCTATCCTCTGAATATGCAAAGAATCTTTCATCAAACATACCTACTTTATGGAATACGGCTGCTTTAATAAGAACCGCGGTGGTGGGCAGATTTTCTATCTTTCTTTCTTCTGCAGGCATATCTGTATAAAGCCTGCCGCAAAAATTTGCCCCTGAAAACCAGATTTTATCCGGATTATCCGCTCTATAGATTACCGGAGAAAAAGCCGCTTCGTATCCTTGCGATCTCTCGGCCCTTTTCAACAATATTTCAACTGTATTTTTATTAATAAAGGCGTCATTATCCATAAATAAGATATAATCGGCGCCGTCTTTTAATACTGAATCTATAGCAAAATTCCTGCCGGCACTGCACCCCACGTTGGAAGTAAATCTTGCAAGCTTTATCATCTCTAAATTATCCATCTCTATCATAAACCGTTTCAGTTCTTCGAAAGCCTCCTGTTTTGAGCCGTTATCAACGACGATAAGCTCATATATAAAACCGGATTTATTCATTTCGGCTAAGCTGACGATAAGTTCCTTTGTATAAGTTATATCGCTGGACTTACTGAAATTAAGCGTGATAACGGATATTTTTGGTAGAGTTGTTTCGCGCCAAAGGTCATGGTCATATTTTATAAACTCTATATCTGGATGCCCTATTTTTTTATACTTTGTAACTTCTTCTTCTGAAATATCTGAATTATCTAAAGTAGATTTGGAGGATATTCTTTCCGCTTTTTCATGTTCAATCTGTGCCCTTAAACCCCTTATTTCACCGATTACCCTGCCTATTATGGGGATATTGCTTGTTTGGGATTCGTGGATTTTGATGGATTGGATTGTTTTCGGGGAAAGTTCCTTTTGTTCTATTGCTTCTCGTACTATCGTTATATCGCCATTCCAGCCGGGTTCACAATTTTCAGCAAGACTTCTAGCGACCGGATAGAACCAGGCGCGGAATTTTTCAAAAAGCGTGAGCGGGCCGTGGTTGCGGCCGTTTCTTTTTACCTGTTCAAGGACAACGGTGTAGATTTCCGCTTTATATTTCGCGAAGGCGGACGCTTTTCCGCTTCTGCGGAAAAGCCTCATCAAAATCTGTATTGCCAGCTGGCTTACGGCGGTGATGGGATGGCTGTTGCCGTTTCTGCGGGCGGGGCCGGGGTTAAGATTTAACCTCTCGGGCGCTAAGGGAATCTCTAAGTGCTCAGTCCCCTTTCTCCAGTCGCCCCTTAAACTACATAACACAGAGTCATATAATCTGAAGTAATTAAACTTGGCTGCCTGCTGCTGCCAGAGCCTGAAGCCGGCTTGTATCTGTCTTTTTTCATCCGCACTCAAATCTCCTTGGATTGCTTCTAAAGCCCTGATTGCTTCTTTCTGCCACTGGGGGTTAGATACGGGTTGTATCTCTTCTTCTGCAAAAGGCGAGCCTTCTTCTACCGGGATGATGAAATCTCCCGCATTATTTAAAATAAGGTGCGTTAAAGCGTATTGCAGCGAAGTTGCGTTTTCAGCGATAAAGCCGATATCAGGGTCAATATGCAAAAGATTATAAACTCCTTGATTTTCTCTATATGATTCTTCTGTAAACATAGAATAATACTTTAAAATAATCGTCTTTCCATCGGCATAAGAAGAATCTATAAGGCTTCGGATTGAGCTATCTAAATCCTGGGGCGCGTTTTCTAAGGAGGGGATCGCTTTAAGCCTTACCCGGTTTTCGCTGTTAACGAGGTTATTTAGATAAACTATACGCAGTAATTCAAACCAGATATAAACATCTTTAAAATCATCGCTTAGGCCTTCAGGGAATATGCGTTTATTAATGGCTTCAGTTAATTGCCTTGTTTCCTTGCCGCTTTCTAAATAACTATCCAAAAGATGCTGGTTTTCTTCGCCTAAAGGTATGCCTATGCATCCTATTTTGGACTCTTCTATTAATCTGCTCAGCACCCTAAGTAAACTTAAGAAAATTACGGGGCTGAAGTTTGCATAACTCCAGAGTAAGACATTGTGGCTTTTTAGTCTTTCCGCGATAAAATCAAGGGGCGTTTTTTTATTGTTTTCAATATAAAGCATCAGATCCATTGCGTCCCCAACACCCATAGCTGAGGCATCAGGCTTATTAAACTTATCAACGGATTTCTTTATCATGAGGCTACGTTTTCTACTCCTCCTTAGAAAATCTGTATAAAGGCTCCCTTGGCCAATTTCAGAAGGCTCTCCCATTAATCTGGCAAAGGCTCTTGCGCGGGTGTGGGTGTCTTTATCCGGAGCAACTTGGGGGCTCAATAAACCTAAGTCTTCTCTTTCGGCTTCGGGTATTTTATCTTCCCATGTCTTAGCAGCCTTAATTTCTTGGTTAACGGCTAATTCTAAATCAATATCAACCGGAATTCCTTTTTCTTTGGCTGCTTCATATAATTCATGCCCCGCCATTTCCCTTACTACTGTTTCCTGCGCCCAAGAGGTATATTCACTGATATTAATTTTGATTTTTATCTGGCCGTTATTTGCTTCTTGAATACCATAAGAAGCGTAAACATCCCTGCCGGCATTGCCTTCATCTGAAAAATCCACATTTAAACCGTATTTAAAAAGATTGTCTTGAGCCGGCCTTAAGATGGCCAGGCTTACCTGTGCCTCTTTGATAAACTCAGCAAATTCCGAGTCAGCCGCAATCCCCATCTCAATAAGCCGCGCCAGGATAGCCTGCTGATACTTTGTTGCATCCACCTCTCTTAAGACTTCGTTGTTTTCAATTGCCTTTTTAATTGCATCTTGACCTGCGCCTTGATAACCGCTGGCTCTGGGTTCTTTCTTGGCTAACTCCTTAACATAGAAGCCCAGGCTGCTTTCCTGGTTGGCGCCAAGCCCGGATAAATCCACTGTTGTGGTCTCAATACCACTTATCGTCTGGAGGCGGGCCAGTTTAAGCTTTTTCTTTTTATAAGAGTCAGGCGGCTTTTGGGCTAAGCCATAAGCTTCAGTGGACTGGGCAATTTTTCTTACGCCCAACCAGCTTAAAATCTCTTCTGTTTTGCGCCAGATATTTGCAACTACTGTCTCTGAATGATACCCTGTTTTAATGTAAAGCCTTAAAGAGGCAGCCACCAATTCATCCTGGTTGTTTTTAGCAAAGTGCATCAGGATAAACCCTAAAGGTTTGTTTTGAGTATGGATTAAAAATACAAGCAGGCCATTGTCTATTAAAGCCGCCCCCATATAGTTGGCATAACCCTGGCTTAATTCCATGGTCTTGTTAGAGGAAATGCAGCATTGTGCTCCATCGGCAAACCTGATGAATTTAACCAGATCCCTCTTGGCTAAGAGGCTTACATAGGCAACATCTGATTTTGTGTTTTTGGTTTCACCGGCAGATGAATTAAAAACACTTGCAGCCACCTTAAAATGGCCGAACATCTCTGTTAAGATATTATCCAAGACGCCCCGAACAAGCAAGCTAGAGTAATCCTTTTCTACATAGGCTCTAATGAGCACGAGCATCTCCTCAATAAAACCCGCAAAGTCCTCTTTTTTGGCAAAACCCTTAGGGTAGTTAGTCTTATTCTGGTAGGCTTTGAATATAACATCTAAATCCTCGGGGTTTAATCTATCCAAGGGTTCCTTAAGCTTTTGGTTCTGTGGACTTTTGAGTTTTTGCTGGATAAGCACCTGCTGGAACCCATAAATCTGCGCAAGTTGCTTTTGGCTAAAACGCAGCAGCAAGCGCTTCAGTTCATCCTCTGTTTCCTGCTTGAGCTCTGATTCTGTATTATTTTTAAACTTATCCAGGGTTTTTAAGGCCTTCTGGTGCAAAAGCTCTAATTGCCTTAAAGCATCCTCGACATCCCCTAAGCCTCTTAAAGAACGGATTATCTTGTTTAGCTGTTTTATTAAATCAGGATTATTTTTACTTAAACCTTTTATACTCTTAATCAGGTGGAGGCTCAGTAATAGCGGGATTAATCGCAAGTTATACTCCTGGGAAAAATTTTCCCTGGCAGTTATTAAACCGGAGGACTCCTCAAGGCTTAAATTTACCGGCTGAGGAATAAAGTTGTTATCTTCATCCAAAAGTCCTGAGGCCAAAGGAAAAGGCGCCCTTCCTTCTTCTAAGGCAGTAATTATCTCTTCGGCATAAGGAGTATTCTTCTTAAGCAGGGCTTCTAATTCTTCTTCAGCGGCTTGGCCTTGGTTTTGCTCATAGGCAAGCGCATGCTCAATTACACTCTTAAAGAGATCAAATTTCAGGCCAAAGGAATAGTTTAACTCCGGCTGGTTAAAGATAAAGCAGGCTAATAGGAGCTTATCTTCTTTGGCTCCTTCGGATGCAAAAAGCGCAAGTAGTTCAGGCAGGGATTTGTTTTCTACCTGAGGCTTGAACGCTTTAAGTTCCTCTAAACTAAGCTTGTTATCCAACAGGGCCTCCAATAAAACCGCCGGCGGCTTAATCTTAAACTCTTCGGCAACCCGGCTAAAGAGCCTAAAGAACTCCTGCGGGTTATGCTCCTCTAAAACCACAGGCAGCTCCTTATCCAACACGCCTTTTTGGCTGAGTTGCTCCAAGTACTGCCTACGGATATCTAATGGAAAGGCCTCATTAATCGGTAAGCCGGCTAATGCCTCTGGCTGGTCCGCCTCTAATAGAGTATCCAGGATCACTTTGTCTTTTTCGCTGAGTGTTAGGGATATATCTCTGGCGGGCTTGCGGTTTATAATCTCCTCTACCTTGCCTTCTAAATAGGGCAGGCTATTGCTAAGGTCGCCATATTTTATTAAGAGACATAGCGCCTCTAAGGCTGAGGTTAATTTCTTGTTTTTCCTTTCCTCTTCTTCAACAACCTTTTTGAGCCCGCTAAATATCTCTTGATTACTTGCCTTAAAGCATCCTAATTCCCTTAATAATGGTAATAACCTGGACAGGCACTTGTTGACATAATCATCAGGATCGCCGAATTTCTCCTGGAAGCTGAGGATAAACCCTTGACAGATTTTAAGCTCATCAATGCTCTTTATCTTTGCTAATAATTCAGGCAGGCAGAAGCGGACGTAATACTTAGGATCGCCGAATTTCTCCTGGAAGCTGAGGATGAGCTTAAATACTATCTCATTCCAGGCCTTAAGCTCATCAATGCTCTTTGCCTTAGCTAATAATTCAGGGAGGCAGAAGCGGACGTAATACTTAGGATCGCCGAATTTCTCCTGGTAGCTGAGGATGAGCTC
>CAYIFW010000003.1:0-18923 GCA_964362795.1 uncultured Planctomycetales bacterium | reverse complement strand
AGGGAGGTAGGAGCGGACGTAATACTTAGGATCGCCGAATTTCTCCTGGTAGCTGTTAATTAATCCTTGAACTATAGGATGCTGCAACTTCTTATTAGGAGTCAGCTGTGGCCATATCTCTTTTTCGAATTCCTCTTCTGCGAGCGTGTTCTTTGGGTGGGTTTCCTGGTTAAGCTCATGCGAGAAGGCAAGGGATTTCTTAAGGCCATTTAGGCTCTCATCAATAAGGATAAACAGGGTATTGTCTCTAGTGAAGTTTGCTCCGTCAAAGGTTTTAGCCGGACCGGCCCTGATTTCAATGACTTTATCCTTGAGTTTTTCAGGTTTATGATGGGAATAATAATCTAAAACCATGCTCACCCAACCCTCATCCTGGTTAACCTTGCTGCCCCAATTCGTTATGCCACTTCGCCGGATTTTTCTGGCTTCCTTTTCTACGTCTTTTACGGTAAACCCTTTCTTGGGCTTGGCTGAATCATCAGATTTACCTTCTGTACGAGTAGGGTCGGAATTATTATCCTGTCTATCTTGCCTGCGTAACACCAGCGTATCTGTGCCGATTACGCTGCCGCCTTCATTAATAATATAGCGCCTCTGGAAATCCCATTCTTTCTTAATCCATGGAATGCCGAACCTTTTCCAGGCTTCCAACATTGTAGCCCTAAATCCATCCACTAACTCTTCATCATTACCAGCTGCTTTTAAAGCAAAATCAAATACTCTTACCGCGCTTATCGTATCCTTAGACTCTGAATGAGCTAATTCAAAATGCAGGAATATCGGTTGGCTGTAATCCAACCTGTTTCCGTAAACAAACACGTATCTTAAAGGCTGCGAAGCGACAAAACCCGCGCTATCAAGAGAATCGGCGTTAAAATGGCACCCTATGCGCGCAGCTACAAAGCTAAATACCCTGTTTATGCCCCTATACTTTCCTGCTTCTCCTTTGTATTTATTATCCCTGGCCCTGCTTAAATCTAGCTCAATAACCGCCCCGTCACGCACTGCTTGATCAAACCTACGTTTTAATTCAAAATCAGCAAATGGAGATAAATCAGAAAATTCAAGCTTTATGATATCAGGAGAGATTGTTTTTACCATGTCTCTGACTATTCCTACGTAAAATAAACGCGCAATATTTTCTGCTTCATTATGGGAATATTTGCATATCGCAGCGATCTCGTGGATTATAGTAGGGCGGTATTCTTCGGGGTAGTAAGGATTAAGTATGATGTAACCGTTGAAGTTGAATCCGTAGAGTCTGATTTGAAGGAAATCTAATAATTTAAAGAGCCACTTTGGCCCAGCGCGAATGCGGCCTTGTTTGACGCTTTCAATGGTTTCAGCTAATTCTAGATGTCTATCAAGAAGGATATCCTCCATCTCATCGCTTACAAATTTTCCATAATTAACCTCGGCAAATGAATCAAACCCGCCTTTGACACGATAAATAATGGAGGCAATACGTTTAAGTATGCTTTCCCTGATTGGCCCAAGCGGCTTTTTGTTGCGCGTGCGGGCGAGGTCTTTATCCGTGCCGGCCAAGCGCATTAAATGCTTAAAAGGCACTACCAATAACATTATTGTGAGGAAAAGAAATGATAATACCTCGCTCGATACGGAGCTAGCAATAATAAATAGCTTTCTCTGTTTCGGCAGGGTGCCATTTATTAAAAGTCCTATAATTTTTATGGCGCTAACGTAGCCCCCTATATTATAAGGAGCTCCCTCTAAAACAGCGGCAGCGATAGCTAATGAAGGGCTATCCTGAATTATCCGATTATAATTATCAACCTTCTCCTTTGCGCGGGGACTCGTTTCAATGAGAAAATCCTGATAGGTTAACTCCTTCTCCTGTTTTAAGCTATACTTCTTCAACCATCTCTGGGATCTGGCTTCGTCAAGGCAAATCAGGACAATCTCTCCGTTTATTTCATAGGCTACAAAGGATAAATCAGTAAGGACGCCAATAGGCCGTACAGATATAACGGTGCCATTTTCCAGAACAATCTCCTTGCCCGGATTACTACTCCACCACTCATTGATATAGATATCTTTTATCTTACCCCAGACCGGCGTATTCCAAAAAATACTGCAGGCAACTATTTTTGCTAAAGCCGGTTTTACCTTATTATTCCCGCCCTCAAAAAACTCTGTCAAATCCCTAAAATTAATTTTTCCGTCTCTATTAGTACCATATTCTGATAGCTCCACAACACTACTAATTTTATGTTGTTTTGCCTTTACCTTTAATTCGTGGCTTATTTCTTCAAAATAATTGTTTTCTTTATTATAAACACCCCACCTTTTTACCCGAAGCGTAAATTTCTCACTTTCCATATCCCATTGCTCTTTTATCTTTAACTTAAACTCCTTGAAAGAAACCGAATCAAAGAATGAACCAAGCGTAACGGCAAAGACAAAAACGAAGTATAGAACTATGGCGAACATAATAACGACCCCGATGAATAGTAATGGAATCTCCCACAACCAAGAAGGCATGTTTGCCATAAATAATATAACTGTCCACAACGCCATCGCCGGGTGGCCGCAGTGGAAATTAACCGTATTGTCTTTGGATATTAGTTCTTCTAAATTATTCTTTTGGCGGAAGGTTTTAGCGATATCAAAGGCAAAGGCATAGATAAATCCAGTAGGACTTTCAACTTTAATGCGGGTGACGCTGGGGGTGGTCAATTCTTTTCTTTCTACAACCGGCGGAGAATGCGCTTTCTGTAATTCTTTTAATTTAGCCTCATCCGCCTTCACGCCATCAGGAATCACTACCAGCGTATTCAAATCATCTATAAATTGCGCAAATACCGCAGTTTTGCCGAAAAATTCTTTTAAAACACGGAGTACTTCATCGGAAATTTTATCCCAAGATTCATCGTAATAATGTGGGCTACCAACTCCGACACGTTTACGGCCGATTCCAATAACGCAGCGCTCCTCGGGAATTATCCCGTCGCGCGTAAGATCTCCCATCACATAACCGCGCAAATTTGAAATATTCATACCTAAAAATAAATTCAACAATGTATTATCCATGCCTATTCCGGATATTTTCTTTATTATTATCTCCTTGGCCTCAGTTATGCTTAATCCCTTGCCTTCATAAGGCCTGCAGGGCGAAGTCATGGCTTCGAAATTATCGATTATAGCTATTATTCTTGATGCAGCAGAAACCTTACCCTCATTAATTATTTCAGCAGGATAACCATCGTAAACGTGATGGCCAAACACAATTTCAGTAATCTCCGCAGGTAAATCGTATAATTTTAATATATCGATGCTCCAATCCGGATGTTTGAAGATAATCTCCCAGAGATATCCAGCCAATTTCTGTCCAGAATTATCGAGAATGTCCGTTGGGAAAAGTACTTTACTGATATCGTGTAGTAGCGCTGCGGCAATAATATTTTCACGGCCGGTAACTAGTATTTCCCCAAGTATGGCCTTAGCATCATTATTCCCCTTGCTCGCTTCTGTTTCGACAAAATCAATAAATCTTTTCACTATCTTGGCTGTAACTAAAACGTGCATCCTGACATCACAACGCAAATCGGCAATAATATTGTTATACTTATCAAAAATGCTCCTAAAATCAGGTTTATCCCGGTTTAATATTCCATTGATTTCTCCGGCATTACCGTTGCTTACTATTTGCGAGATATTCAAAGAGTAATCCTGCATAATTTTTTCCATATGCTCCGTAACTAAGCCATCCTTGACCATCTTAAAAGTATTCACAAGATGTCCCTGCGCAGACCAGGTATCCACGATATTAACCGCCAGATAAATAATCTCTAACATTCGCTCTACGATCTTTTCCTTGTCTGCCAAAACATACCCATTATCCTTTAAGCCGATACTGAAGTTACGCGCGATTAAATCATGGATTAACGAAGAATATCCAATATTTTCTTTGCGCAGGATGTTACTATTTGCATTAAACACATTCATGGATTCCTGAGGACTTTCTTTTAAAGTCGCAACTAACGCCGCCACTTCTACTAATAGGATATGTTCTTTATTAAGGCCCGTAGTAACATCGGAGGCAATAAATGAAGCAATGCGCATAACTTTAAAGGAGCGCTGCCTATCGGCAGACAGCCTTAATAAAGCAGGCTTTTCCGAAATCTCAAGGCTTATTTTTTCCAATGCCTTAATCGCCTTGTCCAGGAATGTCCAGTCTTTTGAATGTCCTAAAATATTAATTTCAGATTCATAGAGTTTTCTGGCTTTTACCAGATACGGTTTTGCCGCATTAAAATCTCCTCTTTCAAAATGGGTGATGCCTAAGTTATAGTTGGCCAGTTTATGTTCAGGGTCGCGTTCAATTGCCTTTTGAAGATATTCTGCCTGCGCCGGGATATTATCCAGTTTTTCATGGACCAATGAAATATTGAAATAGATATCCGCGTTATCTTCATCTTTAGCCAGCGCCTCTAATAAATAGGTCATACTCTCCCGGTATTGGCCTTTCTTAAAATACCTATCCGCTATACCCATATAAATAGAGGCAGCCTTCTCAGAATCCAGACCAACCTGTAAAATATCCTGGTCAATAAGGTTGCGCGGTTCTTCGCGATCTTGTAGATAATAGAAATTAAGCAAGCTATACCATAGCGTAATATTTCCGGGGTGCGCCTTTAGCCCTTCTCTGTAGTAATGTTCGGCTTTAGCATAATCATTTTTGTGCATACTAATGTTTGCCATCACAATATAAAAATCCAGAGCATCTATAGCAAAGGTGTCCCGAACATCCTCAAGGATCATCATCGATATATCCGCGCTGTCACGATAGCTGTTCCAGGCCTCATGCGTCTGGTCTTTAATAAGGCCTTTGAGAATCCGGGATGTTTTTTCATTCTTCTCCTCTTCGGATATTCTTTTAAGCTCGTTAAACAAAATATACTCTTTTGTCCACCAACCCTTATTATCCATGGAAGAGATATCTTCCTCTTTGGTCACTAAACGGTAGAATTCACTTTCCTTGCGGACGGCTTCAAATCTCTGCTCTAAGCTAAACCAATCGCTTCCGGACATGTCTAAACCATCAAGCAGGCCTTCTTCTGAAAAACTGTAATTCTGCGCGCTAAAAACATATCTGTTGACCGCGTCAAATCTTTGACCGGCAGGAGTATTTAATAACTGATAGAATTCTTTGGCTCCCCTGATAGAACTTTTACCGTTATGCAATAAGGCACGCTCGAGGTGCTCATGCGCTGATTTACTTAATCTGCTGTAGAATTTTAAATCTTCCAGCAAGATATATATCTCTTCGATAATCGGATTAAAATCTTTTCCCGCAACCAATAAATGCTTCACCTCGTGACGCAGCGCGAGCGCTAAAAGCACCGGAGAAACTCTGGCGTCTTTGTGGATAATAATCTTACCGTCCTTGAATCCGGAGATAAACGGATAGTTGTCTACGATCGCTATATTTATATCCTCAAGCCCGTTAAAAGTCAGCCTGAATGCTTCCAGGAAATCCGCGATGCCGGCCTCTAGATTAAACACAGATTCAAGCCCTCCACCAAAGCTGTTACCATTTTCACCTTTATAGGCCTCTTCTATATTCTCATGCATAAACAACGCTTCCCATACTTTAGACTCTCCGAATTTTATTTCTGCTAAAGTTACCAACGGTTTATTCTTGTCAAACTCCATCGGGATCCCCAAAAGCCTGGTTTCCTTATTATCATCTTTCGATAATTCTTCAGTTTCAAAATCCTCATTCTTAGAAATTTTATAAAGCCGCATTAAACTACGGAAATTATGCTGCGGCGAAATAAACGCCAGCATGCTATAAAGAAAACCAAAATGAAAAGGTATAAAAACAAAAGGGTGAATAAAACGTTTGAACGGAACATAAGGATATTTACGCATAAAAATCATGACCGCAACGAAACGGAAGAATCCTCCCATAAATATCAATCCGATTGCGGATAATGATCCTAATATAGCATGTCCGGTGGCTATCCCTCCGATAACAGTAACCGCTCCGCTATATTTACCAATGCCGCAGATAAGTTCAATGGTACAAAAAATCCTCTTTAATCTTCTGTATACGCGGCGCTGCGATCTGGGGAGCTTCTCAATCTTTGTATCAATAAATCTATTGAGCCGATCTTTCTTTGAATCACCTTTTCTCTGCGGCGGATTAGAATCTAGTTTCTGACTTAATTTTTCTAAGATAATCCCTAAAACAATCGCTGAGCCTTGCGGGCCTTTGGCATCAAGGGTGCTGGTTGCTTTTCTTAGTTCCAGATAATTAATAAAGAAATGCGGGATAAATAGAAGCCACAGAAGGTAGAAGGAATTGCCGAGGTAGGCAGCACTGAGAAAGCCAAAAACAGAAAGGACACTAATAATTAATTTATCGTTGGCAAAAGCGTTTTTGCGGCCATGCAAGAGATGCCAAATAAACTGCAAAATGAGAAATGTTATAAACGCCGGAGGCCCTAGGCTAAACGGAAGCCCGAATGCCAGAGATAACAAATGATTTATAAATAAAGTTGCGCCTCCGACAAATATTGTCGATTCAAGCAGCGCCGGCGTATATGCCTGTCCGACGATCCCTTTTCCGAATGCATCATAAAGCTCTTGCAAGGCCGGCCACCTTCCGCCCCCTATCGAAGCCAAGGCTTCAACCTTATTATCCGCAGGCAACCTCTCTTTGTCTACTCCGCTCAAACCAAGAAATTCAGCTAATAACTCCATTGGGACGTTTTTATCGATAAGATATTCGAACAAAATACCAAAATCTGCTTTTAATCCTCCCAGGGTATTCAATTCTATTTTGATTTCATTTAGCATCTTAATATATTGCTGAATCGTGTTTTTGGTTACTCCAAGGGAATCAGCTATTTTAGCATATGTCCAACCGTCAAAATAATACTTTTTAGCTGCGTAACGATAATTTATAAAATTTCCGTTATTACGACTTAATCTTTCTTCCAGCTTAGCCAGAACAGTCTTTAACCCCTCAATTGCCTCTTGCATCTGCCCATTTATTACAAATGTTCTTTCGGGTAAAGGAGAACTAATATCTTCTATGGTTGCAATAAATTCAACGGTAATCCCATCATCGCTTTCATGCGTTATATTATAGCTCTGTGGACTGGCAACACGTTCACGGTAAGCATGCCCTAAAGCAATTATATTTTTCGCTGCAGTGCGCGGATTTTTCATCTTAGTATCCAAATATGCAGCAAGCTTATCTTCATAGGTAGAGGAAAGCGATTTCGTCCAGACATTAAGTACCTGGCCTTCCTGATAAGCTTCAAATAATAATTTGCCTAAAGATTTATTTCCTTCGGATATAAGCAGTCCTGCCTGAGGATTATTAAGTAATTTCTTCAATGCATTTTTATTTTTTGCAAACCGCTTAAGCACTTCTTTCTTAGAGCCTGTAATGCCGTTGTTTGAGAGATAGCTACGGATATCATCATCGGTGATATCATTCTCGAATAAAACCTTTAGTTCCGATTCGCAAAGCTCGATTAAATAGGTTGCCATACTGCCGTACTTTCCGACAATTGACCGGGTATGCCCGTATTTTACCCTTATATATCCGGTTTTGATCCTGGGCACCAAATAATTCATAAATGTTGTGAACTTCCTCTTTCTGGCTAAATTATACTTATCTATAAGATACAGCATCTGCTCTAAGCCAATAGCAAGAATTTCTTCAAAATCAGAATTCTCCATATCCATCTCTACGGTTCTGCATGCCTTCACTAAAAGATTTTTGTGTTTAACAATAATCAGCTGCATGGCATGCCATTTCTCTTCAAAAACAAAATTATAACCTTTGATCACTTCCCATAACCTCATCTCTACTTCATCATCTATTAAGCCGGGGCTATCTTTAGAACCCAATATTATCTTTTTAATGCTCACCGGCAACGGTCCGGTTCTAGTAACTTCATCAAAAATATTACTCTCTATGCCTTCTTTTCTCATTGTTTGATGAATTTCATAAATGAGGTCTCTAGTGTCAATTGGGAATCGCATTAGGTGACTTACCGGCTTGGATTTTTTCAGATTGACTCTGGCTATTGCTCCGATAGGAAATATTAATGCTGCACCTACTGAAACTGACCTGGTGGCTAACCACCAGATAATAATCCCTAATATAATACCTGTGATGCCTAAAATAAATTTATTCCTCCAAATGAACCCAGAATAAGCTGTTCTTTGTATTAGATATACCCGTAGCCTATAGCGGAATAAATCTTTTAACCATTCTCTTATTCGTAACATTGTAAGCTTTAATAGCGCAAAAATAAGCTGAGCTACTCTATCAGAATACTCAAGTGCTTTATTTATTCTTACTAATTGGGCAAAATACGCTTCTATCTCGCCCTTACCCTCCAAATGCGCTTTCTCATGCACCAATATTGATCTTTGAGTAATTAAAGGAACGTGGTGCATACGGATCTTATTCACATAAATCTCCCCCTCCTTGGTATAGATTAACCTGTTATCCTCTGACAGCGGAGCGTAATTAAATTCAGGAATCAGATTAAAGGAGCCAATATATCTGCCGGCTGCGGCGCGCCGATTATAAATAATTGCGCCAAGATTTGATCCGGCAACAAAAAACGCCTGGGTATAATAAAACCCAGCAATAATTGCCAACGACCACAATATGAATATTGCTATAGGGATACCTAAAGAAGGAGCTGCCAATCCAAACATCCCGCCAAAATACCAGATAAAAAATACAACGGCATGAAAAAACGCTCCGGCCCCAAACAAACCCCATCCGGTTACCGCGCCGTCTTTAGACTGCCCTCTCAGTATTTCAGCTTTTTGCGCAAAATCAGAGATTGCCCAATCATCCTCATGAAGAGTTCTCCACCCCTGCTCATTCCTGCGCTGCATGATCAGTTCCTCAACGGTAATCTCACGTTTTTCGGCTTCAAAACGAAAAACCTCTTTTGCCGCAAATATAAAATCCTGCCTAGATCCATCAAAATTTATAACTGCTATCAGCAAATCCAGGACCTTATTAATTTCGACAGGCTCTAATATATCTAGAGAAGAATAAATATTTTCACCCGCCCTAACAAAAGAATATTCTGCATCAAATATATTTACCATCTCCCAATAGAATAAACTTATAAGCTCAGATACGGATATATTCCTTTTACTATATTCATTAAGATACTTCTCAAAGAAACCTCCTAATACAGCTGCAACTGAATTTGTCTGAGTATTTTTCGAAGAAACCAATGCATCTCCGATTCCGGGCGAAGCAAGTCTATTGCCTATCGCCTTTTCGATAAAGTCAAGTTTGTATAAATAATCCGGCTCTATCATAAATTTCTCAAAAGCATTCAGAAGCACCCTTGCCTCTAGAGGATTGCTTTTAAAAAATTCACGGTCCCTTTTACAAGCAGCTTTATGTGAGCCTGTTTCTAGCTCTTTAAATTCATGGCGCAAAACAGAAGTAACAAGCCTTTGAAAGTGGCGTGATCTGATATCATCACGCCGGAAATCCGGGGCAATAAAAGCTAGATACTTAGAAACAGCTATGTTCCCATCAATTATCTGCGCTACAGTTTTTTCACCATTCTTAGCCCTGATTTTAACTTTACCTGATTTTTCTTCCATAATTGACGCCGCCCGTGTTACATCAGACATTCCAAATCTATAAATAACTCTTATTGCCTCACTGATATATTTCCTAAGATTTGCTAAATTATACGGTATCGTTTCAATTATGGCCAATATACTGTCAGTAGATGTAAATTCAGCAGGATAGGTATTCGGCTGCTTTGCCGCTGATCTTACTTCTTTTATAATCCCGGTTATCTCTTGATACATCTGCCAGCCCTGCATCCCAGGAGGTAGGCTTTCGTATAAATTATCTACCTCAAAATAGGCATTGAGCTTCGCATTTGGCATTCCAACATCCACTCCTGCTTCTTTTGCCATTAATACAGCCAGCACTAAATGAGAACCTTTGCTTTCTAATCCGGCGCTAATCATATTTTCCGCTGACTCTAATAATTCGCTATTACTTGCCCCCCTAACTATTCTTTTACCCCTAAGGAGTATACCGCTTGAATATAGGCGCGCACCAAGGAGTTTTTCCTGCGGAGCATAAATATTGGTAAATCTGACATGCAGATATGAAATCCCGGTACCGCATATTTCTTCGGGAGAGATACTTAATCCTAACAGAGAAATTTCCTTCAACTCAAAGCCGGCTCCGAGAATATCACCTTTAACATGAATAATTAAATCTATATCTTCGGGGTTATCTTTAAAAAGGAAACTTCCCACAGCATAAATTGCTTCTATCCTATCCCCATATTGTTCTAGTCCGGGATAACGAAAGATTATGTTTTCGATTTCAGAGATATGCGCCTGAATAGTCCGCAGGCGTAAAACAGCCCGCTCTTTTCTTACATCATCAAGAGCTTGCCATAAGACATTACTGGACAAAGCATTGTATATAGGTAAGAACTCGTATTGCTCATCAAGCTTTGTCAGCCAATCTTGATCAAAAATAAGGCCTTTTTCTTGCGCCTTTATAACATCTTTTTTAAATTCCGGATAATTGTGACGGATGATGTAATCGTCAATAACATCATGGACAAGTTGGTCTTGACGCGGATAATAATAGTGCAGGATATCATTAATAATAAACTGAAATTGCCGCGAACGTAATCCATCCATATTGAACTCAGGAGCAATTGTAGATAAACCATCATCAATCCTTATTTGGTCAGTTAAAGCTACGCCTAGATCCTCTGCAACGAAACCCACCTGGATACTATCTATCAGCCATGCGCCTAAGCCTAATTCTTCAAGCCCCTGCTTAAAATATTCCCTCAAGTTCTCTATTTTTGCCCAATTTACACCTTGGACTACTTCAAGATCAAGCCTTCCGGGATAATAGCGCGGCCTGTTTTTATTAGTATTAAATTCTTTTACTATCTTAAACTTCGCATCCAACGTCTCTAATACGCCTTCTGAAGCCGAAGCAGGAATATTGCCTTCTACGTTATCACCTATATAGCCTAAACCCATAACTACCGGACGCTGAGAATTATGGTTATCACTTCCTATTGTATAAATAATGCCTAAACTTTCGGCAAGCTGCCTAAGTTGGCTGCTAAATTCCGGCGAATGCTTCCAATGATATGCCTCTACTCCGCTTAACCCGATGAATGTATTTCTGCCTTTCCAGAAATATCCGTGCGTTTCCAACAGCTCCCGCGCCTTTTCCAGCGCCTCTTCTTCGGAAGAAGCTAATCTTGCCGGATGCGCTAAAACAGATATGCCTCCTGCCTTAAAAATATAACTCATCGTACACCTTAATGAGAGCCCGCTATCATCTCCGCTGATCGTCTGGCCGAAATATGTTTCGTAGATTTCTGAGTCTTTCTGGATACCGGTTGCTTCTTTAAGAATATGCACGAGGCCGGATTTATTAATCTTATCGTAGTCATGTATTTGCAGGTATCGCGCTTTCTCTGCTTCAGTAATAACCCCTTCTTGTATTAACCTGTTTACCAATCCATCTATATTTTTTTCAAAATAAATATGCTCCTTGAATTCATGGATATTTCCGATAAACCTGCGCGCTTCATCCGTATCAGCCCATTCCCTGTATTCTTTAACTGTTTTAAAAGGCAGATAGCATAAAAGGTGGAAGCTGCCGAGCATAGTGCGCTCGTCGTGGTCAAGGGAACCTATACAGGAAAGCATTTCGATAACTGTGATTTCTACGCCGGCAATTACCCTTATCCCCAAAATCTCTCCTGCCATCAACGCTTCCTCCAGCCCTGCAAAAGTATTATGGTCAGTAATACCCACTGCCAACATCCCATTTTTCCACGCCTCATAGACAATCGCTGCCGGAGATTTATGACCATCGGAATAAAACGAATGATTGTGCTGATCGAGCCTACCTTCTAACTCATTCGTCTTTTCTATTTCTCCTACATCAATGCGCTTCTTCAACTCCTTAAGTGCTTCTATACGTTTGTCAGAGTCTTCCTGCGAAATTCCGGTTGTTTCCAATCGCCCTTCAAGAATGCCATTTATAATACCGATAAGGCGCCTATTACAGATATCAACTGAAATCCGGTAATCCACATACTTGCTTAAGATAATACCGCGCAGGACATGTTTACCGATGCCCTTACGGAGATATTGCCGGCCTAAATTAACCGTCTGGATATGAATATGCTTATTTTGCTTGTTAACGCATATAGCTAACCGCCCGATTTCCTTTCTTTTATATTTAATTACCCACGCATATAAATTAAATTTCTCCTGCGTAGACACCGGGAAAGGCGAAGTATAAGGCAACCCTACAATATTCTGTTCTACTGTAACTTGATTTAAATCACTATCGTGATTTTCGCTTGCTTCTAAAATCGAGGTTTGGCGCATATCTACCTTCAATATAAACGGCCCGCTGGGTCGCTCTATCTTTCTTTGCGGCTTTATTCCGGTCAACTCCTCCAGAACCTTTTCGTGGAATGCCAAACTATTTCTGTTATCTCTCTGAATTCCGGCCTCTATAATCTCAGTTCCGGACTGGCGCAGTCTATTTATAGCTTCAGCCAAAAGCATTTTACCTATACCTTGTCCTTGCTCTGCCGGATGAACCACAATACCTCGAATACGCCCGATGTTGTATTCGACCCTATCTATCGAAACGAATCCGGAAATAGTGTTATCGATATTCTTGGCAAGAATAAAATATGCATTCTTTAATTCCTCTTGCCATTCTTTCCCTAAAGGAAGATTCGCGCTAAACCAACCAGCTTGATCCTTAGCATATTTTGTTGCGTACAGAATCTTATTCTCTACTTCTTCTATTTGTTTACTTACATCTTCTTTTAACCTAGGATCTCTTGTCTTAAAGTATAAATCTGTTAATCTGTCTATCTCTTCCTCTTTTGCCTTTTCTTCATAATCCGCGATGTTCTTGGCAAAACCGATCATCTCAACACCTAAATCTGCTAAATCATCTGCTTGAGCCTGCGCGATGGATACAGTTTCTAGTTTATAACCACCCTGTCCCCTCCTACCCCTTGCTCCGCCGCCTACTCCTACAAACAATAACGGCACTGCTAAAGATAATAACGAATTATTTAGTATCCGGCCTATTCTACGTGCTAATCGCGCGCGTTTTGAGTAAAGTGATTTGTTTAATGCCTCTTCAGGGAAAGGATGCGGATACCCAAGAAAACCAAACTTTATTCCTTCCTTTATATCTTTATGCCAATAATTATTCTCTTCGGGCGACTTGTGGAATTCCGGATAAAGGACTTCCTCAATAAACTCCTCTGTCTTAGCTTGATAATATTCATTCAGTTGTGACGGCAGGTTTCGAACATTACCCTCAAACCTTAAATTCCTGGCTACAGTATGCAACTCTAACATCTCAAGCGGATGCGAGTAGGTCCCGGGATAAAATGTTTCCAGTTTATCAAAATCAAAAGTAACCAAATCACCTGCCGTTGTGCGGCCGAAATTATATATTTTTAGATCAATATCATAAACCCCTCTTTGCCACATTTTGGTAAAAAGAATGAACAAATCGTCTATAATCTGCTTGCCCTCTTCTAAGGAAACTTCCCAAAGCAAACCCTTTGCTTCGGCATCCAAAGAAGCTAACTCCTCTACATATTCCTGGATATATCGATTTTTATAAATATAAGTCTTGGCGGCCAGGCCATTAAATCTCTGCTGCGCAATTTGTAATGAACCGGCAAGCATCTTTATGCTGAAACCGTCCTTTAGGGTTTTTTCAACCAGGTTAGTTCCTTCTATACGAGAGACCTTGTTAAACGTTTTCCCCACGCGGCTTATCACGGTTCTTTCTCTACCCTTAATTGCGCGCCTGATATATTCGTGTTCATTGTGTTTAACTGAAAGCCTGCGCAAGAAATTACGCTCTTTTTCTGTCAAATTTTCGATTACTAAACCAAACAGGGCTACGGGCAGAAATAAGGATTCATTCCCGCCAGCCACGCAAGTCCCGAGCGAAAGCGAAGGAGAAGGAAAATGATGCCCTGCCCACAGCCCCAAAATCATAGCAGCGATCCCTACAAATATTATTGTAATAATAACCTGAATCTGACTAAAGCCTTCTTCAATAAGAGGATTGGGTTTAGAGGAGTTGAAATCATTTTTTTGCGGCACTGATTCTAAAATACTACGTAGTGAAACTTTTTCTGCCTGATAATATTCCAACGGCGGAGACTTGTTGCGCTTTGCCATCCAACCAATTAATTCGGTGAGAACATTGCCCTCCGCATCCACCGGCCAAATTGGCAAATCTTTAAACTCCATACCGTTGATATCTATTGCGCCGAAAAGCTTGCCTGCTCTTTTTTGCTGTCTTTGGTTAATTCCGGATTCTTCAGCCATCCACCTAATTAAAGGCATAAGCTTACGCTTTATATATCTGTTTCTGAGCCTCGCCTCCATGCTTGGTCCTTCTCCTATAGACTCGGCAAACTTTTGTAAATTTTTTCTTATCTGCCGTACCGGTAAATTATATGTTGCCCCGATAGCCATATTTACTTTTTTCTCCTCATAAGGATTGGAATCAACAGGACAATTAAAAAATAAATCATGCTCCTTCAAATAATCCCTCAAGTTCTTGCCAAAGATCAAACCTGTATCTAAATCATTTATGCCTAAATCCCGTAGAATATCCGCAATACGATCAGCAGGAACCCTGGTATAATCAGAATAATCCGCCAGAGCCACTGCTGTCCAACCGCTTAAATAACATAAACGGTTATTCAGATAACCTACTGCGTTCTCTAAATGGTTAACTATATTATCAACATCTCCGGATTTTGCCGCTTCACGCATGGCTATCTCCAGGCTTTTTCTAGCTTTTATCTTATTAAGATTTCTTGCCCTTACGAATTGGCTAGAAATCCTCATTATCCCTTGCCGGTCTATTTCTGAAATAGCCCTATTCTTCCGCGCCAAGTCGGTAATAAAATTTAACACTCCTATGGCGTCTTTTATCTTTTCGTAATCCTCATATTTACTGCGTAAAATATGCGCGGCTTTTCTCTGCTCTTTGTCCATCCCGGGGGTAACCACGGGTAATTTATATTTCTGGCTGCGGCCTGCGCTAAATCCCATTCCTGTAAGCATAAATACCGGCCACATTAAAGATAATCCTAGAATGTGCATGGCCGAGCGGGACAATTTCCTCGCTCCATTTTTTGGCGGGATAGTAAAAGGCACCGGGCCAGAGAAATGTTTTTCCAAAAATGTGAATCGTTTACCAGGATTAATGTTTAAACCGGCGTATTTTTTCTTCCATAAATATACTAATTCTTTTTTAACTCTTTCAATTACTTCCTCATTTAGGTCGGGCCCGAAAGCAGTTATTTCTACTGTGAATAATTTAATAAATTCTGCCCCCCAGAAATCACGTAATAGAGTAGTCGTACTGTTTCTTTTTAAAGAACAGGCGACTATTTCCGCTAAGACGTTTATAATAAAAGTACCTTCGGGAAAAGTATCACTTCCAAGAGAATCATTAAAATCATCCGTTAAAGGTTGCGCCGTACTTAATGGGCTGATATACGCCCCTGAATCCCATATTTTCCAGCTCGCATCTGTTATTCCAGTAATAAAACTTATCGAGCAACTTATTTCCGCTCTAAAACCAAAAATATCTATATACTTAGGTATATTCGGTATTATTTTAAGGGCTAATTCTTTAGCGTTGATAAGACCCTGATTCGATTTTATATTGTTTTTAAACCATAAATCCGCTTCTTCTTTAGTGTAATATCCAATACCTGTCCGATCATGTTGCTTAGATCTTGATTTTATTCCCAGTATATCTGCTATCTGCTTACGACTGTAGTCTTTTGGTCTAAACCCTGATCCGGGAATATCTTGGAAACGATTTAGGATTAAGTCTTTGATTCTAGTGATGGTCTGCAGTTGGATAGGGTTGTCTTGGAGAATGGCATCGTAGAAGTCAATCACAGGAATGAATCTGTCTTTCCAGAGAGGGTCCTGTTCAAGTTCTTTTAAGAAGACTCTTAAGGAGGTTCTTTGTTCGGGCGTGAGGTTTTTGTAGGCTTCTATTGTGGCAAGTTCGGAGATGATTTCGCTATTGATGTCGTCTTGAGTGTAGTTGTTGAGTTCAAGATCAACATGCCTTGCTTCATGTACGGTTAAGAGGTATAGGAATAGGGTTAGGGAGTCAGGGTTAAGGGTTGAAAGACGTTCTTTTAGGTCTTCGTTTAGAAGGAAGCTGAACTCACCTTCTGATAAGATGATCCCTGCGGCTGAAGGCATAAACTTGGCCCAGTAGAAGCCGGAGAATGAAGGTTTTTCTTCTAACATATCATAGGCAGGCTGGATTAGCTTCGGGTCTATCCTTGCCGTAGGCACACTAGAAGGATAGGCGTGGTCGGCTGGGTTAAGGGAAGAGCCCAGGAGGGAGGAGACAGAACTCTTGGAATACTTTTTAGAATTAGAAAAATACCTCTCAAAGAAAGCGCGCTTGTGTCCTTTGGGGTCATAACTGAAATCGTTCTCTCTTTCTCTGCCTGTATATTTATCATACCACCAATTTGCCAAGGCTTTATAGGCAGTATCCAGATCGCCTAACTCTTCGTAACTCAATACCTGCGCCCAATCAGCGTAAAGTTCGCGCGCGATAGCATGGGAAATAGCCGAGCAAAATGCATACTCTGGCGTGCCTATCCCTCCAAAAAGGTCATAACCTTTTCCTTTCCGTAATTCAGGATTCCATAAGGTAGCCGACTTCTCCTCTAATTCAACTTTATAATCAAAAATCCTAACCTTTTCCGGTATTCGCTCCAGGATAAAATGGATTAATTTTTTATCAAAAGAGAACTTATAAATGGTTTCCTCCCATTTAAGTGTTAAATTATGCGCAATCCATTTGTTTGCCTTGTTCTCAGGCGAAAAACTAAGCAGATAATTTAGGGAATCCTGAATTGCCGCCAAAACTATAGGATCGGTTTCTTGATTCAGCATTTCATATAGCATATCGCAGGACTCCTGTGTGAAGATATAGCCTAACCTAACAGCCACCGCAGCACACACTTCTTTCGCCCTAGATCCACTCCCCGCCCTGCCTAACCATTCTCTTAAATTGCTAACATCCTCATGAAGCCATCCCTTAGAAGGAATAATGCCTTCATTCCTTAAAAAATTAAGAGCTTCGGCAACAAACTCTATATTATCTTCCCTATTTAAATGGGGCTGTCCTGACAATTTATAAAGAATGTCTGCGGCTCTTTCATCCAAAAGGCAGCTTAGGCCAATGATTCTCTCTTTTTGCTTCTCTATTGTTACGTTTATTGCGATATCATCAAAACTATAAAGAGTATCTCTCTTATTTTCATCAACAATAATTCCATTTTTCTTTAGGAATGCCAGAGAACCCCGGATAACTTTAAGGACAGCGATATCCGTCTCTTCTCCCGATCGAATTCTTTGGAATAAGATACCGGCGGATCTCTGATTAATCTTACAACCCAAAGAAAATGCCGCTAACATACGCTCTTCCTTGTTGCCACCCTTAAGCCTTTTTTCCAAAATAAATCTATTCGGCATTCTGTTTGGGATAATTCCGCTGTTTCTTAAGTGCTCAAGAGAATCCAGAACGTCTTTAAATACCTTTGTTAAATGTTCAGGAAGTATAGAAGCCACATAATAAAGGGTATCTGCGGATTCCTGATACGGGAAATCACCTAAATTAACAGCGGTGTTAAATAAATTATGGTAGCTAATTATCTCTTTTGGCTGTTCTGAAGTTGATAAAAACTCTATTAGGGCTATTAAGACCCGTGGAACCAATATCCCGACTCCTACCGACATAAGAACAATTCCGATATGCCATAGAATAGTATTTAGATCCGGCGATGTTGGTATGATAGATCTAAGGAAAAAGAAAGTTGGCATAGTAGATAGAAAGGTAAAGAATATAATAAATGTTAGCCGGTATTGAGACAAAAATTTATGCAGAGCGTCCCATATCTTCTGTAATTTCCTCTCCGGCTGCAATTCCATAATGTTTTCATCCACGCTTATATTTGAAGAATCAACTAGCTTGTTATCTCTTAAGAACTTAAGCGCGCGCCGAATAGATTGTTTGACGCCTGCATCAAATTCCGAAACAAAGCTTTTGCCAAGAATGTCCCTAACTTTAGTGTCAGACGTATAAGCTAAAGTGGTAGCTGCAACCATACGCTCTTCTGTGTCCCCCTTACTCAACTTCTCGCTTAATTCCTCTATACTCTCTTTTATATTAAGGCCTAACCTGCCGGTTGTTGCCTTATTATCAAACCCTGTGTTAATTTTCTCTATATTCGACATAATCACATCGAAGCTGGCCTCTTCATCCTTATAGTTAGGGTATTGTTTAATGAATCCGTCCAATTCTTTAATCGTATCTTCTTGGTTTAAGTTCTTCTTGAGAATATCGTCATAGAGATTGATTACCGACAAGAACCTATCTCCCCAGATAAGGTCTTGCTCAAGTTCTTTTAAGAGAGCGCGTAAGGAGGCTTTTTGTTCTGGGGTGAATGACTTGTAGGCTTCGAGAGTGGCAAGTTCGGAGATGATTTCGCTGTTGATGTCGTCTTGAATATTGTTGTTGAGTTTAAGGTCCACATGTCTTGCTTCATGTACGGTTAAGAGGTATAGGAATAGGGTTAGGGAGTCAGGGTTAAGGGTTGAAAGACGTTCTTTTAGGTCTTCGTTTAGAAGGAAGCTGAACTCACCTTCTGATAAGATGATCCCTGCAGCTGAAGGCATAAACTTAGCCCAGTAGAAGCCGGAGAATGATGGTTTATCTTCCAGCATATCATAGGCAGGCTGGATTAGGTTTATGTCTATCCTTTCCGTAGGTACAGCAGAAG
>CAYIFW010000002.1:0-51574 GCA_964362795.1 uncultured Planctomycetales bacterium | reverse complement strand
AATTTTAATTATCCTGGCATTAATCTGTTTATCTATTTCAATTATTCCGTAAGATTTACCTTCTAAAAGGCCGTCGGTGGCGCTGCCGGGATTAAAAAATAATACCCCGTCCACAAGCTTGTTCATGGCTAGATGCGAATGCCCGAAAATAATAACATCACACTTATCGTTTTTAAAAGCATCCTTAAGAAGCTCTCTAAGATTTACCGGCGCACCGCTTCCATGGATAAGGCCCAGCTTAAAACCCTGAATACTAAAAACTTGTTTTTGCGGAAATTTCCTGGCCACTTCCGGAAAATCCATATTGCCGGATACAGCTTCAACTCTTGAGCAAACCGCTCTTAATTCATCTACTGCCGCTAAACTCACCATATCTCCGGCATGCATAACTATATCCACCTGCTTAAAAGCATCTAAAACTACCTGGGGGATATGCTCAAATACATCAGGAATATGAGTATCCGAAATTACACCGATTTTCATGCAATTATCCGTGGTTTAGAAAATAAATCCAGGATCTGGTTTAAATTGTTTAAATCCCAGGTCCAAATTTTTTCCTCAAGCGCCCTTAAACGGGCATTAGGCTCAACTTCTTTTAAGGTGATTATAATTTTACGCTGCGATTTATGATGGTATCTTTTACACTCTTTAGAAAAATCAGCAATATCACTCTCGGTAAGCGCCTCCGTTTTAATCGCCATGATCCACAGCGCCTCCGAGGAACGGCCCAATAAACCATCTTTTAAAAAACGGTGGTTAAACACCAGCGGCTTGATCTCCCGGAAATGATTAAGCCTGACTTTTTTACGTTCAATTTGCATCAGGTCATCTTCAAATAAATGCAGCAACTCAAAAATACGGTTAGTCAGCGGGTTGGCAGCCTGCTTGGAAAACTCCGAGATTAATTCGACAATATTATCGCGGAATTTTTCTTTTTGATTCTTGGCATCAAAAGACAATGAACGCAGCTTTTCATGATGCACAAAACGCATCCAATAGGCAAATAGTCGGTCGCTAACTTTAAGAAAATCCCCGCTTCTGGTAATAGCATCAAGTTCCAACAGGTAATTAATTCTAACGAGTAATTCTTTTTTTTGTTTATGTAAGATGTGGGCGATATCCTTGATCCGATTGCGACCGCTGGCAATCAGATAAAGTATCGAAATATAATCATTGCTTGCCGCCAGGTCTAGAAAACGTTTGATATAGTTAGAAAATCTCTGATTGAGAATACCGGAAGAATTAAACAACAGGTCTTCTAAAACATCAGCTAAGTCCTGGGCAGCATCTTTTTTGGATAAGGCATCCGCAATCAATTCCAGATACAACGGATAGCCCCCGGTAAAATTAATAATAAAATCTTTTAATCCGCTTTTTGACTTTAAGCTAGGCAAGTACTGGTCAAGGAAGCGGCCGCTGGTATGAATATCAAAAGGCTCAATACAAACTACCTCAAAATTACCAAATAACAATGAAAGCTGCTTAGAAAGAATTACCCTGGCTTTAAACATCATAGAACTACTGATGCAATAAAGCGTATTTTTTTGTACAATCAGCAGCTTACTCCATTCCCGGTATAAATTCTTGACCCCTAAACTTTCAAGATTATGGAACTCATCCAGAAACAAAACCGTAAATTTACCGGTCTCCTGATGAATTAACTCCGGCAGGTCAAAAAGCTCCGTAACAATATTAATTTTTTTATTACGCGCTAATTCCGTTAATATAAAATTTATCTTTTGCGTAGTCGCAGGTATAAATTTAACCGACTTTGCTATCAGATAATCCAGGTCTTCTTTTAAGGGCAAACCGCTATTTAAAAGAAAATTATAAAGCAACGCTCCGATGAATCTCTTAGCGAAATCATCCAAAGATTCAGGCCGAACTTCCAAATAAACAGTAATAATCCGCACATCATAAAAGTGGGCTAGAAACTTAGTAACGATACTGGTTTTGCCGACATTTTCCTCGCCGATAATAGCAATATTCTGCCGGTAGCCTTCCTTTAAGCTGCTGACGCGCTTTTCTAGAATCTGAATATAATTTTTACGGTCGAAAAATCTGTCTTTGATCATGGTAAATAGAATAACGGATTTTGAGGTATTGCGCCTTTGCGTATTTCAAAGTGTAAATAACTATTCTTATCTCTGGTGCTTGTTCCGACACTGCCGATCATCGAGCCACCTTGCACGGAATCACCTAAGCGCGCATAAATTTGGGAAACCCGGGAATACACGCTACGTAAGCCGTCTCCATGGTCGATAATTACCATCTTACCGAAATTGCCAAAATTATCGGCGCAAAAAACCACTCTTCCTGCTCTGGCGGCGTAAACTTGCGCCCCCATTGAGGCCTGAATATTAATTCCTTTATTCATCAAATTGCGATAATTCAAACCGAAGCCGGCGATCACTCTGCCCTTAAGCGGCCAAATAAAATCATCACCACCGGATTTAACCGTAATATTCTGCCGCTTGCTAGGGCCGGGAATTAAAAGCAGCTGCCCTATTTCAATTTTTGCCTCTTCGGAAATATGATTTACGGATAAGATCTCATCAATATCTACGTTATAAAGCTTAGATATCGTCCAAAGAGTCTGGCCTGCCTCTACCCGATGATGCATACCTGAAATTGCTTGAGTCGCTACAGGCAAAACCGGCCCGGTATAAGGAGCCTGCGTCGCGCATCCGGCAAGCATTAAAACTATAAATATTATAATAATACTCTTCATCTTGATCTATAAGCGGGTGAGCGGAATCCCTGACTGCCGTCAGGCAGGGAACCGCCACAATTATTTAAAGCGAGCGAGGAGAATCGAACTCCCATATCTAGCTTGGGAAGCTAGTGTTCTGCCACTGAACTACGCTCGCAAAACCTGCCTGCCGGCAGGCAGGCACTCATCCATCAACTTGATCGAGCAATAATCCCCGCACATCGTACACACTTTTGCAAGCTTAGGCTTGCTACTCAAGCGATACTCTCTGGCCTTATCCGGATTAATCGATAGCTGAATCTGTTTTTTCCAATCCCGGGCTCTTCGGGCAATTGATATATTGCGATCCCATTCAATGGCAATCTTCTTGCGTTTAATTAAATCTCCGGCATGAGCGGCAATCCGGCTGGCAATTACTCCTTCGCGCACGTCGCTAAGCGTGGGATGGCGCAGGTGCTCGGCAGGTGTGACATAACAAAGAAAATCCGCTCCGCAACTGGCGGCGATTGCTCCTCCGATTGCCGAGGTAATATGGTCATACCCCGGGGCAACATCGGTAACCAGCGGCCCTAAAACATAAAAAGGCGCGCCAGAGCAATATTTTTTCTCTAAAGCGATATTTTTTTCAATCTGATCTAGCGGAACATGGCCCGGCCCCTCAATCATTACCTGAACACCCCTGGCCCAGGCGCGTTTAGCCAATTTTCCTAAAATTTTTAGCTCAGCAATCTGGGCTTTATCCGTAGCATCTAAAATCGAACCCGGCCTTAACCCATCGCCCAAACTTAAAGTTACATCGTATTTATAAGCGATATCCAAAATAGCATCGAAGTGCGAATAAAAAGGATTTTCCTGTTTATGATATTTTATCCAGCTGGCAATAATTGCGCCCCCGCGCGAAACCACCCCCATCAATCTTTTTTGTTTTTCTAAAATCTTTAAGCTGGCTTGGGTTACCCCGCTATGGATGGTAAAAAAATCCACCCCCTGCTTGGCTTGTTTCTCCAAAATAGCCAGCATATCCTGAGCGTTAAACTTAAGAAAATTTTTATTTTTTTCCTGAGCGTTAACCGCGACTTCATAAACCGGAACCGTGCCTACCGGGACGCTGGAATATTTTAAAACCGCCTGCCTTATTTTAGCAAGATTGCCACCGACACTTAAATCCATTAGCGCATCGGCGCCATGTTTTATAGCTACTTTTAATTTCTTAATTTCTTCCGTAAGCTTAGATTCATCGGTAGAGGTACCGATATTCGCATTAATTTTAGTGGAAAGAGTGCTGCCTACCGCGCAGGGTTTTTTTATTTTATGATTGATATTTAAAGGGATAACTACCTTGCCTTGGGCCACCAGGCGCATCAGCGCGCTACAAGTTAGCCCTTCCAAGCGGGCAACGCGGCGCAGCAGCGGTGTAATTATATTTTTTTTAGCGGATTCTAATTGTGTCATTTATTTTAAGTTCTTAAATAATTGATTCGCCACTGCTTTGGGATCTTTGGCTTTTAAAATTTCCCGGCAAACCGCGATACGTTTTGCCCCGGCAGCAATAATCTCTTTAACATTCTTTAAGCCAATATCCCCGATAGCAAAATAAGGAATTTTTATTTTATCTTTGAGCTGGCGCAATATTTCTAAACCTATCGGCTTGTATTCAGGCTTGGTAGCCGTAGCATAGACCGGCCCGATACCAATATAATCTGCCCCTTGCTTTTGAGCTTTTAAAGCCTGGGCAAAATTATGACAAGAGATTCCGATTATATAATCCTTACCTAATATTTTTCTGGCCTGCTTTAGCGGCATATCTGTTTGGCCCAAATGCAGGCCATCGGCGCCGCTGGCAACAGCCAGATCAAGATAATCGTTAACTATAAAGAGCGTTTTAGTCTTGCTCAGGCGCTGAGAAAGTTTAACCGCTAAACTCAATACCTCGGATTTAGCCGATCGCTTATCCCTCAATTGAATCAAACCGAGCCTGCCGCCGGATACAGCGGAATAAATACTTTTTAAAGAACGCTTAGCTAGCGTCGGCTTATCGAGAATCAGATAAAGCTGAGATTTCTTTAAAAGACGCTTTCTCGATTTCATAAACTTTATACCTAAGCTGTTTAAAACTTTTAGCAGCCAAAGGATCGGTTAATTTACTAAATTCTTCCAGAACGCGCAAAGATTCCTTAACCCTTTGAATATTAGCCCCAAAGATATCCTTACAGTTACTACGCTTGAGCTCGCCGCTGGAATTGAATCTTCCCACATCAGTATCACTCCTGCGTTGCCTAAGCAAAATCACAACCGGATAAATTTTACGGGCATCCCCGTCAAGCTGATGCCTGAATTTCTTAAAAAGAGCTGTAAATTTATGGTTATCCAAAATAAACCGGGTTATCTCTTCGCAAACGCGTAAGCCCTCTTTGGCCCGGTTCAGGTTAGCATCAATGATGCGGTAAATATTATTTTTATGAGAAATTTTTGACAATTTTTTCGATCAATGCGCTAGTGGATCGGTTCTTAACTAATTTTACGGTCTCAACCCGGCCACCGTAACTTTGCACAAAATCCGCACCCACGATTTTTTCTTTGCTCCAGTCGGCGCCTTTGATTAAAATATCCGGCTTAAGCGCTTTAATTAGCTTAAGCGGCGTATCCTGGCTAAATAAAAGCGTAAAATCTACACTAGATAAAGCGGCGATCGTCTTTAAGCGGTCAGATTGGCCGATAACCGGCCTGCCTTTAGCTTTAATTTTTTTAATTGAGGTATCGCTATTTACGGCTACGATTAAATAATCACCTTTGCGCTTAGCGTCTTGCAGGTATTTAACATGGCCAAAATGCAAAAGATCGAAGCAACCGTTAGTAAAAACGATGCGCTTGCCTTTTTGCTTAAGAGCCCTAACCTTACGTTTAAGACTGGAAAGCGAAATTATTTTTGTTCCTGACAAAGTTCCTGTTCGATCATTTCGCATATTATGTGGGCAATAGTAATGTGCGCTTCCTGGATTCTGGCAGTTACCTTAGACGGGACCACTAAAGATACATCCGCCAATTTTACGATATCCCCGCCATCTCCCCCGCTTAAGGCTACGGTTTTAATCCCCATCTTTTTAGCTTGTTTAATTCCTAAAGCTACGTTTTTAGCTTTTCCGCTGGTAGATATACCTAAAACTACATCATTCTTCTTACCTAAAGCTTCAACCTGCCTAGAAAAAACTACATCATAACCATAATCATTAGCCAAAGAAGTAAGTATTGACGTATTGGTGGTCAAAGCAATACCGGCTAACGGAGAACGGTCCTTTTTAAAACGCCCGACAAGTTCGGCGGCAATATGCTGACTGTCGCTGGCTGAGCCGCCATTACCAAACACGATTACCTTGCCATCCTTCCTCAGGCAATCTATCATCAAGTGAGCGATATTATAAATAGATTCAACCTGGTTACGTAAAATTTCTTCTTTAACCTGGATACTTTCTAAAAGTATATCTTTTATTCTTTCGCGCATTTTTCCTCCACGTGGAGGACACCGACGCAATACCGGTTATCGTCGGGTGCCCACACCTTAGCCAAAAAATACTTTGGCAATATCGTAAAGCTCCATATCCACCGTTTTTAAAGCCTTCACCGCATCATCTAAAGATACGTCAATAATTTTAATGCCGGCTAAAGCTACCATTCTGCCGAATTTTTTATTCTTAATCAACTCCACGGCCTTGACCCCAAAACGGGTACCCAATACGCGGTCAAAAGCAGTCGGTGAACCGCCTCTTTGGATGTGGCCCAGAACACTAACTCTAGTTTCATAACCAGTGCGTTTTTCAATATGCGCGGCTAATTCCTCCCCTACGCCGCCCAGCCGAACATGGCCGAAAGCATCCAGCTTTTTTTCCTGCAGCACCAGATCCTGTCCTTTAAACTGCGCGCCTTCAGAGACTACAACGATACTAAAAGTCTTGCCTCGCGCATGCCTCTTCTTAATTACATTGCAAACCTCATCCAGATCAATCGGAATTTCCGGAATCAAAATTACATCCGCTCCCCCGGCAATACCCGCCTCCAGAGCAATCCAACCGGCATGCCTACCCATAACTTCGGCCACCATAATCCGATGATGGCTTTCAGCGGTAGTATGCAAGCGGTCGATACATTCCATCGCTACATTTAAAGCCGTATCAAAACCAAAAGTATAATCTGTAGCCGATAAATCATTATCAATAGTTTTAGGAACTCCCACAATATTCGGGATACCGTCTTTAACCAGTTTAGAAGCAACTCCCAAAGTGTCTTCGCCGCCAACTGCAACCAAAGCATCTAAACCCATTTTCTTAAAATTATCCTTAACCTTTTGCAAATCGCCTTCTTTTTTATAAGGATTAGTGCGGCTGGTGCCTAAAATTGTGCCACCTTTGGGCAGAATACCGGATACAATATTAATATCTAAACGCATTGTGTCATTTTCAACTAGACCTTTCCAACCATTTTTAATTCCAACGATTTCATAACCTTCCAACAACGCTTTACGCACAACTGCCCGAATAACAGGATTTAGCCCCGGACAATCCCCTCCACCTGTTAAAATACCTATCTTTAACATCTCCTTATTCCTTTCTTAAACCCGTCCATACCCGCTAAACGGTATTGTTGAGAAATCATCTTTATCAGAATCTTTTTTCTTACGATTATCTTTTTCATCATGCACGATCTTAGCCACGTGAATTTTAATAATGATCTGCTCTTCCAGGCCCAGGACCTCCTGAATTTTAGATTTAGCAATATCCTGCAGGCGGCTGGTGAGCTCGGGAATATTTGCCTCGCTCCGTAAAACTACGCGCATATCGACGATAATGCCCTTTTTATTGGCGACAACATTCGGCCTTAATTCTTTTACCTCAGGAATTATCCCAGCGAGCCGACGGATTAAATCCTCCACCGCCGAAAGAGAAATAGTCACCTGGCCGCTGGATGTAGCAAAAGCAATTGTGCGCTCTCTCTGGAATTTGCCTAAAATAATCTGAGCGAATGATATGCTGATTAAAATTAAAAGCACGCCGCTTAATCCGATAACGATTCGGGTATTCTGGTTGCTCTGGGCAAAAGTAAGCAAATTATTAATATCTTGGGGCAACAACAAATTTAATGAAAATGCAATAAAAACCAAACCGATGACAATAATCGCCGCCGCATAAAATACAATTCCTAATACGGTAAGAAATCTCATAGCTAGCCCCTTTCTATACCCCGCACATTTATATTAATATCTTTTAAAGTAAGATTGCTCATTTTTTCCAGCGCCTGGCGGACATTTTCCTGGACCCGGCCAGCGACCTCAGGAATATTATAACCATATTTAATTATCAAAGGGACTTCCACCCTTACTTCTTCATTCTTAGAGATATCCACTTTAATCGCCGAGAAAGATTTCTGTCCGATAACTTCCAGCAAACTGCTCTTTAAATTCTTACCCACACTTTTAACCCCTTCGATCTCCAGGGCCGCTATCGAAGAGATGGAGGAAATTACATTCTTGTGAATCCTGACCACTCCTAGATCATTTCTTGATTCATCACGGTTCATCTATCCCGCCTTCCCTTCATTAGCCAAAAGATCCTGCACAAAATGCGTCGAAATATCACCCTTTCTAAATAAAGGATTGTCCATTAACTTAAGATGAAACGGCGCCGTGGTTTTAATCGGGGCAATATAAAATTCAGCTAAAGCCCGGCGCATAGTTTTGATTGCTTCCTGGCGGTTAGCGCCATGAACAATGATCTTGGCCACCAAAGAATCATAATAAGGAGAGATTTCATAACCGGCGTAAATATGCGTATCCACGCGCACATTCGGGCCACCGGGAAGGATTAAAGTTTCAATCTTTCCGGGGCAAGGCATAAAATTATTATCCGGATCCTCGGCATTGATCCGGCATTCAATTGAGGCTCCCCTAAGCTGGATACTATCCTGGGTAAATTTAAGTTTCTCTCCGGCGGCTACGCGGATCTGTTCCTTGATCAGGTCGATACCGCTGACCATTTCGGTAACCGGATGCTCCACCTGAATGCGAGTATTCATCTCCATGAAATAAAAATTGCCGGTTTTCTCATCCAGTAAGAACTCAATCGTTCCGCAGGAAACATAACCTATAGATTTCATTCCTTTTAAAACTAATTCTCCCAGCCTGCGGCGCATCTTGCTGTCTACCGCAGGAGACGGAGACTCTTCCAGCAATTTCTGATGCCTTCGCTGAATACTGCAGTCTCTTTCACCAAGCTGAATAATATGCCCGGAAGAATCGGCAATAATCTGAACTTCAATATGGCGCGGCCTTTCAATATATTTTTCAATGTAAACGCTGGAATTTCCGAAATTAGCTTCGGCTTCGGTTTGAGCGGTTAATAAACTGGAGACTAAAGTTAAATCATTATGGCAAATGCGCATCCCCTTGCCGCCGCCGCCGGCAGCCGCTTTGATAATTATGGGGTAACCAATTGACTTAGCCGTCTTAAGCGCCTCTTCTTTATTTTTTATAATTGCGCGGCTTCCGGGAACAATCGGCAGGCCTGCCTTCTGCATTGTGTTACGCGCCGCCATTTTGTCTCCCATCAGGCGCATATTTTCAGGAGTCGGGCCGATAAAGGTAATCTTACAAGATTGGCATATTTCGGCAAAGTGAGCATTCTCAGCTAAAAATCCATACCCCGGATGAATAGCTTCGACATCGGTAATTTCAGCAGCACTAATAATCGCGGGAATATTTAAATAACTGTTACTGGAGGATGCCTGGCCGATACAGATTGCTTCATCGGCAAAACGTACATGCAAACTATTGCGATCCGCCTGAGAGTAGACAGCCACAGTGCGGATGCCCATCTCATGACAGGCACGAATTATTCTTAAGGCGATCTCGCCTCGATTAGCAATGAGAATCTTAGAAAACATTTTATGAGCGCTTAACTTACGAACACGTTAATGTTAGTAAGTTAACGCGCGAGTTAATCCCGGCTTAGGAGAAAATTTCTAAAGAAATTTTCTCATGGTTAAGCGAGGAGTACACTTCTAAAGCGGCTCGATAAGAAACAAAGGCTGGCCAAATTCTACCGGCTCAGCGTTATCTACCAATACTTCCAGGATTTTACCCTTAATCTCCGATTTTATCTCATTCATCAACTTCATCGCTTCAATAATACAAATCACCTGACCCGGCTCAATAATTTGGCCGACCTCCGCGTAAGCGGGAGCCTCCGGATTCGGTGAACGGTAAAAAGTCCCTACCATCGGAGATTTAATTTCAACGGTTTTAATTTCGCTCTTCTCTACAGGCTCCTGCGCACTTACGGGCTTAGGCTGATTAACTGCGCCCTGGCCTTGCAAAACCAGCGGCCCCTCGAAACTTTCAAAACCACTGGCTGTTTTCTTAAGCCGGATACGCATATCATCCTTCTCAACCTCAAGCTCTGCCAAACCGTTTTCATTCATCAAATTAATCATCTCTTTGATTTCTTTAATATTCATTTAATTAATCCTCTCAACATAAGTGCCACCGGTACGCGTATCTACTTTAATCTTATCACCCAAATTAATAAATAAAGGGACCTGAATAATCGCTCCGGTATCCACTGTAGCAGGTTTATTCCCGCTTTTGGATGAATCACCTTTTATACCCGGCTCAGTCTCTATAATATTGAACTCAATAAAATTAGGTAAAGTTATGGATAAGGTCTCCCCCTCATAAAAATAGCCCTGAATTTCCAGGTTGTCCTTTAGAAGTTTAGCACTATCACCGACACTCTCCTGGGTTATGGCAATCTCTTCAAAATTCTCGGTATCCATAAAATGAAACATCCCGCCGCTGGAATACTGGTATTGTAATTTACGTTCCTCGATAAATGCCTGTTCAATCTTATCGTCTCCGCGAAAAGTTTTCTCATGAATATTATTATTTTTCATGTTACGCAGGCGCGCCCGCACAAAAGCCGCGCCCTTACCGGGTTTGACATGTTGAGCGTCAAGACAAACATAGACATTGCCTTCGACTAAAATCGTTACCCCTGATTTGATCTCATTTATTGACAGAGCCACTTAACACCTCGCACCCTTTCCTGGTGATTAAGACCATATCCTCAATTCTTATTCCGAATTTACCGGGCAAATATACTCCCGGTTCTACCGTAAAAGTCATCCCGGGTTTAACCGCGCTGGCTTCATTACCGGAGATTCTGGGATCTTCATGTACCTCTAAACCAAATCCGTGTCCGAGATTATGGGTAAAATATTTTCCGTAACCTTTTTTAGCGATATAAGCTCGCGCAACCCTATCAATTTCAGCCATTTCTGCGCCAGGACGGATTCTTTTAATCGCCGCTTCCTGAGCGCCGAGAACAATAGCATAGACCTTACGCGCAAGAATATTTATTTTACCCAAAAAGAAAACCCTTGTCAAGTCAGATTTATACCCCTGGTAATCAACTCCCAGATCGATAAGCACGGGTTCATTGTCTTTAAGCTTTCTTTCTCCGGAAGAATGGTGCGGTTGGCTGGAATTCGGGCCACTGGCCACGATTATATCAAATGCGGCAGCTCTGGCACCCTGATACCTGATAAAGCGCTCAAGCTCTCCGACAATTTCTAGTTCCTTTACCCCCGGAACCAAATACTGCTGAATATGCTCTAGGGCCAAAGCAGTAATGTCGGCGGCTTGGCGTAGTTTGTCAATCTCCTGAGAGTCTTTAATAGCTCTTTTGTCTTCAACTAGACTATGGGTAGGAATTAAATCAAATTTTCCTGGCGCGTATTCCTTAACCTTGCTTAATTCCGCAAACGGCAGATACCTCTCCTCAAAACCTACTTTTTTTAACTTTAAACCAAGGATTGATTTAGCAATCTGCCCAAATGCCGAGCCATTACACTCTTTAAGCTGCGCGTTACCCTTAAGAAAAATCCTGGCTTCTTCAGTATAACGGGAATCAGTAAAATAAATATTCTCTGGCGGAGAAACTAAAAGATAGGAATCGCGGCTTAGCGCTTGCGTCAAATATGAGATATTCGCCGGCCAAGTTACCAGTAAAGCATCCAGCCTTCTCTGCTTTAACACAGAATATATGCTTTTTAAACGATAATTCATTTTTTATTGATTAAATCCAGCAGGGCATCTAAACCTAACGCGTAGCTTTTGGCGCCAAACCCTAAGATTGTGCCGCTGGCTACCGGGCTAATCAGTGATTTATGCCTAAACTCCTCGCGGGAATAAATATTAGAAAGATGTACTTCGACAACGTTTAATCCGCAGGCGGCTACAGCATCGCGTACGGCTACGCTGGTATGCGTATAAGCGGCAGGGTTAATTAAAATACCTTGAAATTTATTAATCTTCGCTTTACCGATCAAATCTACAATCGCGCCTTCATGGTTGGATTGTTTAATCACCAGAGAAATCTTAGCTTTCTTAGCCTGGATCTTAAGCATCTGGTTAATCTTGGCTAAAGTTACGCTCCCATAAACTGCCGGCTCCCTTGTCCCCAAAAGATTCAAATTAGGGCCGTGAATAACTAATACTTTCATTATTCTGCCTCGTCAATTAACATTACCGGAATTCCCTGGCGCACCGGGTATTTTTTACCGCATTTCTTACAAACAATTTTATTTTCTATTAACTCCACATCGGCCTTGCAAGCAGGGCAAGCCAATATATCCAGCAGCTCTTTATCAATCATTTTGATTTCTCCTGGTCTTTTGCCAAATAAGCAACCCTTAATTCATAAAGCAAGTTTTCTAATAAATCTGCTTCCTCTGGAGTAAGATTTCCCTTGGTCTTCTCCTGCAACATAGCTAATGTATCAATAAGAAATTTTGCCTGGACAGGGTCCTTTTCGGTTTTACCGGTCGACGGATTGGCCATATGCCCCAAGGCAATAGAGGCTTGCAAAGTTAAAGTGGTGATAAAAAATTTAAAATCTGCTACCGGAGGAACAAATTCATCTTTCACAGGCTCCTGTTGCTTTTCTTTCTCTACATTCTCTTTCCAAGTATCATCAATTTTCTTTTTAATCTCATCCATAATTTAATAAATTGTAATTCCGGCATAGCCTACGACACTACTGGAGTCACCCGTAGCTTCACCGCTAGTTTGATATTTAATTAATTTAGCACCCTGAGCCCCGAGAAGCTTGGCTGTTTTGATTAAAACCGCCACCGGAGCAAAACCACACATCGAAAGGCCTAACTTCTTAATTTGTGCTTCTAACTTATATTCATCCAAAGCAACTATCGCCTCAATCGCTAAAGCATCTTTTCTTTGCGCGCTTTTCTGCGACTCATAATGAGTCATATCGCTTGAAGCAATCAACAGCGTTGAACTTTTAAGATTATTCTCAATAATTACTTCGGCCAAACTTTGCGCCACCTCACTAAGCCTAGACAAATCATCAGTCATCATGGCAATCGGAACAATTTTAAAATCTTGGCTAAAGTACTGTAATATGGGCAGTTCTACTTCCAAAGAGTGCTCATCCAAATGTGCCAGCACATCATTTTCCAGATACCGGCATTTTTTTAGAAATAAACCTGCCAGTTTAGAATTAATTTCTACCTCTCCTAAAGGAGTTTGCCAGGAGCCTTGTGTCATTAGGCTAAAAACAGCGCCTTGGCCGGTGTGATTCGGCCCCAAAAGAACGACATTTTCCTTAATCTTAATTCCGGAAACTGTCTGCGTGGCAACTCTCCCGGAATAGATATACCCGGCATGCGGAAGAACAGCGCCCAGACAATCGATCTTTTGCGCTCGCTTATCAGCAAAAGAAGCAATCAAAGTAATAAGTCCTTCGGCATTTGATGGATAAAATTGTCCGGATACAACGCTCTTACGAAGATTAACTTGAGCCGCCATACTTATTTTCTAGCTTTAGCTTTTTTTCTCTTGCGTTCGCTGGGTTTCTCGTAATGTTTACGGTCGCGGACTTCCCGCAAAATTCCTTCCTGCTCGATCTTTTTCTTAAAACGGCGCAAAGCAGATTCAAAAGATTCATCTCTTTTTACTTCAACTTGAGTCAATATAATCATCTCCTTTCCTATTGGATTTTAAGATAATTAATATACCATTTTTTTAAAAAAGTGTCAATAATAACGGCAGGCAATGGTGGGAATTAAAGGTTACAACAGAAAGATATAATTTATAGGATGATACCAAAATGACTGAATCTAAAACGCACTCTACCTAAAAACCTTATCTAAAATAAAACCACAAGACATAAGCAAAGAAAAAACAATGACCAGCGCGATTGCTGAAGCATTAGCGGGAAGCAGTTTCTGAACATCCATATAGTTTTTATGCGCTGTCTTTGCCCCTCGAAAGCTAAGTGGAGCGCTCAAAAAAACCAAAACGCATGATAAGGGAAAGATTTTTATTGCCAGGCCTATCAAAGTAAGCGCAAAAGCGGCCGGTTGCAGCCAGATAAAGATTAGCGAGGAGCTTTTTTTACCCAAACGCACTACCAGATTTTTTTTACCGGTCTTATCGTCTGCTTCAAAATCCGGAATTTCGTTTATCCACAGGACCAAACCGGCAAGGATACCCGTAATCACACCGGCAAATAAAGAAACCTTGTCAAAATGTCGGACCTGCGCATAATACGCGCCGCTTACCAAAAGCGGGCCAAAACCTAAAACCACAGCTAATTCGCCTAAACCCCT
Organism: uncultured Planctomycetales bacterium; assembly: GCA_964362795.1. GTDB lineage: Bacteria > Omnitrophota > Gorgyraeia > Gygaellales > Profunditerraquicolaceae > UBA6249. Next base: position 37,185 of record CAYIFW010000002.1, on the reverse strand, counting down.
GGCGGAAAGATTAACCCGCGGCTCGACATAGCCGACAGCCAAAAATATCCCGATTATACCCAAAACCAATACTGGCCAGCCGCAAAGAACGGTTAAAACCAGGCCGATGAGCGCGCCCGTGCTCAATAGCCCGATACCCGCCTTGAGCAAAGTTTGCGGCTCGATCAGGTTCTCCTGTATGACGCGTGAGCCGCCGCTGTATGGCGTAACGGTTTCATTGATATTATCGGTTCCACCCAAAAAGTCAAAATAGTCATTCAGGCAGCTAGCGCCGAAATGTATACAAGCCGAACCAGTTAAAACCGCCAAAAATAAACCGAGGTTAAAACACCCCTGGTTATAGGCTATCGCCGTACCCAACAGAGTTAAAACCACGGTCAACAAGATAAATGGCGGGCCTAAAACCTTAAGCCAGGCATAAACCGTTTTTGTAGGCGACTGAGAAATAAGCCGCCGAATCTTAACCGGCATTGATTAAGTTAAAATAAGGTTGAAACAATGTAATTATCTTCTTTTTTCAACGCGGGCGAAACACCAACAGCAGTCTTTAATGCAAACGCCTCCATTGAAACCGATTCGGGTGAAACATATTTTTTTAAACCTTTCCCCTTTTTGATCTTCCGGCTCTCAGGTATCATGGTCGATCTAATCTCACTCATCTCAACACCTCCCTCTTAGTTTTATTCTTCCAATATCCCTTTTTCAACAAATAAACGCGCGCATTCGCTGACTTCAGATAAAAGAATTGAGAAATCCGCAATCTCAAATTCCCCTGCTACTTTCTCCGCGATTGCCTCAATGGTATTATTGCCATCACAAAGGTGGAAAATCTTAGCGGCAACCGGATTTAATATTCGGGGCAGCGCAAAATCATCCTTATGTACGATTACAATCTGGTCGTTTTCACCATCCACTCTCCAGCGTAAATTAGGAGCTATCCTGGGTTTACTCATAATGGATATCTTCCGTGACATATGGAATAGTCCTCTCTGCAATCAAATCCTTCAGCTGTTCATATTTCTTTATAAAGGAAACTACTTCCGGCCTCCTCCAGCCTTCCTTCAAGTATTCTCCCCAAATTTGCTTTATCGGCTGCTTACGTAAATTACCGTAGGTGAAAGGCAGCAGGAGATCGAGCCTCAAGGTTGCTTCGGGGGTAATGATGCACCAGATATTGGGCGCCGCCGAACGCACGCTAAGGTAAGTCTTTAAGACCTGTTTTTCCGGAGAGGGAGCGATGATTCTCATTTTATCAGAATATTTCTTGGCCGACTCATCCAGTGATTTAAAAAATTCGGTATACTGTTTATCACTGAGGGCAATCGAAGCAGAATTCAAGGCAGCCCGGCCGGTCAAGACCAGCATATCCGTGACAAAATATTCCAGGCCCATTTCCGCGCACAGCCTAATTACATTACCTACATCAAAATAATTTACGCTGGAAGGCACAAAGGAAACATGCACGCGCACGCCCTTATTTTTAAGGAGTTTTACCGCAGCGACGGATTTTTCCCAACTCCCTGCCAAGCCTCTCGCTTTTTCATGAATTTCAGCTGTTGAGCCGTCAATGCTAATCTGCACCCACTTTACCTTAAGCCGCGCAATCTCTTCTGCCGCTGCCTCATCTACCAAGGTGCCATTGGTAATAATACCGACCTGTATATTGTATTCCCTTAACTTGCTGACGATCTTCGCCCAGTCCTCGCGCAGCAATGCTTCACCACCGGTAAGGTAAACCTCGAATACCCCCAACTCTCCCAACTGACGGGCAATCTCAAGGGCTTCAGAAGTGCTAAATTCCGCTGAGGAGGGCTTGGAATTAGCGTTGTAATAACAATGTACACAGGAAAGGTTGCATTTATTGGTTAATTCCCAAAGCCCAAAAATAGGGGCCTTAAAATACTTCGGCAGTATTTCTTTTTTGTTTAAGGTTTCGATGCGCTGTGTAAAACTATTTGTGAATGTTGGTTCGGACATAAGTTAGTATTTATTTGGCCTTAAAAGGTTACTGTAGAATTATGGGGCGGCGCAGAAAACGCCAACTCATAAAACTATAGGCCGACATCATAAGAACCTTCTCAATTATTCTTTCCATTTTATAATGTTAATCTTGTTAAATCAATAATAATTTTGATTTTTGATTTTATTCTATTTCAAAAGAAATTATGATATTAAAAGATAGCTGGGGATAATCCAGCTCTTTGGGGAAATTGGGAAATGGCGAGGCAAATTTAACGCTTTTTAAGGCAATGCTTTTTAGATAATCATTGGCGTTTGTTTTGTCTTCAATTAAACGTACATCTTTGATATAGCCATCGTAAGAGATAATAAAAGAAATATACACCTCTCCGATCTCATTCTGAGTGTAATTTTGATAGGCACTGCGGCGGATCTTCTCCCTGACGATCTGATAGTAAGTTATGTAGCTGGGATTATCGATCTTGGCCATCTGTATCGGAGGTAGAGCAATCTTTCTTTTTATCGCGACTAGATCCGGGCTGGCAAAGGTCGGCTTAGGTATTCCTGATGGTTTATTCGGCAGCACGCCTTGCGGCTTATAAGCATTGCTCTGCTCAATATACGGCGGAGGAACCCGGTTGCCGGTAATAATTTTAGAGTCCAGATTTAAAAAAGGGCTAGGCTTAGAAAGAGATCTTTGCTGGCCTGGTCGGGAAGAAACCTCAAGCGGAGACTTAGTATCGGGATTTTTTTTAATATAACGTACTTCGATATCTTGCTTTTTCGGCGCAGGAAGAAAAGGATTGAGGTTTGTAGCCTGTAAAAGGACCAGTCCATGAGTAAGGACAGAAATTAAAAACGTGATTCTAAATACTTTATCGAAAAACATTTTTTATATCATAACCCCGGCTGGTAATCATATATCTTCCTTTAACATACGTCCGTGAATTACCGATAATAATTGTCGTAGCCATATCGATATCCTTTATCCGGCCTACATTCTTAAGCTGTGTTACCCTTAAATATTGATAATCTCTATAAGCATTCCTGACTATCCCCACGGGTGTTTGAGCGGATCTGTATTGACTGATAATACTCCATGCTCGCTCAAGCGGCTTAATCCTACTCTTACTTTTTGGATTATAGAGAACAACCACAAAATCAGCCCTTACAGCGTATTTTAGTTTTCTTTCAATTTCCTTACGCGTAACCAAAAGGTCGCTTAAAGAGATAACAACAAAATCCTGCGCCAGTGGAGCGCCTAAAAGGCTTGCGCAAGCAGATGCCGCGGTTATGCCGGGAATAATCTCTATCCGCAGCTTTTCTATATCGCTTTTTTTTAAAAGCTCTAATATAAGCCCAGCCATACCATAAATTCCCGGGTCTCCGCTTGAGATCACGCAAACAATTTTACCCGCAAGCGCTTTTTCGATTGCCTTGTTTGCGCGGACAATCTCCTGAGTCATCCCGGAAGAAATAATTTCCTTATCCGCTATTAATTTACCTAAAAGTTTTATATAGGTAGTGTATCCTACGATTACCTGAGATTCGATTATGGCATCATAAGCGCTCTTGCTTAATTGAGATAAGTCTCCAGGCCCGATACCAACGATATTTAGTTTTCCTGGGCAATTGCTACTGTTACGCCGTCGAAAATCTCTTTTTTTAGAATTAATTTTGTCCTCCTTCCCGCCAATAAGGCGCAGGGCTGGCAAACCCCATTCACACCCAAATGGCGCCGGGCTGCATTTGATTTGGATACGCCGCCTTCAAAATTTTTAATCTCGCCTTTTGAAATAAAAACTAAAGGCAGCTGCAAATCAGCGCACGCCTTTAATAACCCCCGTTCATCCTTCTTAAGGTCAATTGTAGCTGCCAAACGAACTTCGTTTAATCTGATTTTTTTCTTTTTCAATGCGCGCCGCAACGCCAGCTTAACTTGCTCGGCATTAATGCCTCTCCTTGAGCCTATCCCGACAATAAATTTTTTATGCACTTCTCTTCCTGTCGTTACTACCGGTATAGCCCCCAGACACGCTGCCGCAAGAAATGCCAAATTATTTGCCCCGCCTTCATGCCCGGAAAGGACACTAATGGCAAAACGGCCCGCGGAGTCTATTCCTACGACCGCAGGATCGCTTAACTTATCTTTTGCCAAAGGCCCAATGAGACGAACAATGATACCAAACGCCGCGATAAATATTAAACCTTCATATTCGCCAAAGGCCCGCTCCACTAAATTTTTTAACCCGGTTTTGTCGGGCGTCCGTTTAGAAAAAATTTCAGCATTGGGAAAACCGGCTTTTAATTTTTTTGCTAAATTTAAGCCTTCTTTATTTATAGCGATTATCGCGATCTTCATTTTTTTCTTCTGTATAAATGTGAAAAATTCTTATCATAGAGCTTACTCATTTCAAACTCCTTTTTGCCGAACACCTCACCGACAAATATAAGCGCCTGTTTCTTAATACCTGCCTGCTTAACCTTAGCCGTAATATCTTTAAGCGTTCCCCGCACAATCAACTCATCAGGCCAACTGGCGCGATAAACAACAGCTGCCGGCGTATCATTACTATAGCCGCAACGAAGCTGCCTTACCACCTGTCTAATCTTATCTACACTTAAAAATATTACCAACGTTGCTTTAATCAAAGCTAACTTCCCTAAATCCTCTTTTTTCGGAACTTTTGTCCTTCCGCAAAGGCGGCTGATTATAACGGTCTGAGCTATACCCGGGAGAGTCAGTTCCTGCTCCAGAGCAGCAGCAGCCGCGCAAAAAGAACTAACCCCGGGAATAACCTGATAAGGAACATTTTCTTTCCGGCACCAAGAAATCTGCTCTTGTATTGCCCCGTATAGCGAAGGATCTCCGCTATGAACCCGCGCGATTATTTTTTTTGAAAGTTTCTCCTTCTGCATTATCGCTAAAACTTCTTCCAGAGCCATTTTACTGGAATCATAACGCAAGGCTTTCCTGGGCGCGATTTTTAAAATATCCTTATTAATCAGCGAGCCGGCATAAATAATAATTGAGCTAGCCTGAATTATCTTTTTTGCCTTTAGCGTTAATAGTTCAGGGTCTCCGGGCCCGGCGCCGATAAAATATACCATCATCTCTTGAAATCCTTTCTTACTAAAATTACGGATAAATACCCTGCCTTTTTATTCCGAAACAAAGCCAGATTACGAATTATCCTCTCGTCTCTATGCCCTACGCGGCTTATCAAAACAGCATTATTCACTAACCCCATTTCTTTTAAAAGGCAAACCACCTTATTTAATTTCGCGCCGACTTTCATTAACACAACCGTCTCGAATTCCTCAAGCGCCTGCCTCACAGCTTTTAAATCCCCTGTAACCGGCACAACTGCCAATTTTTGGCGGCCTTCAACAAGCGGAAATTGCAGCCGGCAAGAAGCCGCGTTAAAAGCGCTTACGCCAGGAATAGTCTCCACATCAATACCTTTAAAATTACGTTTTAATGTCCTTAAAAGATAGGTATAGGTGCTGTAAATAAACGGGTCTCCGATAGTAACAAAAGCAGCTTCTTTTCCTTTGTGTATCTCTTGCGCTATCATGCGCGCGGCATCCATCCAATATTTGTCAAGAAGAGTTTTATCCGTTGTCATGGGAAAGGTCAACTCCACGAAATTTTTCTGCGTTTCTGTAACTGCTTCAACTATTGAGCGCGCCAATGAAGAGCCGTCCTCACTGCCTTTTGGCGCAAAGACAATATCAACCTTATCGAGTATCTCTTTTGCTTTCAGAGTAACTAGTTTAGGGTCTCCCGGCCCAAGCCCAATGCCATATAGCTTAGGAGATTTCTTGAGTTTTGCCTCAATTATCATCACGCATAAACCAAAACCTTTTTTCTTTGCCAGATGCTTAAGATCAGTATCTAAAATTTTTTCATTCGCATAAGAAAGATTCTCCAGAACAACTGCTCGCCTGTTCTCTACGCCCTCCTTAAGCAAATGCGCAGCGATTTTATCCGGAGAAAATGACGCATCGGTTAACAGAAATATTTTCGGATACGGGCTGATCTTATCCGCAAAATTATCTATTTTTCTGCCATGAAGACTGATAACCTTGGCGTCGAACCAACTCTGCCCGATTCTGGCAAAAGCAAGCTGTAGCGTGCTTATTCCCGGAATCACAGCGTATTCGTTTTTCTTAAACACCTGGGAGATCTTTTCCAAAGGGCTGTACATACCCGGATCCCCGGAAACAAGGATAACAATACGCTCTTTGTTTTTAAAACGCTTAACATAGGAGATAACCTTACCCGGATGCCCGTCAAAGATTATTTCCTTCTTCCCGTGATTATGGAATAAGCTCAGGAGCCGCTTGGCTCCGATTAAACAATCAGCCTTTTCAATATAAGGCCTGGCAACCGGAAGAATATAATCTTTCTGCCCGGGGCCTGCGCCGATAATATACACCTTATAACCCATCCGTTTTAGCTAAGAGCTCTCCGGTTAATGAAAGCAAACTACAACTTACGGCAACTTTGCCTTTTACAAATTCCCTGCATTTATTTGACACATCCGCGGCTATCCTCATAAATACCGCATCGGCCAATTCCACCTCTCTTAAAATCGGTATAACTGCCTCGGCTGTTTTCTGACACAAAATTTTAACGACAAGCTTCTTATCCGCCCCGCAAGAAGCGGCATAACCAGCGATAGAATCGAGCCGGTTGTCTCCGAAATCACAATGAGTGTTAAACTGGCCGCTGGTTAATTTAATGAGCTTACCGATATGCCCGGCTAATAAAACTTTTTTTATTTTTCTCTTCACGCACTCCTTAAGTATAAAGCCGATATGGTCACCTATTTTTATCATAGAACCTTTTTTTAATTTTAATTTATCTTTACAGAAGGCCTCTCCTACATAGCCTAAAACAAATACCGGATCATTATACCCCTGCGCTTTCAGAACATCCAATTGCAGAGCAAGGGTTGCCTTGTAGGCATCGAGTGATTTCGGCTCCACAATACCGGTTGTGCCGATAATCGATATTCCGCCGGCTATCCCAAGTTTCGGGTTAAAAGTTTTTTTTGCCAGCCTTTCTCCATCCGGAACGCTTATCGTTACCTCAATCCCTTTTTCTTGCGGAAGGAATCTGGATACCTCGCCTAAAATCATCCTTCTTGGCGTCGGGTTAATCGCCCACTCACCCACACTTACAGCTAACCCCGGCAAAGTAGCCCTGCCTACGCCTTTACCGCCTTTTATTTTTACACCTTCTCCTTTAAAAAATTTTACCTCGGCGCAGATTTTGGCGCCATTGGTTATATCCGGATCGCTACCGGCGTCTTTTACCACCGCGCATTTGGCAAAATCATCTCCGATCTCCTGATCAATAAGGCGAATAGATAATTTTACGCCCGAAGGAGTAATTACCTCAACACGGCCAAGCTGTTTACGCTGCGTCAACATAATACAAGCGCCTTTTGCCGCTGCCTGCGCGCAGGTTCCGGTAGTAAAACCTTTTCTTAACCCGGCTGAATTCATTTCATTTGCCTCAATTCTTCCCTTGCCTGCCCGATGGTAAGCGGTAACCCCTTAATATCAAATCCGTCTTTTTTCTTCAAAATCTCAAATAAATGCCCTATACGGGGCAATCTCAATTTAGCATTTCTGATCACCTGGGGTTGAGCAAAAATTTCTTCCGGTTTCCCGCTAAGTATAATTTTTCCTTTATTTAATATAATTACACGGTCGATAAACAAAGGCACTAAATCCACGGAGTGCGTAGCCATAACCATTGTTATTCCCTTTTCTTGATTTAACTTCTTTAATAGCCGCATAATCGAACTAACTCCCATTGGATCCAGGCAAGAAGTCGGTTCATCTAATAACATTACCTCTGGCCCCATTGCCAAAACCCCGGCCAAACAGATTCTTTTTTTCTCGCCAAAGCTTAAATTGTGGATTGCCCTAGCAAAGAATTCCGGCAGCCCTACCGCATTAAGGGCATAATCTACCCGTTCTTTTACTTCTTCCGCGGTAAGCCCCATATTTGTTGGGCCAAAAGCAATATCTTCTCCTACAGTAGGAGAAAACAACTGGTTATCCGGGTTTTGAAACATCGTGCAAACCCTGCTAAACAAAAAATCTTTATCCAGAGACCTTATTTTTTCTTTCTCTAAATAAATCTCGCCTTTTGTCGCGCTGAGCAATCCGTTAAGTAATTTTAATAAAGTTGTTTTACCAGAGCCATTAGCCCCTAAAATCCCCAGAAACTCGCCTCTTTTAATTGAAAGATCAATATCATTTAAAGCAGGCGCCCCATCGGGATAGATAAAATGAAGGCTCCTTGTTTCGATAATAGCAGTATTCATTTAAAATAAATATTTAAGGCCAATAGCAATGTTAGAATAGCAACGAATATAAAAGATGCCAGCATATCTGCGCATTTAAATTTTCCTGTGTAGGTAATAAACATTTTTTCATTATAACCACGCGATACCATTGCTTCATAGATTGATAAAGATTGATCATATGCCCTGATCAGAGCTGTTCCGGCTAATTCACCTAAAGACTTTAAGCTTCTCATCACTCCCTTATATCCTAAACGTATTTTCTGAGCGTCTCTGATGATTATCACGTCTTCTAACAAAACAAATATATAGCGATAAGTAAACATGGCTGTTTCAATCCAAGTATTAGGCAGCTTAAACCATCGGGCTGCATTAAACAACTTATTTACCGGTGTCGTCATAGATAAAAATACGACTAAAGAAGTAGCCCCGATAACCTTTGCCATAATTAATGATCCACTTAGCAGCCCTTCCTTATATCCTATCAGATGCATTCCCCAAAGATTAAATCTGACAATAGGTGTCACCCCGTAAAAAAATATCTGCATAAGAAAAACCATACCCGCCAGGCCCAAAGGAGTAACCAATCTAATCAAAACAACCTTAGCCGGGATCCTGATACTCAAAAGGAAAACTAAAGATAAAAAAAAGATAACCAATGGCGCGTAAGCGTGTTGCGATAAAAGTATTATGCTTATAGCCGTAGCCACAAAAAGCATTTTTGCTCTTGTATCTACTTCGGTCAGATAATTTTTCCTCTGCGCGAAACAATCGCTAAATACTTCAATCAACATTTTTCATCCTGTTTTTTTGCAAACAGCTTTCGGAAATTATAACCCATTACAAATCCGCCTGCTGCTCCCGCTAACAGAAAAACGAAAAGCAGTAAATCGCCTTGATCAGTATTGATAAATGGCGTCCAGGCGCTCCGGCCATGTTCTTCGGCAACCTTTTCCACCACGCTCTCATCTACTCCGCTCCATTTGGCGCTTTCTCCGGCAAATACAGAATGGCTGTTAGCGAACAAAAATAACGATATCAATAGAATACCAATAATCTTGGCTCCACCTTTTATGATACGTTCGCCATTCTCTTTTACCACCCCCAAAGAAGCTAAAATGTCCGGCCTTCTCTTATACACAAAAACAATCATTCCCCCGGTTAAAAATCCTTCTAGTATACCTAAAGGCAGTTGAGTAGGGATAAAAGCGACCAGAATAGTAGAAAAAAGTGAAAATATCGGTTTACTTCCGTGAAGAGCCGAGGCCAATTCAAAAGAAGTCGTGATATAGGTAGCCCAATCCGCCAATAGTCCGGCTACAAATCCGGAAAGAAATAAAGAAACGTTAAACTTTCTTAATATTTTAAATGCTATAAAAGCAGCAAATGAACCTGCTATCCCCATAGATACAATGTCTGCCCCCCAGGTAGTTATCCCGCCATGCGCCAAAAATAGGGCCTGAATAAGAAGAGCAATGGAAGTTACAAATATGCTCATAATCGGGCCGATTAAGATGGCCGATATCCCTGTGCCGGCGGGATGAGAACAAGTTCCCGCAGTTGGCACCGGTATCGGCATGCAGGAGATAACAAAAATTAGCGCTCCTATTAACCCTAAAAGAGGCTTAAAGCTCGGGGTTAAGCTTGCCTTCTTCTTTATATCAAAAATACCTTTGATGAGAAAGGGAATTGCTACCAGAAACCACAACCCTGCCCATTTAAGAGGCAAGATCCCTTCTGAAATGTGCATTGCATATGCTTTTTGAGTAATGAAAAATACAAAAAACAATACAACTAAAATTGAAAATAGCCTTTTTTTATGCGTTCTCATCTTCATCCTCCTTTTATTTATGCGCCCCTTTATGCTCTATATTAAAAAGCCTATATTTTTCCTTAAAACGCATACACGCAAGTTACAACCACCGAATCATTGGCGTCGGTGTTCGTTCCCGCCACTACGCGCTGATACGCTATCAAGGTTTGAATTTTATCGCTTGACCATCCGATACCGGGAGAAAGGGTAAGATAATTAACATTCGAATGGGGAGTCTTCCTCCCATCTTCCCTTCTGTCTCCCTGTAAAAATCCATTGGCTTCGAACATGAGATTGAAACCTTTCGGTAGAAAATATTCTATTCCGAAGTCATAATTAAGATAATTCGCGTAACGCGTCTTTGCTCCATCAACAGACACTTGTTGCGGAAAACTGTATATCGTGTCAGCGTGAAAAACGAACGGCTTTATTCTTTTGGTTAAAGCAACTCCGAATCCCTGATCCCACGAACCTCCTCCGGATGTTGCGCCCATTAAATCCGCTCCTAATTTATCAGGGTCGGCGTCTTCATACTTGCCTGCGGGCATTTTGAGCTGAAATAACCCTGTTATATGAGGAAACCAGTCTTTCTCTTCCAAAGCGCAATACCTGAGAAAAAGATAGCTATCGCCAAAACCTTGCGCATGCGCACTAACACCATCCTGCTTTATGTAATTCTCCTGATAAACTATCTGCCCATCAATTTCAAGTCTGTCAGTAACTCCGTATTGTGCAAAAAGCTGCTCCTGATATTGGTATTTTTTATCGCCTTTAGGCAGGGAATCATAATGCCCATCTGAATTAAAGCTTCCCCGTGCCCTGTTATAAAAAAAGAACGGCTGAACAACAAATTTTCTCTTTCCGCAAAGAGGAGCTGTCCAAGTAGTTACAGGCCCTGCCGAAGGCGGGCCCCAAACAGGATCAAGCTCTTTATCCTCTCCATGCGCAAACGATATAGACATTATTAAAAACAGAAACAATAGTATCGCGGACTTTTCCATTTTTTCCTCCTTGGGGATTTTCGGAATGAAAGGTCTCCTGACTTAGGACTGCCTACTCGCCATCCTTCCCGCCTTATTTATATAAAAGACAGTGGATAAATTAGCTTTCGTTTCCATCACAGTTACCGGATAGTAGAGGATTTTCACCTCATTTTCCGCTTATTCATTCCATTATTTTTGTCAGTTATTTTTAATACGACTGCTTTTTATCAGCTACCCTCCTTTCTGCCAATTTCAACATGGCATTCGTAATTGCCGCCGCCACGCTGCTTCCGCCGCGCTTAGAACGATTGGTTATATGCGGGATATTTATGGAAGTTAAATATTTTTTGGATTCTACGGCGCCCACAAAACCAACCGGCACACCAATTATTAAAGCCGGCTTTACCCGGCCTTTTTTGACTAAATCGCAAATTTCAAAAAGAGCGGTCGGAGCATTACCGACCACAATTATCGCGCCGTTCATTAAGCGGCTGCTCTTACGCATCGCGACAATCGCCTTGGCTATTCCTAATTGGCCCGCCTCTCTTACTACGTCCTTATCATTGATAGAACAAATAACCTTCGCGCCGAATTGAGATAGGGATTTCTTATTGATACCTGCCTCAACCATGCTCACGTCACAGATTATATCCCTGCCGTTTTTGATCGCAGCTATTCCTGCTTTTACTGCCCGGGGGCCAAAAACTAAATCTTTGGCGTAATCCAACTCGGTTGTAGCATGAATAACCCGTTTTAATATTTCTTTTTCCGAACGCGGCAATTTTAAATCCGGCAGCAGCCGCTCGATTATGGCAAAACTTTTATTTTCAATCAGCCTCGGATTTCTCTCTACGCGCATTGCAAAACCTCTCTTAGGCAATCCAAAACTATGTCAGTTATCCTATTATCCGAGCCGATATTCCTGGTATAGATAAAATTAACTCCGGGATAAAATTTCTTTTCCTTCATAATTATCTTAGGCACGTCCCTTTTTACATGATTGCCCATAAAAAGGAAAAACGGAACAATGATTATATTTCGGCAGCCTTTGGCGATGAGCCTGCTTACGCTTTTATGCAAAACCGGCTTATGCAATTGCAGGTATGCCGGCTCGACAACTTCAAGGCCGTGTTTTTTTATTTCTTTTACAACTTCACACAAAGAATTGTTTGCCTTCTTTAATTTCGAGCCATGGCCTAAGATAATTATCCCCGTATTTTTAGTTTTTAATTTCTGGTTGGATTTACGCGGATTTATATTGCTCAGACGGACGAGCTTGAAAATATTATCCACATTTTTTTTCTTATGTATCCAAGAACAATCCAGGCATGACCAAATCTTTTTTTTATTCTTGGTAAATATAAATTCACCCCGAGCCTGGTCTTTACAGGGATAAAACGGACAATAACAAAAGGTGCAATCCTCTAAACCCTTGTGACAGGAAAAATAGGCGCAACTTTTATTTATCCTTAATATCCGAATTTCATTGATTTTTTTGCGCATATGTTTGGCAGTTGTGTATAAAATTTTTGGCAAATTTTGGGTAAGCTGCGAAATGCAGATGGGCATAGCTTGCCAAAACATTCCATTTTAAAAAACCATCATCGATAATTCTTCCATTCTTCCTGAGGCAGTAGGCAAAATTAGTTTTTCCGGGCAGCTTCTCTAAGTATGACCAATGAAATACATGCGCCCTGGCCCTGGTATTTTTTTCGCTTAAAATATTATTCTTAATAACTTTTATATTAACGTAACCTAATGCCGATAACTTGCTTCCCAGCTTAACCGAAGAATCAAATACTCCTGTCATAGCAAAATTTTTATTCCGGCAATTAACGATATTTTTCATCAAATACATCAGGCCGCCGCATTCGGCATAAACCGGCATGCCCTCTCTGGAGCGCCTTAAAATATCATTTTTTAAAGCAATATTCTTGGCTAATCGACGAGCGAATAATTCCGGAAAACCTCCTCCGATATAAATGCCATTTACGCCTGCCGGTAACGCCTTATCTTTTAGCGGGCTAAATTCGCTTAATTTAGCGCCGTAATAAGAGAGAAGATCCAAATTATCCTGATAATAAAAATTAAACGCGGCATCCTTGGCTATAGCAATGTTGGCTTTTAGCTGTAAGGCTTTCCTAGAAAATAATCTGGGTTTAAAATCCGGCAGCTGCGCAGAACCTCTAGACATTGCTATAATCCTACCGACATCGATATTGTCTTCAACCAGTTGGGTTATTGTCTTGAGCAAGGCATTCAGGGGCCTTTTTTCCTGCGCCGGTATTAACCCCAAGTGCCGCTCGCGCAGATTCAGGTTTTCATCTTTAGGCAAGAATCCCAGCACGGCTAAACCCGTAGTCTTTTCAATAGAATATTTTACGCTGCGAAAATGCGCGGAGCTTCCTATATTATTAAGGATAACTCCTTTTAAGTCAACATCTCTGTCAAATTCTTTATAACCTAAAACAACTGCCGCCGCGCTCCTTGACAAAGAACGCGCGTCCACTACTAAAATTACAGGTGATTTAAGTATCTTTGCCAGATGAGCGCTTGAGCCTTCTTCTTTAGCGGCTACTCCGTCATATAAGCCCATTACTCCCTCTACAACTGAAATATCACTTTGCTCTGCCTGGCGCTGGAATAATTCGAGCACGGTATCCCTAGAAAGCATCCAAGTATCAAGGTTTCTGCAGCTTCGGCCTGATACATAACCATGATACGATGAGTCAATATAATCAGGGCCTGCCTTAAACGGCTGAACCGTTAATCCGCGTTTTTTAAGCGCCGAGATAAGCCCCATTGTAAGAGTAGTCTTGCCTACCCGGCTATTTGTGCCTGCTAAAAGTATCCGAGGATAATTTGTATTCATATTTAAGATTATTCAATCCGCCCTTCCTAAAACAATATTTTTCTTCTCCTTGGGCAATTAATTTAAAAGCATAGTTTATAACTTTTTTATAGAATTCACAGAACACTGCCTTTTGATACATATTGCCTAAGGAATGCAGCTCTGCCGGACACGGCGCTCCGCAAATATTACGCAAAACGCAAACTTTGCATTCGTCTATCTTTTCTACAAACCTTTCCCGGATTATTTTAAATGGTTTTGACCGCATGGCCTGCTGGATACTGGTTTTGGCAAAAACATTGCCTCCGGAAAACCCCTTTAATCCGATGAACTCACCGCAAGGAATCATCTCGCCTTTAGCGGTAATCGTTAAAAAACACCTGGCGCCTCCGCAAGGGGAGATATCGCACATTAACCTGCGGGCAACGGGAGCAACGATAGCTAAAATAGTATTGGTAAAATTTCCGATAATTATCCTATTGACTGATTTTTTTGATAATTCTATCGCTTTATCCACAGCTTTGATGAAATATTTTGCCATCAATGTTTCATCCGGCTTTAAGACACGGCTATATTTCTGCGTAAGCCTGACCGGATTAAGCAATACACAAGCCACTTTTCTCTTATGCAAGAACTCTACAATCTTAGGCAGGCCTGCAACATTAAGCTTGGTAATAGTAGTAATGACATTCAAGCCCTCGTAGCCGTTAAACCAATCAATCGCCTGAATTGCCGCTTTAAAATTCCCGCCTTTATTATCCAACGGACGCAACCGGTTATTTATCTGCTGGGAATGATAATCCAAAGAAATACCCACGCCGACATTAAATTTCTTCAAAAATTCAACATCTTCTTTTTTTAATAACGAGGCGTTTGTCTGTAAACCGAATTTAAATTCCCTGTTGTATTTTTTTATCGCCTCAAATATTATGTCCTTGACCAAGAGGGGCTCCGCGGCATGAAAGATAATCACCGCTTTCCTTTTAAGTTTACGAAAATATACGGCTGCCTGATCTAATATAAAAAATAGTTCTTTCCTGGTCATTGACCTGCCATTTTTACGGATGCGGCTGGGTATATAACAATACGGGCAATTTGCGTTACACTTATCCGTAGGGTCAATGTAAAGAGCGGTCAGGTTAGCGCTAAACCTGAAATCCTGCATCTGGGTATCCAGATTATTCCTGATATTTTCATAGAGAGATAAAACATTACCGGCAATTTTGATGGAGCCGTCTGCGTTATTACCGTTTAGCGCCCAAAATGCGTTATCCGCGTCTAAAAGTATAGAGTTATTACGGCCATCCTTCCAAATACTCAATTCATTATCCAATTTAGTTTCTCCTTTTTAAATAGGGACAGCGACTATTTATTTAAAGAGTCGCAGAAAAATAGTCGCTGTCCCTATTTATGCATTATACCAGCGTTTTTCCTTTCGGGGCATCCCCATACATCACAAAATGCGATAATCCATTAGCAGTCTTGGCGCATTTAAGCCGGTAAGCTAGGCTATCGGATTTTGCCGCACCCGCTTTTTTAGTACTGCGTTTAAGGCTCTTCTTTTGCATTTTTCACCTCCCTCCGGTTAAGAAAACAAACAATATGCTCATCGCCAGGCATAATCCCGATGCCACATAGGCGATTCTAATACTCTCCTTGATATGCGTTATCTTTAGGGGATAGGTATCATCACCGATAAAGTTTTTACGCGCTTGGATAGAATTATAAAAATTTATGCCGCCTAAACGGATACCTAATGCCGACGCCATAACTGCCTCGGTTGCTTCGCTGTTATATTCCTTGCCTTTAAAAAAATACCTCCTAAGCCATAACCAAGAGTTTCTGCGGTATTTGCCGCAGCAATAGCCTGCAATCAAAAGAAAAAAACAGGTAATCTTAGCAGGGATAAAATTTGCTATCGCGTCTATTTTTGCCGCGGCCCTGCCAAAAAACATATATTTATCATCACGGTAGCCAACCATTGAATCTAAAGTGTTAATTGCCTTGTAGGCCCAAAGCAAAACCGGCCCGCCTAAAAATACGTAGAACAACGGCGAGATTATCCCGTCCATTGTGCTTTCTGCAACGGTTTCAACGGTTGCCCGGATAACCTGCGGCTCTTCTAAGGCTTCGGTATCGCGAGCAACTATCATCGACAAACTCTTCCTTGCCTGTATAATATCGTTTTTTCTTAACGCCTTATAAACCTTACCTGCCTCCGCAGCTAAAGACTTGGCTGCCAACGCGAAATATATCAATAATACATAGGTGATGGAATAAAGATACGCATGAATTAGCCTGCTTATTTTAAGAATAAGAAAAACACCAATAACCGTGATACCGATAACTAAAATCACTAGCAAAAAACCGGATAACCTTTTATTGAATCTGCTCTTATAAAGGGGGATTTCCGATTTTGCAATTAACCTGCCGATAATACGCACAGGATGCCAACTCCATTGGGGGTCGCCAAAAACTAAATCCAGCAGATAAGCAAGCAAAACAGCCAATACCCGATATTCCATAGTTTAAATTCCTGCCTTTAAAATTTTATATAATAATTTCATATCGATATTTTTTCGAACCAGATCCGCAAGCCTCTCAAATTCCGTATTAAGATTAGTAGATACCGCATTATTTAACGCAAGCCACCCCTTTTTAACCCTGATACGGTTAAGAAAATCTCTCCTGAAATTATCCGCGTCAAATAACCCGTGAATATAGGTCCCCAGGATATTTTTTCTGTCCGCCAGAACCCCGTCAAAATCTTTAACCCGCTTTCCGGCACGTTCAGTAATTTGAAAAGCCGGTTGGTAGCCGCCAAGATTACGGCTGCGCCCGTGATGAATCTCATAACCAAAAACTTCTAACCCTGAACTAACTTCCCTGGCCCGCACCTGAGTAAGTACCTTATCTTTTTCCAGAAAAGTTACGGTTGGAAGTATCCCCAAACCATTAATCTGTTTCTTTTTTGATTCGACCGCGTAAGTATCGTAAATCTTTTTCCCCAAGATCTGGTAACCGCCGCAAATGCCGGCTACAAAAGCCGGCTCTTTACGCTTAAGCGCTGATATTATTTTATCGGCTAATCCGGAATCTTTAAGCCAAATTAAATCCTCGATTGTATTCTTTGTTCCCGGGATAATTATCAAGTCAGGATTATCAAATCGGCTGGCGTCATCAATATAATCCAAAGAAATATCCGGCTCTCTTTTAAAAGCATCAAAATCCGTAAAATTGGATATATGCGGCAGCTGAATTATAGTTATTTTTATGGCGCCTTTAACCCGTTGATAATATTGCGCCTTCTTGGCTAACCCATCAAGGGCAACCGAATCTTCTTCCGGCATCGTGATATCCTTAAAATACGGAATTACACCCAAAACGGGTTTTTTTGTTTTTCTTTCCAGAAAACGGATACCGGATTTTAACAGGGACTTGTCTCCGCGAAACTTATTAATGATAAAACCTTTGATCAGGCGCCGCTCTCCTTTATCAAGCAGTTGAAGCGTGCCAACCAAAGAGGCGAATACCCCTCCTTTATCAATATCTCCAAGCAGAATAACCGGCGCCTTGGCGTAAGCGGCCATCTTCAGGTTTACGATATCATGTCTTTTTAAATTAATTTCGGCAGGGCTTCCCGCACCCTCAATAACAAGCATGTTATATTCCTTTTTCAGGCGTCCGAATGATTCTTTTACCTTCAGGAATAGCTGCTGTTTATAATTTTTCTGTTGATACTGCCTTGCAGTTTTATTTCCTACGGGTCTACCTTGAACAATTACCTGTGATCCAATATCAGTCATCGGTTTAAGTAAAACAGGATTCATATCGGCATGCGGCAGTATCCGGCAGGACAAAGCTTGAGTTACCTGCGCCCTGCCCATCTCCGCGCCTCCGGATGTAACGAAAGAATTCAACGACATATTCTGCGCCTTAAAAGGGCAAACTTTATATCCGTCTTGTAAAAATATCCGGCACAAAGCGGTTACGATTACGCTTTTTCCCACCCCTGAACCTGTCCCGCAAATTTGTAATACGCGTGTTTTCATTAAATGATATTTTGTAATTTATTCAAAAGATGAAGGTTATCCTGATGCTTCCTTACGGCTATCCTGAAAAAACGGTTATCCAACCCGTCAAAATTACTGCAATCCCTAATCAGGATACCGGATCTTAACAGACGCAAATACAGTAAACCGGAATTCAAACGCTTATCCAGAATTTTACAAAATATGAAATTGGCGTTGGGATAATACGGATAAATCCCCCTAATCCGCTTAAGGCGGCTAAACAAAAAATCCCTTTCTCGTATAATATATTCCTTACTTTTTTTGATGAATTTTGCGTCAGACAGGCTCCTTAACGCTATCTCCTGCGCTAAGCCGTTTATTGACCAAGTCGGCTGAAGCAAGCTGATTTTTTTGATTAAATTTTTATCCGCCAGCAAATAACCGATCCTTAAACCCGCAAGGCTAAAAAACTTTGTCAGGCTTCTTAAAATCAAAAGGTATTTATTCTTTGTAACCATATTTTTTAGTGAATAACTATTCTCATCATCGGTAAATTCCATAAATACTTCGTCGATAAACAGGTAGGTTTTATTTTTAGCGCAATAAGCGGCTAATTCCAGAAGCGCGTCTTTCTTTAGCAGATTGCCGGTAGGATTATTTGGATTGCACAAAATAATCATCTCCACTTTTTTTACATACGTAAAGGCCTCTTCGATATCAAAAGTGAATCCATTTTCTTCACGCGCGAATAAAAAATATGGCTTGCCTTTAGCAATTTTAACGCTTAATTCGTATTCGCAAAATGCCGGCTTATAGATTAACGCCGAAGAACAGTTCAGCGCTCGAGGAACTAAATGAATCAATTCGTTTGAGCCGTTGCCTGCCAAAATATTATCAGTACTAACACCTAGATAGCCGGATAACCCCGAACGCAAGGCTACGCATTCAGGATCAGGATAGCGGCGGATTATTCCAGCAAACTCGGCGCCTAAATGCCTTATTTTTGGGCTAAATCCAAGCGGATTAACATTACTACTGAAATCAATAAGCTTAACCTCAGGAATACCGCGCGCTTTAGAAACCTCTCTAATATTACCACCGTGTCCGGATAACATATTTATACGTAGAATGTTGACAAGCCGAATATTGCCAAAAGGGTAATTATTTCCGTTAACTCGCATAACGCACCTATTGTATCCCCGGTAATTCCGCCAAGTACCCCTTTGAATATCTTATTCATTAATAAACTAAAAATGATGATTAGAAGAAAAACTATGTAAGTTACAGCCCGAAAAGTAAGGCTTGCTAAAACTAATGTTATCAAGGTAGCCAGCAGAAGATTTTTATACTTTTTGCCTTCAAAGAAAATATTCGCCTTACCCTGTTCTCTGGCATACGGAAAAAAACCTATCCCGATATTCAGGCTATAGCGAGAAAAAACCATCATTAAAAATATAGCTGTATCCTTAAGGTTTACCGGAATAAGCGCAAGCAGGTTTATTTTAAATAAAATAACAATACTTAACCCCAGCACCCCAAATGTCCCTTTATGCGGGTCGCGCATAATCAATAACTTATCATCCCTGTTCTTGCCACTGAAGAAGGCATCACAGGTATCTGCCAAACCGTCCAGGTGTAGCGCTCCCGTCAAGATAATCGATACAGTAACCAAAATCAAGTTAACCAACAATTCAGGAAATACTTTTGTCAGGACCTCATTTAAAACAATAAGTATTACGCCTAAGAATGCGCCGACAAAAGGAAAACAAATAGCGCTGGAAGCAGGACAAGATTTCCTATCATTACGAAAACGAAATATAGTTAAAAACTGCACGGCATCAATGAAGCTTGTCATGATTTTATCTTTTCCGAAACCTTGGCAGATTCGAATGTGTTCATTTGTGTTAAAATTTTAATTGCTGCCTCAGCTAAACCTATTCCAAGACATGCGCCTGTTCCCTCGCCTAAACGCATCTTTAAATCCAAAAGCGCCTCTAGCCCTAAATAATCAAGGATAGCTTTATGCCCCTTTTCCACTGAATTATGGGCGGCAATCATATATTCTTTTACTTTCGGCTCAATGCCGTAGGCGATTAACGCGCTAGCTGCGGAAATAAACCCATCAATTACCACGGGGATCCTGCGCGAAGATGCTGCCAGAATTATACCGGCTAAACCTCCGATCTCAAAACCTCCAACCTTACCTAAAACATCTATCGCATCACTGGAATCAGGATCATTAATCTTTAAAGCGGTATTGATCACCCTGATTTTATTTTCTAATGCGCTATCATCAATCCCTGTGCCCCTGCCCACAACATCCTCAACGCTTCTCTTGGTAAAGAGCGCAGTTATGGCGCTTGAGGCGGTAGTATTAGCTATCCCCATCTCTCCTGTACCGATAATATCAATACCGTTTTTAAATTCCGCTTCAAATATCTCAATTCCGGTTTCAATGGACTTAATCGCCTCAGCCCTTGTCATTGCCGATTCGCGCGCCATATTCTTGGTGCCATAATTTATTTTTCTAATTATAAGATTGGGGTGCGCTTTTAAATCAGCTGCCACACCTACATCTGCCACTACCACCCGGGCACCGATGTGTTTAGCTAAGACATTTATCCCGGCGCCCCCGCTTAAAAAATTATAGACCATCTGCGCGGTAACTTCTTGCGGGAAAGCACTCACTCTTTCTTCACAGACACCGTGGTCGGAAACTAAAGTAAAAATAACTTTATTGGAAAATTCAGGGCTCTCTTTGCCAGTTATACCTACAATAAGCTTGGCTAGCTCTTCAAGCCTACCAAGAGAGCCTTGCGGTTTAGTAAGGTTATCAAGCCTGTCCTGCGTTTTTTTTATAAGCTCCTGATCAATCTTAATTATTTTTTTAGTAATGTCTTTGATCATTTTATCCTCAATGGTAGGCCAGAGACTAAAAAAAACACTTTATCGGAATTACTGGCGGCAATCTGATTTACCCTGCCTGCTATATCCCGGAAATCGCGAGCTATGCGGTTATCCGGAACAATACCTAAACCCACCTCATTTGAAACTATAATCGTTTTTGCTTTTGCCCTCTGTAATATTTTTAAAATTCGATTAACCTTATTTCTTATCACACTTTCTTTATTGCCTTTTAACATAAAGCCTGATACCAAAAGCGTCAAACAATCTATAATAACAACTTCAAACTTTCCCCCGATCTGTTTTAACAATAAAGGTAAGTCCGCGGTATCTTCAAAAGTCTTCCAGTGTTTTGGCCGGCTCTTTTTATGCAGCATAATACGTTTTTTCATCTCGCTATCAGAAGAAACAGCGCAGGTAGCGATAAAAGCTACCCGGCGGCGGCCGCTTTTTTTAGCCAATTCTAAGGCGTACGCGCTTTTGCCGCTCCTTGAGCCGCCAATAATAAAAGTAATGTTCCCCATAATTAGAGATGCGACGTATCGTTTAAGAGCCGGATATTGGCCTTATTTCTCTTATACTCAATAATGCTTAAAGAAGCCGAAGATGGGATCTGTTCCCAGAATTTTTTTGTTTTCGCTATATGACTGATAAATATACTAATGGTGCCTCCATGGCAGACTATTGCGGCTGTCTTATTTTTATTGGAAAAAACAATTTTTTTAAAAGCGACAACTACCCTTTTCTGAAAATCAGCTAATGATTCCCCTTTAGGAATAGTAATAGCGAAGGGATTACACAACCACTTTTTATAAACAACGGGATACTTCGCCATAATTTCATTATAAGTCATACCCTCAAAAGCGCCGAAATGCATCTCCCGTAAATCCGGGACTATTCCTATATCGGCGCGCTTAAAAAGTATTCTTGCAGTTTGAAGCGCGCGAATCCGGTCGCTAGAATAAACCCTGTGGATTTTCTCATCCTTTAGCCGTTTGCCAAGTTTGCGGGCTTGTTTACGGCCTTGCGTATTAAGCGCGATATCGATAAAACCGCTATAACGTTTTTTTAAATTCCAGCCAGTCTGGCCATGCCTGATCAAAATTAATTTTGTCGTCATTTATTCGCACCCTAAAATAAACAAAAAACCCGTCAACTTTTGCCTGACGGGTCGCACCCAAATATTTCTTGGCCCATTCCACGAGGCATTACTCTTATATAGGCAGGTCTTCTGGCTTAGGTTTTAAACCTACTTGCTGCCGTCTTACCATCTTTTCGATGGTGACATACTAGCAGCTTTCGTCTACCCTTACAGCGGCGGGACCGCATCCGCTTTCATAAGCCTTACGGCCAACGGATTTCCCTTAACCTATATCTTTAAAATTCTTTAATTACTTTAACACCCAGCAATAATTTGTCAATAGCTTTAATTTCATCCAGAATAACTACCCGGTATTTTCTCTTTACAATAATTTCCTAAGGCCGCAGTCGTCTTACCCTTACCATTACCTGTATAAACCTGGATCATCCTGAAACCGCCTTAAAAGTTAACATGCCTAAACCGCATAAAGAGGCAACAATCAGGCCCGCGCAAAATACGCCGGCGATAATCGCTAAAAACGCGTAGCGAAAACGGATCTTAAATAAAGAGGCCGCGATTACCCCGCTCCAGACCCCGGTCATCGGAAGAGGAATCGCTACAAAGATAGCCAAACCCAGAGCCTCATACTTCTGAATCGCATCCGAGTTTTTCTTCGTCCTGGCAAAAACCCAATCAAAAAATCGGGACCATATTTTAAATTTTCTCAAGAAATCCGTGACCGGTTGAAAAAGAAAAAGCGCCGGGGCCACAATAATACAATTACCTAAAACCGAAAGCCAAAAAGCCTTAGCCAAGGGCATGCCGAATGATATCGCTAATGGTATTGCTCCTCTTAGTTCCGACACCGGCAGAGCGCCAACAATCATCACGACTTGTTCTTGCGGCAATCCCTTTAACCAGTGTAAAATAGTACTAAGCATGCTTAGGCCCCCGTATAAACTCCAAAATAATAAAACGCAAAAATCTCAAAGTATCCACAAAAGGATTAATTTGGCTTTTTTGGCCCGCATAAATTGTTTCTACCGGGATAGATTCAATCTTAAAACCTAAACGGGCTGCCTTAATTAAAACTTCAGAATCAATCTCATATTTAGATGTCGCTAAATTCAATTTCTGCAGGATTTCTTTTCTTATCAAACGGAACCCGCATTGCGTATCCGGAATATACTGTTTAGTAATTAATGAGATCAACCTGGACATAAAACGATTGGTCATAATCCGTAAAAATGGCATCTCTTGGGTTGAGGCCATTCGATTACCCACAATAATGGCTTTGGGGAAAGCTTCAGCCTTATGGATAAATGACCTAATATCCTCGCAGGAATGCTGGCCATCTCCATCCATGCTAATCACAGCGTCGAATCCCTGGGCAAGAGCAAAATTATACCCCTTAATTAAAGACGCTCCCTTACCGATATTGGAATCATTACGTAAAACTTTAGCCCCGCTGGCAGTAGCAATACGCGCCGTAGCATCGGCTGATCCATCATCAACTACAATTACCTCCAGGCCCAATTTGGTTATTTGTTCGATCAGCCCGGAAATTGCTTTAGATTCATTATAAGTCGGGATAACTACACAAGTACGCATAATTATTTAACCCAAAATTTACGAAAAACATACCATTGTTCGGGATATTTACGGATATAATCTTGGAGCACTTGATTATAAACAGTAATCAGCCCAGCTAAATCCTTTTCCTTATCTCCGGAAGGAATAAATTCGATTGATTTTTCTATCCTCAAGGTAAAAGAGTCATCCGGATTCCTAAACATAAACCCGGGAACAATTGAGGCTCCGGTCATTAAACTTAACGCTGCCGGCCCTTCGGGAAGATGCGTGGGTTTTCCGAAGAAATCCAAGACAATACCTTTTTCGGTAAAATCCCGGTCTCCCACCAAAGCCACCATATGATTTTTTTTGATTTCAGAGATGCAGCTTCTCACAGCCTTACCCATGGCAATAACTTTAACCCCTTTTCTATTTCTTTGCGCGTCAAAAAAATCATTAACTTTTTTATTTTTATGCGGCAGAGCGACAACCCAGAAAGGATACCCTAATTGCGCAATAACTACTCCCCCAAGTTCCCAATTACCCAGATGCGCCGTCAGCACAATCACACCCTTACCTTTAGCCAGAGCCTGGTCAAAATTATGCATATTTTCTAGCTTTACATTTTTATTTATATATTCAAGGTCAAGTTTCTCGAAACGGAAAAAATCTACTAAGTATTTAGCAAAATTCCGAAAAACCATTCGACTAATTTTACGTAATTCTTTGATAGATTTATGAGGAAGAATAATTTGTAAATTAGCTCTAACAAATCTCCGGTCGCGGAATACGAAGAGATAACGCAGGTCGGCTAAAAATACGGCAAAACCATAAACAAATTTCAGGGGTAAATTTAACGCGATGAATTGTCCGAAACGGTAGAGATAATGATTTAACACGATTTATAGGCTCAAAAGAAGCTTGGCGACATCCATACTGGCTTCAGGTTTGGCAATTTTTAAAGCTGCGCTTTTAAGTTGCTCTAATTTGGTTTTATTTTCTAGCAGCTCGTCGATAATCTGATAGACCTCTTTTGGCTCATCTATCTTAATGGCTGCCCCTTTATGGGTTAAGAAATTCGTATTATTAATCTCCTGGCCGGGAATCGGCTTAACAATGATCATCGGTAAGCCCATGCTGAGAACTTCGGCGGTAGTGACTCCCCCCGGCTTAGAAATAATTACACTGGCAATACGCATTAATTCATGAATATTCTGCAGGAAACCAAACAAATGGATATCTTTTTTATAATGTTTAACTTTGCGCTTAAGCGAATTGAATAATTTTTTATTCGTCCCGGCAACGATCAACTCGCTAATATCATGCTTACTTTTTTCCAGAGATTTAACAATAGTTTTAATCGGCCCTAATCCCTGGCCTCCGCCCATAATTAAGACCACCGGCTTTTTAGGATTTAATTTCAATTTACCAAAGATACTTCCACTACTTTGCTTTTGATTAAACTTATGGTCAAACGGGATCCCGTAAGATCTAATCTTTTGAGCTCCAACCCCTTTCTTCTCCAGGCGAGCCGACACATCTTCCGAAGGAGTAATATAATAATCCACCGTATCATAGACCCAATAAGCGTGCGGAATATAATCCGTTAAGACCGCTACCAGCGGTAAATTTACTTTATAAGTTTTTTTATAATCAGCAACCATTCCGCAGGGGAATGCCTGAGTGCAAACAACTAAATCCGGATTAAAACTATCAAAAAGTTTTTTAAGCTTGGGAGAGTTTGATTTATGAACATGGCGTTTGATATTTTCAAGCCCCTTAACTACGCTGGGATTATCATAGAGATAATCCCATAATTTCGGGGTATGCTTAATTACCTCCATATAAATCCGGTTAATTACTTTCTCAGATATAGGATTGGTATAATTAAAAGCGTTAATATTTAAAATTTCTGTATCCGGCCGCAATTCCTTGAGCGCTTTTTCAATGGCCAGCGTGGCGCTGCGATGCCCGGAAACTTCAGAGATATACATTAAAATTATACGTTTAGCTCGCATAAGAGGACTAGATTTTACCTTCCTTGCAGAGTTCAAGAAATGTATCGGTAACGCGAGGACAAAACTGCCGGCCACGTAAAGAACTTATTTCATTAATCGCATCCTTTTTATCCAAAGCCAACCGGTAGGGCCGGTCAGTGCTCATAGCGTCGAAAGAATCCGCTACGGAAATTATCGAGGCAACCAAAGGAATCTGCTCCCCTTTTAAACCTTCAGGGTAACCCTGGCCATCAAACCGCTCATGGTGATATTTAACCCCCAGAATTGAACCCTCCAACTCTTTAATCGGCTTTAAAATACCGACTCCGATCATCGGATGGTCTTGAATCCGGTTGCGTTCTCCAACAGTAAGAGCGCTTCTTTTATTTAAAATATGCTCCGGCACTCCGATTTTACCGATATCATGCAAGAGGCTAGCAATATGTAAATTCTCCAGAAACTTTTCATCAAAATTATTTTTGGACTTATGCCCGATCCTTTTGGCAATCTCAATACTTATGTTAGTCACCCGGGTAGTATGGCCATGAGTATAATGATCTTTGGCTTCAATCGCCGCGGCTAAGGCAATGGTCGTACGTACAAAAAGCTGATGTTTATGATCTAATTCACTTTCCAATTCCTTGAATAACTGGGCATTCCTAATCGCCATTGCCGCGTTAGAATTAAGCGCGATGAAAAAATCCAGCTCCTCATCAATAAATTTTCGATTATTATTTTTCCTGCCTAAAAATAACAAACCCAGCAACTGGTCGCGAAAATAACTAGGGATACAAACATCAGTTTCTAAAAGCTGCATTTGATAGAGGACCTGGCCCAACTGCTGCGCTGTTTCCTTCTTTAACTTTTCGTTTTTTAACGCCAGGCGCGCCTGTTCATAAAGCAAGGCATCCCGGCCAAAAATAAGGATGCTCTGATGCTCTTTGAAAAAACGGATCAACACATCATCTTTATCAATACAAATTAAATCCAAAGGAACTTTCTTAGCCAAAGAACCTTTGGAAACCGTAAGCAGATATCCCTGTTTTTCCTTATTGTACAAAAAGAAACTGGCATGGGAAATTTTTGCCTTTTGGACCATCATACGCACGATCATCTTAATCAAAGAATCCGGATCGTGAACCAGGATCATATTCCTGGCTGCGCTTTCTAACTCTTTTTTATAATCAATTGCCATTGCCCCTGCCTGTATTAGAAGTTAATTTCTGATGGATCCATTCTTCGATATATTTTTTATGAAAACGCCAATCCGTGCCGATCTTAAACGCCGGAATCTTTCCTGCCCGGGCATATTTATGCACGGTGAGCGGATGAATGCTTAAATACCGCGCCACCTCTTTTGCCGTCATAATTTCTTTATAATTAACCATCATTACTCCTTGCTCTCAAGCATATCTACGATAATCATATATATACTAGAGAAACCATACATTGTCAAGAAAAATGGCTATTCTTCGGCAATCTGGGCTAATACCTGGCCGACCGCGACAGTATCACCTTCACTATAAATTATTTTAGAGATTATTCCGGTACAAGGACTGGGCAGGTTAAAAGTAGATTTATCAGTAGTCAGCTCAACCAACTCATCATTCTGATTTACTTTCTGGCCGGCCTTAAAAAACCAATATGTCAGGGTAGCTTTAGTAACACCTTCTCCTAATTCCGGTAAAACAACTTCAAACATAAAACCCTCCCGATAGCTTAAGAAATTTCATGAATTGATTCCGCAAGAGTAGGATGGGCAAAGATGATCGCGCGGATTTGGCTAAGCGTCAAATGCAGAGAAACTGCCATTGAAAAAATTGCAATTAATTCACTAGCCAACGGGCCGATAATGCTAGCGCCGATTACTTCCTGAGTTTGGCCGTTACTAATAACCTTAATGAAACCTTCAGTTTCATCGATAATCCAAGCCGCGCCGCTGGCGCGAAAATCAAATTTGCCGACTTTAACCGCTAAACCGGCTGCCATTGCAGCGTCTTCATTTAAACCTACGCTTGCCAACTGCGGCTGCGTAAATATACAGGCAGGAACGACCGGGTTATTTGCTTTATGTTTATTATTAGAAACCATATTTTCAACTGCCGTTATCCCCTGATAAGCAGCATAATGAGCCAGCATTATTCTAGAAGCACAATCCCCTGCCGCATAGATATTAGCAACACTGGTTTTAAGATAATCATCGACCCCAATTCTACCGTTCTCTAATTTTATCCCTAAATTTTCCAATCCCAGGCCGGCAATATTAGAAGCTCTTCCTACGCAAACTATAACCCGTGAATAATCCTGCGGCTTAATCGCGCTGACATCAGCGCCGGTAATTACTTGAATGGATTTTTTCTTAAAAATAACTTCTAATTTTCGCGCCAGGTCTTGATCCTGTTCCGGTAAAAGATGCGGCATTTTCTCAGCTAGAGTTACCTTGCTTCCCAGAATAGAAAAAAGGCTGGCAAATTCACAACCAATCACCCCTGCCCCGATGATTAATAAAGACTGCGGGATCTCGGTTAACTCCAGAGCCTGGTCGCTAGAGATTATTTTTTCTTGATCGAATTCTAAATCTGTTAATCCAACCGGGCGGCTTCCGCTGGCAATAAGTATGAACTTAGCATTAATTAAGCGGCCGTCAACTTTTATCTCCTGAGGAGAAACAAGTTGGGCGCCTGAATTAATGAAATCAATTCCTGCCAGCCTGGCTTTCATGCCCTGAGCAAGCTGGTCCACAATCTTATTTTTCCTGGCTTGGATTTTTACGAAATTAACCCGCAGGTTTTCTAACTCTATGCCAAAAACAGATGATTTTTCAGCCAGAGAAAATGCTTTAGCGCAGGCAATTAATACCTTGGTAGGAATGCATCCGTGATTAAGGCAGGTTCCGCCGATTTTAGCCGATTCAATAAGGCAAACTTTAAGCTTAAGATCTTTTGCTCTTTGAGCAGCGTTAAATCCCGCCCAACCTGCTCCGATGACGGCCAGATCATACATAGGTTTGATTTAAGCAATTAATTGCGCTTGAGCCTGGGCCACAAGTTGGGCTGATTTGATCAGCCGAGCCTTCTCTTCAGCTAAAAGATTCAATTCAATAATCTGTTCGATACCATTCTTGCCTAAACGGCAAGGAACACCGATGCAGCTATCTTTAATTCCGTACTGGCCATCCAGATAAGCGCATAATCCCAGGGTGCGCTTCTCATCTTTTACGATTGCTTTAACGATTCCAGCAATTGCCGCTGAAGGAGCAAAGAATGCGCTACCGGTGCCGAGATTGGCCACAATTTCAGCGCCTCTGGCGACAGTACGGCTGACTAAGGAGTTAATTTTTTCCTCATTTAGAAACTCATCCAAAGCTACGCCTTTAATTTTTGAAAAACCCGGTAAAGGAAGCATGGCTTCTCCGTGAGCGCCAATGACCAATGCTTCAATATCCGTAACCGGTAAATTTAATTCCGCGGCAATTAAATTAGCGAATCTGGCAGTATCCAAACTAATCCCCATGCCAAAAAGTCTTTCCGGCTTAAAACCGGTGATCTTTAAAGCATAAAGAGTCATAATATCCAAGGGGTTGGTTACCACGATAACAATTGCTTTTTTTGCCAGCTCTTTAATCTTTAAACATACCTCTTTTAAAATTTGAGCATTCTTGAGCAATAATTCTTCGCGGCTCATCCCGGGTTTACGCGCCAGGCCGGCAGTAACCACCACAATATCGGAATCCTTAATCCGGGTAATATCATCACTGCCGGAAATATTATAATTACATTTTAAAAGCGCCCGGGCATCCTCTAAATCCAACGCCTTGCCATGCGCTAATCCCTTAACTACATCAATAAGTAAAACATCGCCTAATCCATCTTGAGCGATGCGCATTGCCGTTAAGCTGCCTACATTGCCTGCACCGATAACGCTGATTTTCATTAGTTAAGCTCTCTTTAATTTACCGATAATCGCATCCGCCATCTGCGCAGTGCCTACGGCGCCAGGATCTAACGGATCAGCTTTTAAGTCATAAGTTACGAATTTACCTTCGGCAACCACCTCTTTTACCGCCTCTTCTAATCTATCTGCCGCTTTAGCTTCATTAATATGACGCAACATTAAAACTCCGGATAAAATCATTGCCGCCGGATTAACCTTATTCAGCCCTTTATATTTCGGCGCCGATCCATGCACGGCTTCAAATACCGCCAATTCGTTTCCGATGTTGGCCCCGGGTGCAATCCCTAAACCACCGACTAAACCGGCGCAGAGATCAGAAATAATATCTCCGTAAAGATTAGGTAAAACCAGAACATCGTAATTATGCGGCTTCTGCACCAATTGCATCGTCATATTATCAACGATGGCCTCATCAAAAATTATTTTTCCGCTATAACTTTGCGCGACCTCCCGGGCAACCTTTAAAAATAACCCGTCAGTAAATTTCATGATATTTGCTTTATGCACACAGGTTACTTTTTTACGGTTATTCTTTAGAGCATATTCAAAAGCGAAACGGACGATTCTTTCGGAGGCAAATTTAGAGATAGCCTTAATCGTAATTCCGGAATCCTGACGGATCAGCTTCCGGGTATCTTTCTGAATCTGAGCAATTAAATTCTTAGTTTCAGTTTTTCCCTCTGCATACTCAATTCCGGCATAAAGATCTTCGCTGTTCTCCCTGATAATAACCAGGTCAATATTCTTAAAAACACTCTTAACTCCTGTATAACTTTTTGCCGGACGCACGCAGGCATAAAGATCCAAAGCCTGCCTAATCGCTACGTTCACCGAGCGGAATCCGGTGCCAATAGGCGTGGTAATCGGCCCTTTAAGGGCAACTTTATTGGCCCGCACTGAATCTAATACGCTTTGCGGCAGAAGCTCTCCGGTTTTCTCTAAAGCATCACTTCCGGCTAATACCTTATCCCACTTGATGTCTACTCCGGCAGCCTCAATACAACGGCAAGCAGCCAGAGAAACTTCCTGGCCAATTCCGTCACCGGGAATCAAAGTTATTCTGTGCTTCATTTAAATTTTAAGTTCTCCGTGTTTTTTATAATAATTAACTATACCGCCCTCGCTTAAGAGATTCTGCATAAATTCAGGCAAAAGCTTAATCTTTAAATCAATCATTTTAGTTAAATTTCTTACCAGGCCTTGGCTTAAATCAATCTCCAACTGATCATGCTCATCAATTTTACTAGTATCGGTTTCAATCAACAATAATCCGATGTTAAAACTATTGCGGAAAAATATGCGCGCAAATTGCGGCGATAAAACCGCGACAATCCCGGCTTCTTTAATGACCAGAGGCGCCTGTTCCCGGCTAGAACCCATGCCGAAGTTATTACCGGCAACAATGACGGTTTTGCCCGGAACAATCTTTTGAGGAAAATTCGGATCAATATCCTCCATAATATGCTTGGCCAATTCCTTCATATCGGTAATAGCAAACTTATACCTTCCGGAGATAATAAAATCCGTATTAATATTATCCCCTAATTTTACGCTAGTACCGATGATACTCATAGTTGTTTAAATTCTTCCCGATTCTTCACCTTAGACATCGCCGCATCCAAAGTAATTAATCCCTTCTGAGTCAATTCTTTAAGACAGCTATCCATGGTGTTCATACCATATTGCAAACCGGTCTGCATCATGGTGGGAATCTGCTCAATCTGCTGTTCGCGGATAAGATTCCGGATACTGGAAGTTGCAATCATGATCTCCGTAGCCAGCACCCTACCCGTTCCGGATGCATGCGGAAGCAGGAGCTGTGAAACTACTCCCTGCAAACAATCCGAAAGTTGTAATTTAACCTGGGTCTGCTGATGCGGAGGAAAAACATCGATAATCCGGGAAATAGTTTGCGGAGCATCCGGAGTATGCAAAGTAGCTAAAACAAGGTGGCCGGTCTCAGCGGCAGTTAAAGCGGTAGAAATAGTTTCTAAATCGCGCATCTCTCCGACTACGATAACATTAGGGTCCTGGCGCAGGGCATGGCGCAGGGCATCGGCAAAAGAATGCGTATCGGCATAAACTTCGCGCTGTTTAACTACGCTTTTTTTATTGGTATAAATAAACTCGATCGGATCCTCAATACAGGTAATCATGCATTCCCGTTCACTGTTGATCAGATCGATCATCGCCGCCAGAGTCGTAGTTTTCCCCATGCCGGTAGGGCCGGTTACTAAAACTAAACCATTGGCCTTACGCGCCAATTCACTGATAATTTTCGGCAAACCTAATTTTGCTACAGTAGGTATTTCCAGTGGAATCCGGCGGAAAGCTGCCTCAACCGTTCCTTTTTGCAAATGAACGTTCACGCGGAAGCGGTCTAAGCCCGGAAGAGCCAAAGAAAAATCCAGCTCCAGTTCGCGCTCAAAAATCTCCTTCTGCGAATTAGAAAGCACGGTATGAATCATTTTCTTAAGGCTCGGCTTATCTAATTTCTCTAAAGCTGTGCGCGATAACCTACCGTCGATACGCAATATCGGAGGCTCATTTTCCGTAATATGTAAATCCGAAGCGCCCTTATCAATACACATCAAAAGCAAATCACGAATTTCCATAGGATACCTCCGTTTGACTTAACTTATTAAGAATAAACTCGAGGATCAGTAATAAAACCGGTCAACGCTGAAGCCGCAACCGTAGCCGGAGAAGCCAGATAAATAAATGCCGCAGGATTCCCCATTCTGCCTTTAAAATTACGGTTAGCCGTTGAGATTACAACCTCCCCGTCACTGGGAATTCCGTTGTGCGTACCCACGCAAGGCCCGCAACCCGGAGCGACAATGACCGCGCCGGCCTTGATAAATATTTCAACTAAACCCAGCTTTAAAGCCTGTAAATAAACCTTGCGCGAGCTGGGAGCGATAATTAATTTAACTTTTGCAGAAACTTTACGTTTATTTAAAATCTTTGCCGCCTCTTTAAAATCCTCAATCCTGCCGTTAGTACAAGTTCCCAGAAAAGCTTCATCGATTTTAACTTTCTTTAAAGAAACCGCCGGAACGACATTATCCACGCTATGCGGCAGGGAAACCATCGGTTTAAGCTTAGAGATATCGAATTCATAAACATTTTCATAAATAGCTCCGGGGTCTGCGAAAATTTTCTTCAAGCGCTTATTTTTACCGGCTTCGGCGCTTATCCAGGCAACGGTTTTTTTATCAACCGGCATAAAACCGCACTTTGCCCCCATCTCAACCAGCATATTGGCAATCGTAAAACGGCCGTCCATATCCATATTATTAATCACCGGGCCGCAAAATTCAACTGCTTTATAAGTTGCCCCGTCACTTTTAATTTGACCGATTATATACAGAATTACATCTTTGGCAAAAACGCCTTGAGGTAACTTGCCTTTAATAATAATTTTTATAGTAGCCGGAACCTTAAACCAATTCTTTCCGGTAGCTAAAGCTATGGCTAAATCCGTAGAGCCTACCCCGGTAGAAAATGCGCCGAGTGCCCCGTAAGTACAGGTATGTGAATCGGCTCCCAAAATTAAATCTCCGGGTAAAGCATTCCCGGATTCAGGAATAATCTGATGACAGACGCCGCAGCCGATATCAAAAATCTCCGTCTTAAAAACCTGCGAAAAATCACGCATCTTTTTATGCACCCGGGAAACCCCTTCGCTGGGGCTTGGCGCGCTATGGTCAATTACCATGCAAAATTTAGTTTTTAATTTTTTTACGCCTAACTCTTTAATCCGGTCGATAATTATCGATGAGGTACCATCCTGGCCGAAAGCAAAATCTACTTTGCAAACCGCAAAATCACCGGCAAACAGCGGCTTGGCGGAATGCGCGCTTAGTATCTTTTCCGCAATAGTCTGGGGCCTCATAGCTTAGCCACCCATTTCTCTAACCTGTCCATACCTTTTTGCAATTCCTCCATACTCGTGGCAAAACTTATTCTTATATGGTCATCCATGCCAAAACTGCATCCGGGGATCAAGCTGACAAACTCTTCCTCCAGCAGGCGCTTGGCAAAAGTCAAAGAATCAAGCTTAGTTTCGGATATATCACAAAATATATAAAACGCGCCTTGCGGCATAAAAAAACTTAAATTTTTAATTTGTTTTAATCTTTGAGCCAGGTAATCTCGGCGTTTTAAAAACTCCAAACATAATTTATGCGTAAAATCTTCCGGAGCGCTAAGTGCCGCGACCGCTGCCTTCTGGGCGATAGAATTTGGATTAGAAGTAGAATGATCCTGTAGATTAGAGATAGCGCACGCCACATCGCTAGGAGCGCCAAGGTAGCCGATACGCCAGCCGGTCATTGAATGGCTTTTAGACAAACCATTAACCGTAATGGTTAAATCATAAATATCTTTATTTAAGCTGGCAATTGAACTATGCTTTAAACCATCAAAAATAATCTTTTCATAAATCTCATCGCTAATCACAAAAATATTCTTACTAACGCAAATTCTAGCGATTGCTTCCAGATCCTCATGGGTATAAACCGAACCACAGGGATTTGACGGGCTATTCAGAATAAGAACTTTAGTTTTTGCGCTGACATGCTTGGAAAGGTCGGCTGCGGATATTTTAAAATTATTCTCCGCAGTGGTTTTAATAAAGCGCGGAATCCCTTCGCAGAGATTGACCATCTCCGGGTAGCTGACCCAATAAGGCAAAGGGATAAGCACCTCATCTTTAGGATTCAAAAGCACCATCAACGCGTTAAAAATACTGTGCTTTGCTCCGTTGGAAACAATAATCTGGTCCGGAGCATACTCTAAAGAATTATCTTTTTTAAATTTCTGACAAATAAGTTTTTTTAAATCCGGGATACCTGTGGTAGGAGTATACTTGGTGAATCCTGAATTTATTGCCTGTATCGCAGCAACTTTAATAAAATCGGGGGTGTCAAAATCCGGCTCTCCGGCGGCAAAATTAACAATATCCTTGCCCTCGCTTTTGAGCTTCTTGGCTTTGGAGGTTATCGCCAGCGTTGAAGAAGGATTTATTTTTTTTAGGCGCTCAGCAAGCCTAGTATCTATTTTCATAAAAGTTTTTCTTTATTTACAAAGAATCACTTTTCTTTCTAAATATGGTCCTTAAACCGCCCATAAACTTCTTCTGCGGCTTCTTCTCATCTAGCGGATTATCTTTAGCCGGTATTTTAGTTTCTTTCTTTGGCTCTAAAGCTGCTTTATCCTGGCCGACTTCTTTAGTTTCCGGGGCCGGCTGGATTTTATCTTCTTTACCTTTTTTTACCTTTTTGGGTTCTTTTTTCTTTAATTCGGTAAGCTCAAAGATCGCCATTTCCGCATTATCCCCGCGGCGCCTACCCAAAGGAATAATCCTGGTAAAACCGCTGGAGCGGCCGGCAAATCTCGGCCCGATTTCATTAAAAAGCAGGTTTACCAGCTTATGCTCACCTAAAACTCTTTGCGCCTGCCTGCGGGCAAAAAGCGTATTTTTCTTAGATAAAGTAATAAGCTTCTCGATCATTTGTTTTGAGGCTTTGGCCCGGATCAAAGTAGTTTTAATACTCTGACAAATAACCATATTTTTAGCCAAACTTTTTATTGTCGCATCATGCCAGCTGGTAAAACGCCCTAGCTGCATTCTTTTTTTTGCATGTCTCATTTTATTTAACCCTTCTTTATTTTCTTAGGATCAACCTGCATCCCTAAACTGATCCCCATGCCCATCAGCAACTCCTGAATTTCAGTAAGAGATTTCTTGCCGAAATTCTTAAAGTTGAGCATCTCGTCTTCGCTTCTTTTCACCAAATCAGCGATACTCTTAATTCCGGCTTCTCTTAAACAGTTAGAGCTCCTCACTGAAAGCTCAAGTTCGGAGATCGGCAACCGTAATTTCTCATATAAAGCCGTGTCCTCTTTAGTCATCTCCGGCTCTTCTTCGGCGATATCCTCAGGTAGCTGGCCGAAACTTACGAAGATATCTAAATGCCTCTGTAAAATATTTGAGCCGTAAAGCAGGGCGTCTTTAGGATTAATGCTGCCATTAGTCCAAATCTCAATAATCAGCTTATCGTAATCCGTGCGCTGTCCGACGCGGGTATTCTCGACAAAATAATTGATCTTTTTAATCGGAGTAAACACCGAGTCAACGGCGATAAAACCAGCAACCTTATCCTCTTTATTATTAATTTCAGCCGGAACATAGCCTCTACCGCGGGATACCTCCATCTCAATATTAAGCTTAGTATCTTTAGTCAAAGTAGCAATATGAAGTTCCGGATTAATAATTTCGATTGTCTCATCCGTTTGGATATCCTTAGCCTTAACCTCACCCTTTTTATCCGCTTTAAGATAAATCGTTTTAGGAATTTTGGAATGAGAATTTAAAACTAAACTTTTGATATTCAAAATAATCTCCGGAACATCCTCCAGCACTCCCGGAATTGTGGAAAATTCATGGCTTACTCCGGCAATTTTAATCGCGCTCACCGCGCTGCCTTCGATAGATGAAAGTAAGACTCTTCTTAAGGAGTTACCTAAGGTTACGCCATATCCTCTTTCAAAAGGAGCGGCCTGGAATTTTCCGTAGGTTTCACTGTAGGTTGACTCATCGCATTCAAGTTTCTTAGGAAACTGAAAATCTCTCCATTTTATTCCCATTTTACCCCCTTATATTTAATAAAATTCCAAACTTTATTACTTGGAATACAACTCGACGATCAACTGCTCCTGGATCTGCTGCTGGATATCGCCTTTTTCAGGAAGCCTTAAAACCGTTGCTTTCATCTCGGCCAAATTAAATGCCAACCAGCTAGGAACAGTTCTCTCCTTAGAAAGTTCAAGATTATCTTTAAGTTTAATCTTAGCTTTATCTTTAGTCTTAATCTCAACTACGTCATCCTTAGCCACTAAAAACGACGGAATATTAACTCTGCGCGAATTAACCGCAACCATATTATGCCTGACAACCTGACGAGCTTGCGCGCGAGAAGTGCCTAATCCCATACGAAAGATTACATTGTCCAGCCTGCGCTCTAATAACTGCAAAAGAACTTTACCGGTTACGCCTTTAGTCTTAGAAGCAATCTTAAAATATATACGGAACTGTTTTTCCATAACTCCGTAAATTCTTTTAACTTTTTGCTTTTCTTTTAGCTGCAGGCCGTAATTAGAAAGTTTTTGCCTCCTGCCTTGTCCATGCTGTCCCGGCGGATACGCTCTTTTATTAGCCGCGCATTTTTCCGTCTGACACCTGGTTCCCTTTAAAAATAATTTTTCACCCTGCCTACGGCATAACCTGCAAACTGCACCAGTATAACGGCCCATAAATTAAACTCTCCTTTTCTTCTTGGGACGGCAACCATTATGAGGGATAGGGGTAACATCTTTTATTAAAGTTACAACCAATCCCGCTGCCTGAAGCGCCCGGATCGCCGATTCTCTGCCAAAACCCGGCCCCTTCACATAAACTTCCAATTCCTTTACCCCTACTTCCTTAGCTTTTCTAGCAGCATCAGTTGCTGCAATTTGCGCGGCAAAAGGAGTAGATTTTTTAGAACCACTATAACCGACTGTGCCCGGAGCACTCCAGGCCAGGACATTACCCTGCTTATCCGTTATAGTAATAATCGTATTATTAAAACTTGCCTGAATATGGGCGATACCACTGGTTACGCCTCGGGCAATCTTTTTCTTTTTTGCCTTATCTTTTGTGGCCATTCTTTTTATCCCCCTTATG
>CAYIFW010000001.1:14482-68165 GCA_964362795.1 uncultured Planctomycetales bacterium | reverse complement strand
TGGGCAGCTTTATCCGGGATTTTAGTATTGGGTCCGCGTTTTGGAAAATATGCCAAAGGAAGGATTAATCCGATACCGGGGCATAATTTATCAATGGCAACATTAGGAACTTTTGTGCTTTGGTTTGGATGGTTTGGTTTTAACCCTGGCTCTACAATGTCGGCTGATCCTATGGCGATTAGCCATGTGGCAATTACTACGAATATGGCCGCGGCAATGGCAACGATTAGCGCGACTTTATTATCTTGGGTATTGTTAGGTAAGCCGGATTTAGGCATGACTTTAAACGGATGCCTTGCAGGGTTAGTGGCGATTACTGCTCCTTGCGCTTTTGTAAGTGTATCGAGCTCTCTTATTATCGGTACAATCGCCGGCATACTTGTAGTCTTGGCCGTTATTATGTTTGATAAGCTTAAGATTGATGATCCTGTAGGAGCACTTTCAGTGCATTTGGTAAATGGTATTTTTGGTACGCTTTGCGTGGGCTTATTTGCGCAAGATAAATTAGTTGGTATAGCTACGGGAAATGGTTTATTTTATGGAGGGGGGACGAAACTTTTAATGCCTCAATTGTTCGGAGTTTTAGGAGTAGCAGTATTTACTTTTTTAGTTTCTCTTCTCTTTTGGATTGGTTTAAAATATACAATGGGCATAAGAGTCTCTCTCAAGGAAGAAATTGAAGGGCTTGATATTGGTGAACATGGCAATTCCGCCTATCCTGAATTTTATGGCAGGAAACCTGTTTACTCATTTCTTGATATTAAGAGTAAATAAAAGTTTTTTATATTGCGGAGGTTAAAATGAAAAAGATAGAAGCTATTATTAGGCCAGAAAGTGTTGATGCAGTACGTAGCGCTCTTAGTGAAGCCGGGGTGGCTGGACTGATGATCTCTGAGATTGAAGGCCATGGTAAGCAGAAGGGAGTTGTTCAGCAATGGAGAGGAGAGAAATATAAAGTCGAACTTCTTCCGAAGACTAAAATAGAAGTTATCGTTAAAGATCAGGATGTCGGCCGGATAAGCAAGGTTATAATTGATAATGCTAGGACCGGAGAAATTGGGGATGGAAAGATATTTATTTATCCGGTTGATGATGTTATAAGGATCCGTACCGGGGAAAAAGGCGAGGGCGCTGTTTAATGCTAGATAAGGAGCTGATAAATAAAATCAAGATTATAAAACAGCAAAAAGGTTATACTTTATTTGATATTTCCAGGATTGTTGATGTTCAGGTATCTACGGTTGAGAGATGGTTTAAAACTTCGCGCATAAATAAGATTTACGCCAGATTAGTTAAAGAGAAGCTGGGGATCTAATAAATTTAGGTTACCAAGTTAGGCG
This sequence comes from uncultured Planctomycetales bacterium, assembly GCA_964362795.1. Classification (GTDB taxonomy): domain Bacteria; phylum Omnitrophota; class Gorgyraeia; order Gygaellales; family Profunditerraquicolaceae; genus UBA6249. The sequence goes on along the minus strand of CAYIFW010000001.1, from coordinate 66,825 downwards.
ATTGTTTACTTGTATTATTATAAGCACGCAGCAGTGTTTATTTATAAAAAAGCGCAATGTCGGCGCCGATATGGATTTTAAAAAATCCGTAAAGGTGCCTTTTTATTTACCCAATTTTTACACAACTGATTATTCAGTTAGGTAATCAATTGTAGAGAGGAGATATGATGATTAATCAGGCGGATACGTTATTTGTTTTATTATCTGCGGCATTTGTAATGTTGATGACCCCCGGCCTTGCTTTTTTCTACGGCGGTATGGTTAGAAGGAAAAATATCTTAAGTGTTTTAATGCAATGTTTCGTTGCCTTATGTTTATTGTCTTTGCAATGGATACTTTTTGGTTATAGCCTGGCTTTTGCTCCGGGTAATGGATTCTGGGGAGGCTTAAGTTGGTTTGGTTTAAACGGAGTGGGAGCAGCTCCTTACGCGGGATATTCGGCAACCATTCCGCATCAGGCATTTATGGTTTTTCAGATGATGTTCGCGGTGATTACCCCGGCATTGATTATCGGAGCGTTTGCCGAGAGAATGAAATTTTCCGCGTTTTTAGTTTTTACTTTGCTCTGGGCAACTTTTGTTTATGATCCTTTATGTCATTGGGTTTGGGGAGAAGGAGGCTGGCTTAAGAATCTTGGCGTGTTGGATTTTGCCGGAGGCATTGTTGTGCATACCAGTGCCGGAATCGCGGCTCTTGTTACCACTATTGTTATCGGCAAGAGAAAAAACTTGGAACATACACCGTCTCCGCATAACCTTCCTTTTGTAGTTTTAGGTACGGCGCTTTTATGGTTTGGCTGGTATGGTTTTAATGCCGGAAGCGCTTTGGCGGTAAATGGCTTAGCGGTAAATGCTTTTGTCGTAACTAATACTGCTGCGGCCGCAGCTGGTTTAAGTTGGGCGTTTTTAGAATGGATACGTAATGGTAAACCTACGGTTTTCGGTATCGTCACCGGTTCAATTGCTGGATTAGCTACCATTACTCCCGCATCCGGATATGTGAGCCCGATTTCCGCGATTATTATCGGCATTTCAGCCAGTATAATTTGTTTTATCGCGGTGGCGGTAACGAAGCCGCGTTTTGGTTACGATGATTCTTTGGATGCTTTTGGCGTGCATGGCGTCGGAGGGATACTTGGCACGCTTTTAACCGGAGTATTGGCTTCTAAAGTAATAAATCCTGCCGGCGCAAACGGTTTATTATATGGTAATCCTAAGCAATTGCTTATACAATTATTAGCGGTGGCAGTTGCGGTAGCCTACACTTTTATTGTTACCTTTGTTATTTATAAGCTCGTAGATATTTTCTTTAGGATGCGCGTAAGTGAGAAGGATGAGTTAGTCGGACTTGACCTTACTCAACATAGAGAGAGAGCTTATACTATATTAGAGTAAAAACATGGGGACGGTTCTCTCAAGAGAACCGTCCCCGAGATTTAAACTTGGAGGTATCTATGAAACTGGTAATCGCGATAATTCAACCGTATAAATTAGAAGAAGTAAAAGAAGAATTGTATAAAGCCCAAATAAGCCTGATTACTGTGAGTGAAGTTTTGGGGCATGGAAGACAAAAAGGGGTGACGGAAGTTTATCGTGGTGCTAAGGAAACCGGAAATCTTCTGCGAAAGATCCGCCTGGAGATTGCCGTAAATGATGACTATCTTGATCGGACAATCAAAGCTATTGTCAAAGGTGCTAAAACCGGTGAGACCGGGGATGGAAAAATTTTTATTCTTGATCTTAAAGAATGTATTCGTATCCGTACCGAAGAACGCGGAAGTACTGCAATAGGATAAAAATAGATTACCAGAGCCCTGAGTTTTTTACTTGTAATTAGAGAGCAGGGCGTTCTGGGGTTTAGAATGTCCCTTTTATTTTTTTGGGTTTATGATAGAATACATAAACAATTTCATTAATATGTAAAGGGGGAAGAAATGAGCATAAGACAGAAAGTTTTATTTAAAATTAAAAGCACGGAATTAGAGAAAATAGATTCTCCTAAAAAAGTATCTTCTTATTTTGGCGAAAATACTTTTAGCACTGAAACTATGCAGAAGCATATTTCCAAGCCTACATTCGGAGCTTTTAAGCTTTGGATGTCTGAGGGTAAGACCATCTCTATGGAACAGGCCAATGAGATTGCCGGCGCAATGAAAGGCTGGGCGATGGCTAAAGGCGCTACCTATTATACTCATTGGTTTCAACCGATGACCGGGCTTACCGCCGAGAAACATGATAGTTTTATTTCGATAACCGCACCCGGTAAAGTAATTGAGAAATTTTCGGGAAATAAATTAATTCAAGGTGAACCGGACGCTTCCAGTTTTCCCTCAGGCGGAATTCGCGCAACTTTTGAAGCCAGAGGTTATACCGCCTGGGATCCTTCCAGTCCGGCGTTCATTATCGAAAGTAAGCTGGGTAAAACTTTATGTATCCCCACGATATTTATCTCTTACCATGGAGAAGCCTTAGATAAAAAGTTGCCGCTTTTGCGTTCAGATGAAGCATTGAATAATGCCGCCGTAGGCCTGATTAAACTTTTCGGCCATAAGAATGTAAAAAAGATATTTTCTACGTGTGGAGCAGAGCAGGAGTATTTCTTAATTGATAAAAATTATTATAATTTACGTCAGGATTTAATTATGACCGGCCGCACTTTAGTCGGCGCTCCTTCTCCTAAAGGCCAGCAGTTAGAAGACCAGTATTTTGGTACAATTAAAGAGCGAGTCGTGAATTTTATGTTTGAGGTGGGGGAAGAGGCTTATAAATTAGGAATTCCTGTAATGACCCGGCATAATGAAGTTGCCCCGCATCAATATGAATTTGCTCCGATATTTGAAGAATCGAATATCGCCGCGGATCATAATCAATTACTTATGGAATTAATGAAGAAAGTTGCTTTAAGGCATGGCATGGTTTGTCTTTTGCATGAGAAACCTTTTGCCGGAATCAACGGCAGCGGAAAACACTTAAATTGGTCGCTGGCGGATGATTCGGGTAATAACCTGCTTAATCCCGGAAAAACTCCGGAGGATAATTTACAGTTCTTAGCAGTTTTAGCCGCGGTTTTAAGAGCAGTTTATTTACATGGTGATCTTTTGCGCGCCTCGGTGGCCTTGGCCGGTAATGAACATCGTTTAGGTGCCAATGAAGCTCCTCCGGCAATTATTAGTGTTTTTTTAGGAGCTCAACTTACCTCTATTCTGAATATGATTGAGAAAGGGGTTAAGTCTAAAGTTTCTAAAGCCGATATTATTGATTTAGGTATAGATCGCTTGCCTAAATTTAACAAGGATTCAACTGACCGCAATCGCACCTCGCCTTTTGCTTTTACCGGAGCAAAGTTTGAATTCCGTGCCGTCGGTTCATCGCAGAATATTTCAACGCCGATTGCGGTAATTAACACGATTATTGCCGAGAGCCTTGATTATGTTGCTGATAGCATTAAGCGGGCCACATCTACGGGTAAGGATTTTAATTCTGCGGTATTACTGGTAATCTCTAAGATTGTCAAAGAGACCAAAGATATCCGTTTTGAAGGAAATAATTACGCGGAAGAATGGATTAAAGAAGCCAAGAAACGCGGATTGCCGAATATCGCTTCAACTTATGAATCACTCGAAGCTTTAACGAAAAAAGAGAATATCGCGCTTTTTGAGAAGTATAAGGTCTTCTCTAAGGAAGAGCTGGTTGCCCGTTATCATATTTGGATCCATATGTATAATCTGACCCTGGAGATTGAAGCCAATACCTTAAGTGAGTTGGTTAATGCTTCAGTGGTTCCGGCAGGTTATGAATATGAGAAATTGTTGGCGTTAAATCTGGATGCGTTAGTAAAGCTACAGAAAGATGCCGGCTTAAAAATTGAAGTTGGAGCGCTCAAGGATAAGAAGGAGCATCTAGCTGAAATAGTTGCCAAGATTTATTATGTGCGCAGGAATGTCGGCGAGATGGTTAAATTGCTCGAGAGGGCCAAAACGTTGAGCAATGAAAAACGCGCCGAGCTTTATTTTCAGGAGCTTAAACCTTTGATGGAGCACATTAGAAAGCATGTTGATCAGTTAGAGTGCGTGGTTTCCGATGATGCCTGGGATCTACCCAAGTATCGGGAAATGTTATTTATAAAATAGGTTACCACAGTAACCTCGATTTTACTCCTAGATTTAGACACATTGTTGTGCCTAGATTCTAAAAAAAGAACATAGACGTTCATGATGGCTAAAACTGTTTTTTTGCCAAAGTGAACGTTTATTTTTATCGCGAGCACTGCATAAAGTTTGGGCAAAAAATGATTACTATATTGATTACCGAAGATGAGTTAAAGGCAAAGGAGGCTCTGACTAAAATGTTAGAGCAGGAAGGGTATAGTTTATCCGCTGATGCTAATCATGGAAATGTAGTCCGGGTGGTCAAGAAAGATTGCATCAGGGATTTAGTTTTTATTAAGGACAAAGTAATCGAATTAGAAAGTTCTTTGTTTATTGAAAAAAAGGGGGTATTATATAAAACCGTTTTAGAAGCAATAGAGAAACCTTTGCTTGAACAGACATTAGAGCGCTGTGAAGGCAATCAGCTTAAAGCTGCCAGGATCCTGGGGATTAACCGCAACACGATGCGTTCAAAGATAAACAAATTAGGTATTGATGTATCAAGATGGAAAACAAGCTTATGAAACAGATGTATTTGCCAAAAAAACAGGGTTTATACGATCCGCAGTTTGAGCATGATTCCTGCGGCGTAGGGTTTGTTTGCAATATTAAAGGTAAGAAGAGTAATGATATTGTTAAGCAAGGCTTGGAGGTTCTCAGGCGGCTGAGCCATCGCGGGGCAACCGGAGCAGACCCGAAAACTGGTGATGGAGCAGGTTTACTTATTCAGTTTCCGCATGAATTTTTCGTTTCGGTATGTAAAAAAGATAATATTAGCTTGCCTCAAGAAGGCCAGTATGCTTCCGGATTAGTATTTTTACCCCAAGAGGTTAAAGAACGTAAATTCTGCAAAGAAACATTTGAAAGAATTATTAATGATGAATCTCAGAAATTTTTGGGCTGGCGTAGTGTGCCGGTAGATAGCTCTGATATTGGCCAGAGCGCTAAAGATACCCAGCCGGTAATTGAACAAATATTTATTGGCGTAAACCTGAAGTCATTGCGAGCCCCGAAGGGGCGAAGCAATCTAGTTGAGATTGCTTCGTCGCCTACGGCTCCTCGCAATGACAATTTAGATAATTTAGCTTTTGAAAGAAAGCTTTATGTGATTCGTAAGCAGGTTGAAAATATTGTTCGTGCATCTAAAATAAAACAAAAAACATTTTTTTATATTCCCAGCTTATCCAGCCGGACTTTTATCTATAAAGGCCTGCTTATGCCGCATCAGGTAGAAAGTTTCTTCGTGGATTTAAATTCCCAAGAGATTAAAAGTGCTTTGGCCCTAGTGCATTCGCGTTATTCGACCAATACTTTTCCTACTTGGGACCTTTCCCAGCCATTTAGATTTATCGCCCATAACGGAGAAATTAATACTTTAAGGGGCAATATTAACTGGATGCGTGCCCGCCAAAACTTCTTAAAAAGCGAATTATTTGGCAAGGATTTAAAGAAGATATTCCCGGTAATTGTACCAGAGGGAAGCGATTCAGCGACCCTGGATAATGTTTTTGAGCTTTTATTTTTGTCAGGCAGAAGCCTGGTGCATGCAATTTCAATGCTCATACCGGCTGCCTGGGAGCAGAATAATCTGCTGGCCCAAGACGTCAGGGCTTTTCATAAATACCACACCTGCCTTATTGAACCTTGGGATGGCCCGGCAGCGATTGCTTTTACTGACGGTGATTCTATCGGAGCAGTTCTTGATCGTAATGGTTTGCGGCCGTGCCGCTATATTGTGACTAAAGATGACTTTGTGGTCATGGCTTCGGAGGTAGGAGTTTTAGATATTGATCCTGCCCGTATTCTTCATTCGGGCCGGCTTGAGCCGGGCAAGGCATTTTTTATCGATACTAAAGCCGGCTGCATTATTGAAGATAGCCAGATAAAAAAAGAACTAGCCAAGGCCAAACCTTATGAGCAATGGGTTAATAAAAATATATTAGAGCTGGATAATTTGAAAAATGAAACTCTCAAAAAAGATAAGGCGGATACTTTAACGCAGTTAAAAGCTTTTGGATATACTCGTGAAGACTTAAAAACAATTATCAAGCCAATGGCTGAAAATGCTCAGGAGCCGGTGGGCTCAATGGGTAATGATACTCCGCACGCAGTGCTTTCAATCAAACCGCAACTTTTGTTCTCCTATTTTAAGCAATTGTTTGCTCAGGTAACTAATCCTCCGATTGATCCTATCCGCGAAGAATTGGTAATGAGCTTAGCAAGTTATTTAGGGCCGGAAGAAAATATTTTAAGCGATGGGCAAAGCCATTGCCACAAATTATTAGTGAGCCGGCCGATCTTAAGCGATAGCGAGATGGCTAAGATATGTAAAATAAAAAAGAACGGTTTTAAAACTAAAACTATTTCATTGCTTTTTAAGGTAGATGGAAGAATAGATTTTTCTAAAGAGCTTAAGAAAATATTTAAGGAAGCAGAAGCGGCAATAAAAAATGGCTATACCTTCATTATTTTAAGTGATCGGGGAGTCAGAAGGGATTATGCCGGTATTCCCAGCCTTTTGGCAGTCTCAGCGCTGCACCACTATTTAGTGCAACGTTCTTTGCGGACTCAGATTGGTATTATTTTAGAAAGTGCTGAGCCGCGCGAGGTAAACCATTTTGCCCTACTTTTTGCCTACGGAGTGGATTGCGTTAATCCGTATCTTGTTTTCAAAGCTTTGGAGAAGATGGCCCAAGATAAAGAGCTTAATCTGGATGCAGCTAAGGCAAAACATAATTATATCAAAGCCATTGATAAGGGAATTCTTAAAGTTCTTTCTAAAATGGGTATCTCAACTTTGCAAAGTTACCGCGGAGCCCAGATTTTTGAAGCGGTGGGATTAAATAAAAATGTAATTGATAAATATTTTGCCGGTACCTCTTCCAGGATTAACGGCGTAGCTTTAGATGTAATTGCTAAAGAGACGATTATGCGCCATCAAGAGGCATTCCCGAGACGGCCTCAGAGTGAAAATTATCTTTCCTCAGGCGGCCTTTATCAGTGGAAACGCGACGGAGAATTTCATCTCTGGAACCCTCAGAGTATTGCTGCTTTACAGGACGCGGCGCGTAATAATGATGCCAAAAAATATCAGGAGTTTTCCAATTTGATTAATGATCAGTCGGCTAATCCGACTACTTTAAGAAGCCTGCTGAAATTTAAAATCCAAAACACTATTGCCTTAGATGAAGTTGAGCCGGTTGAAGAAATTGTCAAAAGGTTTGCTACCGGAGCAATGAGCTTCGGTTCAATTAGCCGCTCTACGCATGAAACAATCGCCATTGCCATGAATAGATTAAAAGGTAGATCTAATACCGGAGAAGGAGGAGAAGATCCTGTGCGTTTTACTCCATTTCCTAACGGTGATTCTGTTCGGAGCGCAATCAAGCAGGTTGCTTCCGGACGATTCGGTGTAACCACAAATTATTTAATTAATGCCGATGAAATACAGATTAAGATGGCTCAGGGCGCAAAACCCGGAGAAGGTGGCCAGCTTCCCGGGCATAAGGTGAGCGCAATAATCGCCAAGACCCGTTATACCACACCCGGAGTTACATTAATATCTCCTCCTCCGCATCATGATATTTATTCGATTGAAGATTTAGCGCAGCTTATTTTTGATCTAAAAAATGTAAATCCCCAAGCGCGGATTAGCGTAAAATTAGTTTCTGAAATCGGTGTAGGTACGATAGCCGCCGGCGTGGCCAAGGGGCATGCGGATATGATTCTCATTTCAGGCCAGGACGGAGGCACCGGTGCTTCTCCTTTGAGTTCAATTAAATATGCTGGCCTTCCTTGGGAGTTAGGCCTGGCAGAGACGCATCAGACTTTAGTGCTAAATGATTTACGCAGTAGAGTGCGACTGCAAACCGACGGCCAGATGCGTACCGGACGCGATGTCGCCATTGCCGCTTTATTGGGCGCTGAGGAATTTGGATTCTGTACTGCAGTGTTAATTGTCTTAGGATGCGTAATGTTGCGGCATTGTAATTTAAATAATTGTTCGGTCGGAATTGCCACTCAGGATGAGGTCTTAGAAAAAAGATTTACCGGCCGGCCGGAATTTATTATAAATTATTTTACTTTTATTGCCAATGAACTGCGCCAAATTATGAGTTCTCTAGGCCTAAGAAAATTAGAGGATATGGTTGGTAAAGTAGATCTGCTGGAATTAAATCAGGAGATCCTACCCTGGAAGGCTAAAGAAATCGATTTTTCTAAAATTCTTTATAAGCCACTTGTTCCGGAATCGGTAATTACGCATTATTCTAAAAAACAGGACCACGGCCTGGATAAAATTCTGGATCTAAAACTTATAGAACTAGCTAAACCGGCATTAGATCAATCTCAATCTGTGCGGATGGATCAGAGAATCGAAAATGTAAATCGTGCTACCGGGGCGATGTTAAGCGGAGAGGTTTGTAGAAGATTCGGGGAAAGCGGATTGCCGCCCGATACGATTAAATGTAATTTTAAAGGGATAGCCGGGCAAAGTTTTGGGGCCTTCTTAGCCAAGGGGGTTACTTTTACGCTGGAAGGAATGGCTAATGATTATGTGGGCAAAGGAATATCCGGAGGCAAAATTATAATTTACCCGGATAGAAAAACGGATTATCCGACGGATAAAAATATTATTATCGGCAATACCACTTTTTATGGAGCAATTAGCGGAGAAGCGTATATCAGGGGAATTGCCGGAGAAAGATTCTGCATTAGAAATTCCGGATTAAATGCGGTGGTTGAAGGATTAGGAGATCACGGATGCGAGTATATGACCGGAGGCAGGGTTGTGGTTTTAGGAAGAACCGGAAGGAATTTTGGGGCAGGGATGTCCGGTGGGATTGCTTATTGCCTGGATGAGGGAAGCGATTTTAAGAAAAGATGCAATTTAGATATGGTAGTTTTAGAGAAAATAGATGTTGGAGACGTAGAGACGATTAAAAATTTATTATTTAATCACCATAAATATACACAAAGCCCCCAAGCTAAAGAAGTCTTGGATAATTTCCGCAAATATTCCGGAATTTTTATTAAAGTTATGCCTTTAGAATACAAGCGTATATTGGAGCAGACTAAGTCTGCCAAAAAAGCGGATTTAGGAGAGTATACCGATGGGTGATCCAAAGGGATTTTTAAAAGTTAAGCGACAGCCGGGAACGTATCGGCCGGTTTGCGAAAGAATAAAAGATTTCGCCGAGGTTAATTTATTGCGCAGCGAAACTCAAAATAAGGAACAGTCATCGCGCTGTATGGATTGCGGCACGCCTTTTTGCCACTGCGGCTGCCCCATCGGTAATTATATACCGGAATACAATGACCTTGTTTTTCATAATCAATGGGAGAAAGCTTTGGATTTACTCGAGGCTACGAATAATTTTCCTGAGATTACCGGAAGAATTTGTCCGGCGCTTTGTGAATATGCCTGTGTTTTGGGAATTAATGATGATCCGGTAACCATTCGGGAGAATGAATTGGGCATTATTGAATACGCTTTTAAGCATGGACTGATTAAACCGCGGATTGTTAAGCAAAGAACAGGCAAAAAAATCGCGGTGGTTGGTTCAGGCCCGGCGGGACTGGCTTGCGCGGACCAATTAAATTCGGCCGGGCATAGGGTAACAGTTTTTGAAAGAGATGATGCCGTTGGTGGAATTTTGCGCTACGGTATTCCTGAGTTTAAGCTGGAAAAAAAGATAATTGATCGCAGGGTCAAGATTTTAGAAAAAGAAGGAATAAAATTTAAGACCAGTGCAAATATAGGGGTTGATTATGAAATTAAGCAATTGCTTAATGAGTTTGATGCGGTTTCTATTGCCTGTGGATCACGTTTTCCGCGGGATCTGAATATTGAAGACAGGAACTTGGCTGGAGTAAATTTTGCCATGGAGTATTTAATTCAATCTAATAAAAGAATAGAAGGTCAGATAATACCGGCGGATAAATTGATTGATGCTAAAAATAAAAATGTAGTGGTTATCGGAGGCGGAGATACCGGAGCGGATTGTGTCGGGGTGGCGCACCGTCAGGGCGCAACATGCGTTAGCCAGATAGAAATTATGCCTAAACCTCCGATTTGCCGCACCCAGGATTATTCTTGGCCCAAGTATCCGCTTTTACTTAAATCTTCTACTAGCCATGATGAGGGCGGGCAAAGAGATTGGTCGGTATTAACCAAGAAAATTATCGGCTCAGCTGGTAAAGTAGAAAAACTTTCTTGCGTAAGAGTTGAATTTAAGCAAGATGCTTCGGGGTGTTCGATACTGCAGGAGATAGTGGGTTCAGAGTTTGAAATCCAGGCGGATCTGGTAATTTTGGCTTTAGGGTTTTTGCATCCTGAGAAAAAAGGGATTATTGAGGAGCTTAAGTTAGATTTGGATAATAAAGGAAATGTAAAAACCGGCGACAATTTTATGACCTCTAAGAAAAAAGTGTTTGCCTGTGGAGATATGCGCCGTGGCCAGTCACTGATTGTCTGGGCGATCGCTGAAGGCCGGCGAGCTGCCCATCATATTGATAAATATCTGATGGGTGATTCCACCCTGCCTAAGCTATAAAAATCAAGACTTTTTAAAAATTTAGTGTAAAATAGGCCTAATTGGAGGATTTATTATGAATATATGGTATTTAGTTAAAATTGGCGGCGTTACCATGGTTGTGCTTTTAGTTATGTCGGTAGTATCCGTAGCTATTATTTTAGAGAGGTTTATTTTCTATCGTAAAAAAGCCAAACTTAAGCGTAAGGATTTTATGTTAACTATCCGTCAGGAACTTAAAAATAAAGATCTAGGCCGGGCAATAAAAATATGCGAAAGCAGCAACGCTCCTTTTGCCCAAGTAACTCACGCAGGCTTAAGCTTTCTTGATTGCAGTGAAAAAGAGATATCTAATAATATGGAGCGACAGATTATTATTGAGACCGTTACCCTGGAACGTTTTACTTCAGGGGTTGGCACGATCGGAAGCGTTGCCGTTTATATTGGGCTCTTGGGAACGATCTTGGGAATACTGAAGGCTTTTCACGATGTGTCGATTAGCGGTTCCGGAGGCATAGGCGTGATTATCGGTGGAATATCAGAGGCATTATCGACCACGGCTGCGGGGCTTTGTGTAGCCGTACCAGCGGTAGCCGCGTACAATTATTTTATGAAAAAGATAGATGATTTTATTAAGGATATGGAGTTAGCGGCTTCTGAAACTATGGATTTGATCAGCATAATAAAAAAATGAGAAATCCCACCAGAAGGCAGAAGGCATTCACCGAGATAAATACTGCTCCGTTTACGGATATAATTTTGGTGTTGATGGCTATATTTATGGTTACCACGCCGCTGGTTATGCAGTCAAATATTAAAATTAATTTACCCAGCTCAACAACCGGAGAACCGAATAAGGATGCCAGGCAAGTTAATATTATGATAACCAGCGAAGGTTTGATTTATTTGGATAATAAGCTGACTTTAAAGAAGGCGCTTAAAACCGATGTCGCCAAGCTGTATCAGGCTAATCCGGCTTTAGAGGTGATTTTGTTTTCGGATCGGATGGTCAGGTTCAAGGATATTGTGGGGCTCTTGGATATATTTAACGAATTGGGCATTAAAAATTTGAATATTGCTACTAAAACCGAATAAATCGGCTGTCCTGGTTGGTTCGGTAATTTAAGGCAAATTAGATAAAAAATACTTGCCAATAGCGCTAACAGGTGCTATAAATAATCTTCATTTATTTAATCCCCATTTAACCGGTCAATATTGAAAAAACGCTTATGTTAAAGCATTTACGCACATTTAAGGGAGGCTTCAGGTTTAAGAATTATCCCGGCCAAGCCAAACCGCTGCTTTCATTAGCCGAGCTTCCTTTACGGGTGCTTATTCCGTTGAGCCGAAGTTCTAAGGCTGAAGTAAAACCCCTGGTAAAAAAAGGAGATATAGTTTTTGCCGGCCAAATAATCGGTAAAGATGCTGCTGATATTTTAAGCCCGGCGCATGCTTCGGTGAATGGTATTGTCGAAGATATTAAGTATCCGAAGGAGTCAAAAAGCGAATCTGCGATAATTGTCATCCGCAGTAGTGATACTTCCCGTCAAGTTAAACCCCTGGGAGGCCAGCTGGCTTCCTGGCAGAAATTAAATAATGAAAAAATAAAAGAATTAATTTTTCTTTCCGGGGCGTTAGGCTTACCCGCGGATTCTTCGGGAAAGATTACGCAGATTATTGTCCAGGAGACAGCCTCGGAACCTTATAATTATTCCTTAGATTTAATTTTAGAAGGGGAAAATACGTTAAATTTTATCGCAGGGATAAATATATTAAAAAAGATTATGCCCTCGGCTCAAGTTAATTTGGTGTTCAGCCGGAAAAATAAGAAAATAATTAATGAAATTTCTAAATTAACGGCGCATTTGGATTGGTTTAATCTTTGTACGGTTGAGCCGAAATATCCTCAAGGTTGCCAGCAAGTGCTTTTATCAACCTTGTTGCAGAAAAAAATTCCGCATGGCGGTTGCGCATCTGATATTGGCGTAATCCTGTTGTCGGCAGAGGAGGTATTAGCTGTCTATGATGCGGTAGCTTTAGGGAAGCCTTTTATTGAAAAGATTGTCGCCTTAAGCGGGCCTTCTTTTAAAGAGAATATTCATTTAAAGGTGCGCCTGGGGACGCCTTTGCATGAAATTATCGAGGGTAGGTTGAAATCCGATGAATCGATAAGGTTAATCTTGAATAGTTTGTTTACCGGCCAGGAATTAAAGGCTCTTTTGTCTCCTATCGATAAGACGTTTGCGCAGATTATTGCTATTGCTGATAGTAAAGGAAGAGAATTTTTAGCTTTTGCGCGGCCCGGGTGCAGGCAGGATTCTTACAGCAGAGCGTTTCTGGCGCATTGGCTTCCGGGGATAAAAAAATCCGTGGATACTAATCAGCATGGCGAAGAAAGGCCTTGTATATCCTGCGGTTTTTGCGAGTATAGCTGCCCGGCAATGATTATCCCGCACTTATTAGTTAAATATGTCCGCAAAGAGATTATTGATGAGATTTTGATCAATTATGAAATTTTTAATTGTATTGAATGCGGTTTATGCAGTTTTGTCTGCCCGTCAAAAATACCGTTATTAAAATATATTCAGGAAGGCCAGAAAAAATTATTAGCCGAAGGATTCCACGTTAAAAAATGAAAATCATCAGAACAGCCTTAAAAAAGATTCAGGCGGTAATTGAGAAAAATAAATATCTTAATCCGTTGAAGCCGATTTTAAATGCCGCGGATGAGGCGCTTTTTGGCACGGATAAAATAAATATTATTCCGCATATTACCGATTACCTGGATATAAAAAGATTTATGTTTATGGTGGTGATTGCTTTGGTTCCGGTGGTTATCGCTTCGGTGTATTTTTGGGGTTTGCGGGTTTTGGCGGTGATTGCGGTATCTTATATTTTTGGCGGCCTGGTCGAAGTTGGGTTTGCTATTGTCCGCAAAAAAGAAATCCATGAAGGCTTTCTGGTCACCGGGCTTATCTTTCCTTTGATTTTGCCACCCGGGGTGCCGTTATGGATCGTGGCGGTGGGAATAATGTTCGGGGTGATCTTCGGCAAAGAGGCTTTTGGCGGCACTGGTAGGAATATTTTTAATCCGGCGATTGTGGGAAGGATTTTTTTAAGCGTCGCTTTCCCCAGGATAATGTCGGTAAATTGGCAGGTGCCATTTTCTTCAGGCTGGGGAGGGTTGGCGCATTATCAGAATACTATCGATGCGATTGTTAAGGCCACCCCTTTGGTGTTGTTTAAAAATCAGGGTATCGTTACTCCCTGGATAAATATGCTGCTTGGCTCAGGCGCCGGCTGTATCGGCGAGACTTTTCGCATCGGTATAATTGCCGGAGGCTTATTTTTAATTTTTACCAAAATAGTCGACTGGCGTATCCCATTAGCTTATTTAATTACCGCGCCGTTATTTGCTTTAATCGGCAATACTTTTTTTCATAGCCATCTGGCGGCTCCGGCGTTTCAGCTTTTATCCGGCGGGCTGCTTCTCGGCGCGTTTTTTATGGCCACCGATCCGGTAACCAGCCCGTTTACTAAACCGGGAAAATGGGTGGCCGGAGTTTTATTGGGCATACTTACCGCTTTAATCCGCGGGTTTTCAGGCTATGTCGAAGGGGTAATGTTTAGCATACTTTTAGTTAATGTTTTTACTCCGTTGATCGATTCGGTCGTATTGAAATTGAGGTATAAAACCCAGTGAAAAACGCCATAAGAGTAATAATTTTTGTGATATTGATGGGCTCGATCTCCGGAGGCCTGCTCTTAGGGATAAATCTTTCCACAGCTTATTTAATTGCTAAAAATGACGAATTGAAATTAAAATCCTCGATATTGGCAGCTCTTGAAATTGCTTATGCTAAAGATAGCGTGATAAAAATATTTGACGCTCAGGTAAAAACTGTAAATAAAGATATTTATACTTTTTATAGCGCTGTTGATGGGGGGATTGCTTTTGAATTCCACGGTCCGGGATTGTGGGGGCCGATTTCCGGTATTATCAGCCTGGAGAAAGATTTAAAGACTATTCGTAAAATTAAAATCACTTATCAAGAGGAGACTCCCGGATTAGGCAGCAGGATCGGCGATCAGGATTACCTGAAAAATTTTAAAAATAAAGAGGTTCTGCCTAAATTAGTTTTTGTTGCCGAAGGGACATCTAGGCAAAAAAATGAAGTGGACGCGATAACCGGGGCAACCGGTTCCAGCCGGGCCTTGGAGAAATTGATTAATGAAAATGTGCAGAAATATTTGTCTGCGTTGAAAGGGTAGTCGATGGCGATAGATAAGAATAAAAAGAAAATTAGCCAGGCCGGGTGGTTTAAGGCCCTGACTTTTGGCGTCATCCAGGAGAACCCTATTTTTTGTATGATTTTAGGTATTTGTTCTTCCTTGGCGATTACTAACCGGATGGATAACGCCTTTGCTATGGGTATCGGTGTTACTTTTTGCACAGCCTTTGGCTCGCTTCTGGTTTCTTTGTTGAGAAACGTTATACCTTCCAGAGTAAGAATGCTGGCTTATATGACGATTATTGCTACTTTTGTTATTTGCGTGGATAGATTTCTTAAGGCGTATTTTCCTCCGATCAGCGAGGCGATGGGCCCGTATGTCGGCTTGATTATTACTAACTGTATTCTGATGGGTAGAGCTGAGGGGTATGCGATTAAAAACGGGCCGTGGTTTTCTTTTTTAGACGGGATAGGTTCCGGTTTAGGTTATAGTTTTATGTTGATTCTGATGGCATTTATTCGGGAGCCGCTGGGTTTTGGGACATTTTTTGGGCACAGAGTGATGCCGGCTTTCTGGGAGAATTGGGTTATTTTAACGATTGCCCCGGGAGCGTTTTTTCTTTTGGGCGTGTATCTGTGGATATTTAGGACGATATTTAAGAAAGAGAGTAATTAGAGATGAATCCCACTAATCCTTGGGTATTACTGGTCGCGTCTATCTTCACCCATAATATCGCTTTAGCTTACATCTTGGGGATGTGCCCGCTGATTGTTATTTCTAGAAATCTGAAAACCGCCAGCGGTATGGGGCTCTCCATTATTTTCGTAGTTACACTAACTGCGGTAATTAACTGGCCGATCTATTGGAAAATTCTGGTGCCGGCGCATGCCGAGATTATTTCCTACCTGATTTTTATTATTGTTATTGCCGCTACGGTGCAGCTATTGGAAATGATTATTGAGAAATTCTTTCCTCCCCTGCAATCTTCATTCGGGATATTTTTGCCGTTGATTACCGTCAACTGTATAGTTCTAGCGGTTTCTTTATTTATGGTTTTAAGAAAATATTCTTTTATCCAGACCGTATGTTATTCTTTAGGCACCTCCGCCGGCTGGGCATTGGCAATTGTGCTTATGGCGGCAATCAAAGAGAAATTATTGTTAGTTAGTGATATTCCCGAAGGGCTGCGTGGTTCAGGTATTACGATGATTGTAGCCGGATTAATGGCGCTGGCTTTTACGGGTTTTGCCGGAATAATTACCTTACAATGATAGCTATTTTCATAATGAACATGGTTTTGGTGGTAATTGCCATAATCCTTTTAATAGCCGAGAAGTATCTGGTTACTTACGGGGAATGCAAGGTAACCGTAAACCAGAATGATGAGAAAAAAGTATTTATTGTTCAAGGAGGCGGTTTTCTTCTGCCGGTTTTGACGGAAAATAAGATTAATATATCTAGCGCTTGCGGTGGTAAGGCTAGTTGCGGATATTGCAAGGTAAAAGTGTTAAGCGGCGGCGAGTCGCTGCTTCCTACGGAAGAAGCCTTTATGAGTAGGGAGGAGAGGCTTTCAAATATGCGCCTGGCTTGTCAGGTTAAAATAAAAAAAGATATTGAGATAATGATTCCTGATTTTCTGGAGACGGTTAAGACAATAATTAGAAGGCGCTCTTTTGACGCGAAATTACGCTGGAGTTTTAAGATCGTGCAGCAAGAAATTTTGCCGTCAACGGAAAGAATGCATAAGATTAAGTTTGATTCGGATGATCAGGCCAAATTAAAGCAAATCAGCGATGCCTATGAACAGGTAGAGGAAGCGGTGGTTCCTATTTTGCAGAGGATTAATAAAACCTACAATTACCTTCCGGAAGCCATTCTCAAGCATGTGTCTAAGGACCTGAATATACCTTTAAGTTTAATTTATCGCACGGCGACTTTTTATAGTTCTTTTAGTTTAGTGCCGATCGGTAAGAATGTAATTACTGTTTGCACCGGAACCGCCTGCCATGTTAAGGGGGCTGAAAAAGTTCTTTATGCCCTCGAGGAAGAGTTGAAAATAAAAAGAGGCCAGACTACCGAAGATATGCTTTTTACGCTTAAGACTGTGCGTTGCCTGGGTTGCTGCGGTCTGGCGCCGGTGTTAAAAGTCGGCGAAGAGATCTGCGGGATTATGGATCAAAATAAAGTGGTGAATTTAATAAAAAAATATAAAGAGGCCAGTGTATGAAAAAAATAAGCATTGAAGATTTAGATAAGATTACGCAGCGGGTTAAAAAAACTACTCTTTTGCAAGAGGGTGCCGGGCGGGCAAAAATAACCGTGCATATGGGGACCTGCGGTATTTCTGCCGGGGCTAGAGAAATAATGAATGTCCTTTTAGAAGAATTTGAGAAAAGAAATATTAATGATGTTGTTATAACCAGCTCAGGGTGCGCCGGTTTATGCAGCCGGGAGCCGATGGCTACGGTAGAGATTAAAGGCGAAACTCCGATAAAATACGCCGATTTAAATCCGGAGAAAATCCGCAGGATATTAACCGAGCATATACTGGGCGGGAAAATTATTAATGAATATGTGTTGGCCAAGGGCAATGAGAGGATTTATTAGCTAAATTATGAATAAGCCAGCGGATCAAAGAATAAGGCTGCAGTTGATGTTGTGCGCCGGGACCGGTTGCGTTTCCAATAAATCATTTAAAATCCGCCAGGTGTTGGAGGCTGAACTGATCAAGCAAGGTTTAGATAAAGAGGTAACCGTGGTGATGACCGGTTGTATAGGATTTTGCGCGGTCGGGCCATTGATGACGGTTATGCCGGATGGAATATTTTATCATAGCCTGACCGAGGAAAAGATCCCTTATCTAGTAGAAGAACATTTTCTCAAAGGCCGGCCGGTGGAGAAGTTTATGTTTGTCCCGCCTACTGAAAAAATCGCTATTCCCAAGATCAGTGATATTGATTTTTTTTCGCGTCAGACATTAGTGGTGCTTAAAAATCGGGGTTTAATTGATCCGCAAAAGATCGATGAATATATCGCCAGGGGTGGCTATCGGGCATTAGCTAAAGCTCTTACGGCGATGACTCCGGAAGGAATAATTCAGGAGATCAAAGATTCCGGTTTACGCGGCCGCGGCGGCGGCGGTTTTCCCACGGGACAGAAATGGGAGTTGTGCAAGAAATCTGTTGCCGATACAAAATATATAATTTGCAATGCTGATGAGGGAGATCCGGGGGCTTTTATGGATAGAAGTATTGTCGAAGCTGATCCGCATGCCGTATTGGAGGGGATGTTGATTGGCGCCCGGGCCATCGGCGCCACTGAAGCGTATATTTATATCCGGGAGGAGTATCAGCTTGCCAGAGAGAGGATGGAAACGGCTATTGCTCAGGCCAAAGAATACGGCCTTTTGGGTAAGAATATTTTCGGCACAGATTTTAGTTTTAAGGCGCACATTAAACAAGGCGCCGGAGCGTTTGTTTGCGGAGAAGAAACTTCGTTGATTGCTTCTATTGAGGGTAGGCCCCCGGAACCCAGCCAGCGCCCGCCGTTTCCGGCTCAATCAGGGTTATGGGGATTTCCGACTAATATTAATAATGTGGAGACCTGGGCTAACGTTCCTAATATTATTGACCGAGGAGCGCAGTGGTTTTC
This sequence comes from uncultured Planctomycetales bacterium, assembly GCA_964362795.1. GTDB lineage: Bacteria > Omnitrophota > Gorgyraeia > Gygaellales > Profunditerraquicolaceae > UBA6249. The sequence continues at coordinate 48,261 of CAYIFW010000001.1, read as the reverse complement.
TAAGATAGGTACTGCTCAGAGCCCGGGGACAAAAGTGTTTTCTCTGGTCGGTAAAATAAATAACACGGGATTAGTGGAAGTTCCGATGGGTATTACGATCAAAGAAGTGGTCTATGATATCGGAGGAGGTATTCCGAATAATAAAAAATTTAAAGCTCTGCAGACCGGAGGCCCTTCAGGAGGGTGTATCCCGGCCAGATTAATTGATCTGCCGATTGATTATGAGAAGTTGACTGAGGCCGGTTCGATTATGGGTTCAGGTGGCCTAATTGTTATGGATGAAGATACCTGTGTCGTGGATTTGGCGAAATATTTTCTCGAATTTACCAGCGATGAGTCCTGCGGCAAGTGTTCTTCCTGCCGCGACGGATCAATCGCGTTGCTGGAAATTTTGGAGAGGATCTGTAATGGGCAGGGAGTAAAAGAAGATCTGGATATACTCGGAGAGCTTTCGGCGGCGGTGAAAAGTTCATCCATGTGCGGTTTGGGCCAGACATTGCCTAATCCGGTATTAAGCACATTGCTTTATTTCAGGGATGAATATGAAGCGCATATTTTCGAAAAAAGATGCCCGGCTAAGATGTGTAAGCCGTTGCTTAAATTTGTTATTGATGAAAAAGTTTGCGTAGGCTGTACGGTGTGCGTGAAAAGCTGTCCGCCGGAAGCAATCTCCGGAGAAAAGAAGCTGCCGCATAAAATTAATCCGGATAAATGCGTTAAATGCGGTATCTGTTTAGAAAAATGTAAATTTGGAGCGATTAAGGTTAATTAAAATGAAATTACGGGAAATAATTAATATTTTGGAAGCGGAGATAATCAACGGAGACTCTAATTTTAGCCAGGAGATAATTATGGCTTATGGCTCCGATCTAATGAGCAATGTTTTAGCCTATATCCGGTCGGGGACTTTACTGGTTACCGGAAATATAAATTCTCAAGTGGTGCGTACTGCCGAGATTGCCGAGATTTCCGCTATTTGTTTTATCAGTAATAAAGGGCCGCATCCGGATACGATTAAAATGGCGCAGCAAAATAGGATTGTGCTTTTGCAGACCAGATTTGCTATGTTTGAGGCTTGCGGTAGATTGTATAAGGCAGGGCTATCCGGATGCGATGAAATTAAATGAATAAAGAAAGAGAGCTGAGTAAAGTTCAGGAGTTAGTCTATGAGCTAAAAGTTTCTGATGCGATGAAGAGTAATGTTATTAGCGTTGGGCCCGCTACTCTGATGAGCGAGTTGCGGGAAATACTAAAGATTAACCGGATTTCAGGGACTCCGGTTGTGGATAGCAATAAGCTTGTCGGTATCATCAGTATCGAAGATTTTATAAAATGGCTGGCTGACGGAGCTAAAGATTGCCCGATCAAGGATAAGATGATTGTTAATGTGATGACTTTGTTTTCGGATGAGCCTCTGGTGCATGCGGTCAGCAAGCTTGAGCAATTCGGTTACGGCCGCCTGCCGGTGATTAACCGGACGGATAATAAATTATTAGGGGTAATTACTAAAGGCGATATCATTGAGAGATTGCTTAAAGAGACAGAGATTGATTACCATGAGGAAGAGATTCATCGTTATCGGGCAAGCCATATCTTCGAAGATATTATTGCCGATAAAACTACGATTATTTTCCGGTATTATATTAAAGGCAAAGATTTTGACAAAGCCGGAGAGGTTTCCACCGGATTAAAGAAAAATTTTTCGCGGTTGGGTATTGATCCTCAAATCGCTCGCCGGGCAGCGATTGCTTCTTATGAGGCAGAATTAAACGTGGTTATTCATTCTGACGGAGGAGAGATGCAAGTTAAGGTGCGGCCGGATAAAATTAGTATTGATGTCGAGGACACCGGCCCGGGTATCGCCGATATTGAGAAGGCGATGCAACCCGGATATTCCACTGCTCCGGAGTGGGTTAGAGAACTGGGGTTTGGCGCCGGCATGGGATTAAGTAATATTAAAAAATGTGCCGATAAAATGAGTTTAACTTCGGTAGTCGGCAAGGGGACGCATTTAAAGATAAGCATCTATATGAAGAAAGAGGGAGAGCCGCATGAAATTAAAAGAGATAGTTGAAAAATTAGCTTTAGAGGTTAGGACTAAAAATGTGGCATTGGATTATGATGTTAAACGAGGATATGCCAGCGATCTTTTGAGCGATGTGTTGGCTAACGCTAACGAAGGGGATCTGTGGATTACTTTACAGGTCCATCAAAATATTGCCGCGGTAGCCGGGATGAAAGGATTATCCGGGATTATACTGATAAATTCTCGAGAGCCTGAAGAGGCAACTTTGCGCAAAGCTGAAGATGAAAAAATACCGATTATGGTAAGTAAACTGGCGGCTTTTGAATTAACCGGTAGATTGTATAATCTAGGGATTACAGGGACAGGAAATGCTGCTAAAGGAATTTAAGGCGGATCTGCATATTCATACCTGCCTTTCTCCTTGCGCGGATGCGCAGATGCTGCCGGATAGAATTGTTCAACAGGCAAGGCTAAAGTCTTTAGATATAATCGGTATTTGCGACCATAATTCCACCGAAAATGTTTTAGCGGTGAAGGCAGCAGGTAAAAAAGCCGGCCTTTTGGTTCTGGGGGGAATGGAGATATCTTCTCAAGAAGAAGTTCACATTATGGGTTTTTTTAGCGATGATCAATCATTGCGCTTAATGCAGGAAGTTGTTTATAAGAATCTCCCCGGTGAAAATAAGGAAACTGTTTTCGGCGAACAATTAGTTGCCGATGAGCATGGTAAAATAATCGGAACCAATTCCAGGCTATTAATCGGTTCGGTTAATCTCGGCCTGGAGAGGGTTGTCGCTTTAATTAAAAGCCTGGGGGGTATCGCGATAGCTTCGCATATTAACCGGCAGACATTCGGGATCATCGGCCAGATGGGTTTTATTCCGCCAGGTTTAGGATTAGATGCCTTAGAAGTAACTGCTGAATATTCCTTGAGCGAAATAGCCGAATATGAGAAATATAATCTTCCGTTAGTTAAATTTTCCGATGCGCATTTTTTACAGGATATCGGCAGCGCTTCGACCGTGTTTTCTTTAAAGGCGTTAGAGTTTTCAGAGATTAATTTGGCCTTAGGAAGCGTCGAAGGAAGAAAAGTTAAAATTTAGATGAAAGATTTATCTTTACACATCCTGGATATAGCTGAAAACGCAATCAGAGCAAAAGCCAAGAAAATCCGCATTGAGGTTTTAGAGGATGAAGCCTCGGATAGGCTCTCGGTAATTGTCCAAGATGATGGCCTGGGCATGGATGAGCAAACTTTAAAAAAAGCCCAAGACCCTTTTTTTACGACTAAAGACGGAAAGAAATTCGGTTTAGGGCTTTCGCTGTTGCATCAGGCAACCCAAGAAGCCGGCGGAGTTTTAAAAATAGATTCGCAGGAAGCCAAAGGCACTAAGGTTGTGGCGGAGTTTAAGCTTAGCCATCCGGATACTAAACCGTTAGGTGATCTTTTAGAAACAATCGCGGTATTAGTTGCCAGCAATCCCGGAGTGCATTTTATTTATGAATACCGGAAAGGAGATGAACGGGTTGTCTACAATTCCCATGATTAATATTACGATTAATGATAAAAAATTACAGGTTCAAGAGGGTAGGACCGTTCTGGAGGCGGCAACCGAGGTGGGTATAAAGATACCCACTTTGTGTTACCACAAAGAATTAACTTCTTATGGTTGCTGCAGGTTATGTTTGGTGGAGATAATTGCCGGCGGAAAGCCGGGCCTGCAGGTGGCTTGTCTTTGTAAAGTTAAAGAAGGTATGGTTGTCAAAACTGACACGGAGAAGGTTGTCGCTACGCGCAAAATTATCTTCGAACTTTTATTAGCCAGGTCTCCGGATTCGGAAAAAATTAAAAAATTAGCTCAAGATTACGGCGTAACCGGAACCCGGATTCATTTACGCAGTAAAAGTATCTGTATATTATGCGGTTTATGCGTGCGGGTCTGCGCGGAAATTACCGGTAGGCACGCCATAAGTTTTACGCACCGGGGAATCAAAAGAAAAGTGCGTACGCCTTCGGATAAGACTTCGGATACCTGCATCGGATGCGGTGCCTGCGCCTATGTCTGTCCGACAGGGGCAATTAAGATTGAGGAAGCGGATCAGAATGCAGATTAAGCAAATTGGCCTCTGGATTAAAGCGGTAAGAGCTCCGTTTTTTACGGCAACAATAGTGCCGGTTGTTTTGGGGGCAACTTTAGCCTGGCATGATAACTCTAGGCTGAATTGGCAGAAGTTTTTACTTACGTTTATCGGAGTAGCTTTTATCCATGCGGGAACAAACCTGGTTAATGATTATTTTGATCATCTTTCCGGATGCGATGAAATAAATAAAAATTGCACTCCTTTTAGCGGAGGCTCAAGAGTAATCCAGGAAAAACAGATTTCGGCAAAAAATATATTTTTGGCGGCGATAACCTGTTTTATTTTAGGCAGCGCAATCGGTTTATATCTTAATTATTTATCCGGCAGCTATGTGGTGCTTAGACTGGGCGTAGTCGGAGTTTTCCTGGGTTTTTTCTATACCGTTAAATTCTTCCGGATAGTCTATGGGGGTTTTGGGGAATTGGCGGTAGGGATTGGCTGCGGATTATTAATTGTGGCGGGCACTTATTATGTCCAGCTTGAGCAGTTGCCGTTAAGGGTGTTGCTGGTGTCTTTGCCGATAAGTATTTTAGTGGCGATGATTTTATTTATTAATGAATTCCCGGATTATTTGGCGGATAAGGCTGTCGGTAAAAAGACGCTAGTTGTTATTTTGGGCCAACAAAGGGCGATGACCTTATACCATGCTTTGTTGGCAAGCACATATTTGTCGATTATATTTTTGGTTTTATTTAAATACTTACCTTTCTTCTGCCTCATTACCTTATTTAGTTTGCCTCTGGCCTTGGCCTCCTTTGATGTATCCAGGAAAAACTTCCAGAAAATTCAGGAATTATTGCCGGCGAATGCTTTAACCATCGGATTACATTCTCTGGTGGGTCTACTGCTCTGCGCCGGACTTGCAATGGATAAAATCTTTGTGGTGAAATAATGCAGTTAAAAAAAATTTATAGTCCGGTAGGAAAAGAATTAAGCGGGATAAATAATGTCCTGCGTACATCGCTGGGCGGATCCGGCTCTTCGGCAATCGGGGAAATAAATAGATTTTTATTAAGAGTGCCGGGTAAGAGATTAAGGCCGGCTTTGGCGGTTCTCTCGGCCAGAGTCAGTTTAACTTATGGGCCCAAAACTAAGGATTTTGCTTTTAAAGCGGACAGAGATAAACTGTTAAAAGTTGCCGCAGCCTTAGAGTTGATTCATACGGCTTCTTTGGTGCATGATGATATTATCGACCATGCTGATTTAAGGCATCATTTGCCTACGATTAACCGTAAATGGGGCCAGGATGTGGCGATTGCCTCCGGGGATTACCTTTATACTGAAGCTTTTAGCTTAATTGCTCAATGCGCTAATCCGGATATACTTAGTTGTATCAGCTGGGCGGCTAAATTGATGTGCGAAGGGGAATTGCAGCAGGTCTGTCAAAGGGATAACTTAGACCTGCTAAAAAAACAGTATTTGATTATGGTCCAAAAGAAAACCGCGGTTTTATTTGCCGCATCTTGTCAGGCCGGGGCGATTATGGCCGGTTCAAACAGAGTTACGCAAGAAGCTTTAAAAGAATACGGGCTTAATTTTGGCATTGCTTTTCAGATAATGGATGATTGCTTGGATTTAATTGCCAGTGAAAAAGAACTAGGAAAGGATCCCGGAGCTGATTTTAAGACCGGGGAGCTTACTTTGCCCATTTTAAATTTACTGGAGTCAGTCCCGCCAAGCCAGAGGGGTAAAGTAAGGAAAATATTAGCCAGGAGCCGTTGCCCGAAATCTTTTAAGAGGTTAAAATCTATGTTTTTTGATTCCCAGGCTATTCTTAAGACGAAAAACACGGTTTTAAGTTTTATAGCTTTGGCTAAAGATAATTTAAGCGTATTCCCGGACTCCGCGTATAAAGAGAGCTTGTGCTCTTTAACTGATTTTATTACCAGTAGAGGATTCGGTAATAATTAAAAGAAAGTATATTTAATAATGAATAAATTTTTACGGATAATTGGCGTGGTAATTTTGTTAGCTTTGGGGTTTTGGAGTCTAAGGCAGTCCAAAGTAGGCAGCGAGCATTCAGAGAATGAAACCCGCCTTTTGATGGGCACTTACGCTACGATTATCGCTTTAGGGCCTAAAGCGATCGCCACCCAGGCAATAAATTCCGCTTTTATCCGGATGCAGGAGATCGATGTAAAATTTAATCCGGTTAATTCGCAAAGTCCGGTTTATGCTTTTAATCAAAGCAATGCACCGATTACTGATTCCGAGATTATCGGTTTGGTCAGGAGGGCATTGGAGATCAGCCAAGAGTCTTTAGGAGCTTTTGATATTACTGTTGCGCCATTATCGGAACTTTGGGGTTTTTATACCAAATTTTCGGCTATCCCCAAGGATGAACAGATTAAGGCTTGCCTGCGTAATGTCGGTTATCACCACCTTTTATTTAAGAACGGAGAGTTGAATAAAGATAATCCGCGAGTTAAGATCGATTTTGGCGGGATTGCTAAAGGTTATGCTTTGGCCCAGGCCGCTACTGCTCTAAAAAATAATGGAGTGACTGCTGCGTTGATCGATCTGGGAGGCGACGTTTATGTTTTAGGAAAGAATGGCGTAAAGCCCTGGAAGATAGGGATTCAGGATCCTCGGGCTAAAGCCATTTTAGGATATGTGGAAGCAAAAGATCAGGCCGTGGTTAGCTCCGGAGATTATGAGAGGTTTTTTATTAAAGATGGGAAGCGGTATCATCATATATTCAATCCGGCCACGGGTTATCCCACTGAAGGAGTTGTCGGGGTAACGGTAACTCACCCTGATCCTGTTTTGGCGCAAGCTTGGGCAAAAATTCCTTTTGTGTTGGGCGCTCAAGCCGGGATTCAGGCTTTAAATAGAATTAAGAATCTGCAGGCGGCTATTGTTACTCCCGATGGTCGAATAATCTATACTGAGAATAAATTAAAAATTAATAAGTAAACTTAATTAATCTAATGATTAAATATTATCCTTTAAATTTGTCGCTGGAAAATAAAAAATGCGTGGTGCTGGGAGCTGGAGCTGTGGCCTGGCGTAAAATTAGGCGGCTTCTAGAATGCGGCTCGCGCGTTTTAGTAATTTCTCAGGAGATTACCCCGCAATTAAAAAAGTTGTTCGGTCAAAAGAAGATTGTCTTTAAAAATAAAAGAGCCGGTTTAGGAGATTTAAAAGGAGCATTTTTAGTGGTTGCCGCCACAGACGATAGAAAGCTAAACGCATTGGCCTCTGCTTATTGTTTAAAAAATAATATTTTAGTTAATGTTGTTGATTCTCCGCAAGAGTGTAGTTTTATTCTGCCTGCGGTCCTCAGAAGAGGGAGTTTAAATATAAGCGTATCTACGGATGGGCTAAGCCCGGCATTGGCTAGGAAAATCCGTCAGGATATCCAGCAGAGGTACGGCCCCGAGTATGCTAAATTATTACGTTTGCTGAAAATAATCCGCCCGCTGGCTTTGAAAAAAATAAAACTTCCCCGGGCAAGAAATTTGTTTTTCCAGAGAATATTCGAGCCTAAGATATTGGCTTTTTTAAAGAAGAATAAGCAGCGAGCGGCAAAGAAAATAATAATGGAGTATTTAGAAGATGCTCAGCGTTAATCCTGCCTTGTATTCAACTGTGCATATTGTTTGTATCTTTTTAAGTTATTTTATTTTTTCTCTGGCAAGCTTTGCGGCCGCGGCCTATCTTATCCAGGATAGCTTGATTAAAAGTAAGCGCATGGGGGTTATCTTTAACAGGCTGCCAGATTTAGCATTTTTAGACAAGCTTAATTACCGAAGTATTAGCTTGGGTTTTCCTCTGTTAACTCTGGCGATTATTAGCGGCTTTATCTGGACTAGGAATATCAATGGCGCTTATTGGGCAGTTCATAATTTGCGCCAGATTTATTCTTTGGTGTTGTGGTTGATTTATGCGGTTATTCTGCATATGCGGATAGCGGAGAAATTACGGGGCAGAAAAGTGGCGCTATTGTCGCTTTTTGCTTTTTGCCTGCTTTTGTTTAGCCTGTTGGCAACTTGTCGTTAAAATAATTCAATATTGTCGGAGAAATAATAATGAATTTGGCGGTTATCGGTATTAATCATAAAACGGCTCCGGTTAAGATAAGGGAAAAATTTTCATTTTCCCCTAAGCAAATTAGCGAAGCTAACCGTTTGCTTAAAAGTGAGGGTTTTGCAGCGGAGAACTTAATCTTATCCACTTGTAACCGGATGGAAGTTTATGCGGTCTGTGGTAAAAAAAGCGATCAGAGTGACGCAATAAAAAAATTTTTAAGCCAATTCCATAATTTAGAAGTTAATGATCATAAGGCTATATTCTATGTTTATCGGGACCAAGAAGCAATTGAGCATTTGTTCCGGGTTGCCTCAGGGCTTGACTCCATGGTCATTGGGGAGATGGAGATATTGGGCCAGGTTAAAAAAGCTTATCAGGATGCCAGGGAAAGTGGTTCCACGGGGAAGATCTTAAACAAATTATTTCAGAAGGCATTTAATACGGCAAAAAAGATACGTACTGATACTTTTGTCGGATGCGGGGCTGTCTCGGTAAGCTCGGCGGCAATTCGGCTGGCTAAGAAGATATTGGGTGGCTTAGATGATAAAGTTGCCCTGATTATCGGCGCTGGCACTATCGGAGAGCAGTTGGCGTTATATTTAAAGAAAAACGGGATTAAAAATATATTGGTGGCTAACCGCACGCTGGAAAAAGCGCAAATCTTGACGGAAAAGTTTTCGGCTACCGCAATTGCTTTTGATGAATTTAAGCAGAGACTGGCGGAAGTTGATATTGTGATTACCTCTACAGGAGCTCCGCATTGTATTATCCGTCAAGAGGATATCTTGGAGCTCATGCCTAGAAGAAAGCAGAAGCCGCTTTTTATTATTGATTTGGCGGTTCCGCGCGATGTCCAAGAAGAGGTAAATAAGATCGACAATGTTTATTTGTATAATATCGATGATTTGCAGAAAATTGTCGAGCAGAACCTATTTTTGAGAAAAAACGAATTGGATACTTGCGTCAGCATTATTGAAAATTCTTCTAAAGCTTTTATGGGTTGGTGGTTAAAGGAAAATACAAAATATGACGCTTAAGAATTTAGTTATTGGTTCTCGTGCCAGTAAATTAGCAATTACCCAGGCGGGCCTGGTTAAGGATCTGTTGAAAGAAAAATATCCTAATTTGGATATAGAGATAAAAACGATTAAAACTATCGGAGATAAAATTTTAGGCGTCTCTTTAGATAAGATCGGGGACAAGGGGTTGTTTACTAAAGAGATTGAAGAAGCTTTGTTGGCCGGTGAAATTGATTTGGCAGTACATAGCCTGAAAGATTTACCCGTGGAAATAGCGGGGGGGTTAATAATAGCGGCAGTAACGCCTAGAGAAGATGCGCGCGATATTCTAGTCTCGCCGCAAGGGCATACTATTCAGTCGCTTCCTCAAGGCAGTAAAGTTGGCACCAGCAGTTTGCGCCGGCGCGCTCAGCTTTTGCACCTTAGGCCGGATTTATTAGTCGAGGATTTACGGGGAAATCTGGATACGCGCATCCGGAAATTAAATGCCGGGTTATATGAGGCGATTGTTTTGGCTTTTGCCGGGGTAAAACGGTTGGGGCTTAGATTAGTGATGTCGGTTATTCCTTGGGAAGAATTTCTGCCTCAGGCTGCCCAGGGGGCTTTGGGAATCCAGATTCGGCAAGACAGAGCGGATATAGAGGAGATGGTAAAAATACTAGATGATGCTTCCACGCATCTTTGTATTGACGCGGAACGGGCGGTTTTATCGGGCTTAGGCGGGGGGTGTCATGCGCCGATAGGTGTATACGCGCAAATAAAAGGTGATAAAATAATGATTAATGCCGGGGTATTTTCCCTGGACGGAAAGACTGCGGTTAAAGATCAAGTTTTAGGCGATAAAAAAGATGTAACGAATTTAGGATTAACCTTAGCGGATAAATTACTTATTAGCGGAGCAAAACAGATTCTTGAGGCACTAGGATAAACTATGGCTAAACCAATAGTATATTTAACCGGAGCAGGCCCGGGGGACGCTAAATTAATTACTGTCAGGGGAGTAGAGTCAATTAAGTCGGCGGATTGTATTATTTATGATTATCTGGTTAATCCGGATTTGCTTAAATTTGCGCGCAGTGACGCTAAATTAATCTATGTAGGTAAAAAAGCAGGAGCGCATACTTTGAGCCAGGATAAAATAAATCAGCTGCTTCTAAAGCAGGCGCGCCGGCATAATGTAGTTGTGCGCCTTAAAGGCGGAGACCCGTTTATTTTCGGCAGAGGGGCGGAAGAGGCGCTTTATTTAAAGAAAAATAAAATTGATTTTGAGGTTGTGCCGGGAGTAACCAGCGCGATCGCGGTAGCTACCTATGCCGGAATTCCGCTTACCGCTAGGAGCGAAAACTCCACAGTGGGGTTTATTACCGGTAATGAGGATCCGGCTAAACAGAATTCGAATATTAATTGGTCGGCTTTAGTTAAGGCATTGGGCACAATGGTCTTTTTGATGGGTATCGGGAATCTGGAAAAAATCGTTCAGAAATTAATTGAGAGTGGAAAATCTCCTCAGGCTTTGGTTGCGCTAATCCGCTGGGGCACAACTGTAAAACAGCAAACTCTAACCGGTAATTTAGGAAATATTGTGCGTTTGGCTAAAAAGAATAAAATCGCTCCTCCGGCAATAATTGTGGTGGGTGAGGTAGTTAAATTTAGAAAAGATTTAAACTGGTTTGAAAAAAAGCCCCTGTTAGGTAAAAGAATTGTGATTACGCGGACCAGGGAGCAGGCAAGTATACTTGCGGAAAAGTTAACCGATCTGGGGGCTGAAGCGATTGAAATTCCGACTATTAAAATTATCCCACTGCTTAAAGATCGCCAAATAAAAGAAGCTTTGGCTAAAAAATACGATTGGATAATTTTTAGCAGCCAGAATGGAGTAAAAGAATTTTCGGAATTTTTGCAAAGGAATAATAAGGATAGCCGGATTTTTTGTTGTGCCAAGATCTGTGCAATCGGCTCAGAAACCCAAAAGGCGCTTAAAAATATCGGCATTGTAGCTGATTTTGTGCCTAGCGAATTCCGTGGGGAGGCAATTTTAGAATATTTCAGCCGGCTGGATTTAAAACAAAAGAAGTTTTTAATTTTACGCGCTAGGCAGGCGCGGGATATCTTACCGCAAGGGCTTAAGAAGTTAGAGGCGCAGGTTAAAACTATTGATTTATATGATACTTGTCTTGAAAAAGCCAGCACGCCAAAATTAAGGGAATGTTTAAAGCAAGGAGTAGATTTAGTTACTTTTGCCAGCTCTTCAACGGTGAAAAACTTTATAGCATTATTAGGCAAGGATTATCGCCGCCTGCTTAAAGGCGTTGGGATTATTTCTATCGGCCCGGTTACCTCGGCGACGATCCGGGAGTATGGATTAAAAGTAAATCAAGAAGCAAGAGTTTATACGATCGAAGGATTAGTGAAAGTCATTCTTAAAGAATAATGATTAATTGTACAAGATTGCTAAGTGATAAGCCGGGGTCTTGGGATGAGATCCGTTATCAGCCGGGAAAACCCGCGGATACAAATCGTCCGATTGTAGTTTGGAATTCTACGCGCCGCTGTAATTTAAAATGTATTCATTGCTATATTGATGCAAAAAAAGCTCCTGATATTGGTGAGCTCTCGACAGAGGAAGCTAAAATCCTGATTGACGATTTAGCTGCTTTTGGCGCCCCGGTATTTTTATTCTCCGGAGGGGAGCCGTTTATGCGCGAGGATTTATTTCAACTGGGCAGCTACGCTAAAGATCAAGGTTTGCGCACGGTAATCTCGACTAACGGCACATTGATTACTAATGATCTGGCCAGGAAGGTCAAGGCTGCCGGGTTTTCTTACGTTGGTATCAGCTTAGACGGTTTAGAGGCCACTAATGATAAATTTAGGGAGCAAAAAGGCGCTTTTAGAAAAGCTTTATCAGGGATCAGGAATTGTTTAAAAAGCGGTGTGCGCGTAGGTTTGCGTTTTACGATTAATAAGTATAATTTCAGGGAGGTACCCGGAATTTTTGATTTAATCAAAACCGAGGGTATTCCCCGGGCTTGTTTTTATCATTTGGTTTATTCCGGCAGAGGCAGCGCTTTGATTAATGATGACCTAACGCCTCCAGAGGCGCGCGATACTATGGATTTGATTTTTGCCTGTTCCCAAGAGCTTTCCGCAAGCAATACGGAGATATTGACCGTGGATAATCACGCTGACGGCGTTTATTTATATTTACAGCTGAAAAAAGTTAATCCTAAAAAAGCCCAAAGCGTATTAGAGCTGCTTAAGATTAATGGCGGCAATAAAAGCGGTATCGGTATTGCCGATGTGGATAATTTGGGTAATGTACACCCGGACCAGTTTTGGAGGGAGCATACTTTTGGCAATGTTAAAGAGAGAAAATTTAGTGAAATTTGGATGGATCAGAACAATGAATTATTAAGGAATTTAAGAAATCGCCTGCCGCTTTTAAAAGGTAAATGCGGCCGTTGTAATTTTAAGGATATTTGTGGAGGTAATTTCCGGGCGCGCGCTGAGTCTCTTTACGGAGATATCTGGCAGGAGGATCCTGCTTGCTACTTGACGGAAGAAGAAATATCGCAAAAGGCTTAATGTGCTTGAGAATATAATCGGCTGGGCAATAAAAGCCAGGAGTAAACAATATCTTAATCTTGGTTCTAAGCAGGGTTTTAATTTAAGGCCGCCTAAAAAGGCAAAAAAATATTTATTGTACGTGCATGTTCCATTTTGCCAAAAGCTTTGTCCGTATTGTTCATTTAACCGGTATGAATTTCAGGCGGAGCTGGTTGTTGATTATTTCTTAAGTTTGCGTAAAGAAATAAAGATATACCATGATTACGGTTATGATGTTAACGGCGTTTATATCGGTGGAGGAACTCCGACGATACTTGCCGATGAGCTATTTAAGACTATCGGCTTGCTCAGGGAATTATACTCTATTGAAGAACTTTCGGTGGAGACAAACCCGAATCACTTGACCCGAGAGAATCTTGCGGCGTTAAAAGAGCTAAAAGTTAATAGGCTGTCTGTCGGAGTACAGAGTTTTAATGATATGATCCTTAAAAAAATCGGCCGCTATGATACTTATGGCAGCGGAGAGCAACTTAAGGATAAAGTTAAGCAGGCGCTGGATAGTTCCTATGTTCTAAATGTGGATATGATCTTTAATTTTCCGTTTCAGACGGCGCAGATGTTGGAAGAGGATCTTGATTTTCTAGAAAAGCTTTCGCCGGATCAAGTTACTTTTTATCCGCTAATGCCGGCGGATGAGCTTTACGGTAAAAATGGCGCCCTGAGTCATAAAAAAGAAAAGCAGTTTTATTTTAAAATTCTCGATAGGTTATCCAGTGATTGGCAGGCTTTGAGCGTTTGGTGTTTTGGTAAAGATCAAGGCCTGATCGATGAATATATTATCGGACGCAATGAGTATATCGGTGCCGGCAGCGGTTCTTTTGGATTACTCAATGGCCAGTTTTATGCCAATACGTTTAGCCCGAGGCAATATATAGATAGAATAGAGAGCGGCCAACTACCGGTTGTTTTTAGCAAGCAATTTACTAATCAGGAACTTTTGCGTTATGGTTTTTTAATGCAGCTTTTTGGAACGACCTTGGAGATTAAGAAATTTAGTGATGAATATTCTGCGGATTTCTTAAAACTATTGGCCAAAGAAATTGCTTTTCTTAAACTAGCCGGAGCGATTAGTCTAAAAAACGGACAAATAGCGCTTACCCGTAAGGGGATGTATTATTGGTTAGTGGCTATGCGAGAGTTTTTCATTGGCGTGAATAATTTCCGTCAACATTGCCGTAATTTAAACTGTAATTAGAAAAAATATGAATTTGCGCTTAAGCAGGAAAAACGCAGCAACCCGCGCCAGATACCGCCAAACCAAAGAATTAACTTGTGCTGACCTGGTTATGCCTCTTTTTATCAAAGAGGGAATCTCTAAAAAGAAAGAAATCAAGAGCATGCCGGGTATTTATCAGCTTTCTCTTTCAGAAGCTGTTAGAGAGGCGCGTAAAATCTATAATTTAAAAATACCAGCGGTAATTTTGTTCGGTATACCTTTGCATAAAGATAATAGCGGTGCTTCGGCTTATGAGCCTGGAGGAATAATTCAGCAAGCTATTCGCCGGATTAAGCAGGCGGTGCCCGGTTTAAAAATAATTGCTGATGTTTGTATGTGCGAATATACCAGCCATGGCCATTGCGGAATTATCCGAAATTCTCAGGTTGATAATGGCCAGACGATCAAGGTATTAGCTAAGATTGCCCTTTCCTATGCCCAGGCCGGCGCAGATACGGTTGCTCCGAGCGCGATGATGGACGGCCAGGTTAGGGAAATAAAAAAAGCTCTAATTAAAAATAATTATGGGAAAGTAAAGATCTTAGCTTATTCAGCAAAATACGCCTCTAGTTTTTATGGCCCTTTTAGGGAGGCGGCCGAATCAGCTCCTAAATTCGGCGACCGAAAAACTTATCAGATGGATTATTATAATTCCGCTGAGGCAGTGCTGGAGGCTAGACTGGATATTCAAGAAGGCGCGGATATGCTGATGGTCAAACCGGCATTAGGTTATCAGGATATAATTTACAGGATTAAAAAGGAATTAAAATTTCCGCTGGCTTGTTATTCGGTGAGCGGTGAATACGCGATGTTTAAAGCTGCCGGCCTTAAAGGGTGTTTTGATGAGAAAAAGGCAGTCTGGGAAACTCTCACCGGGTTTAAACGCGCCGGAGCGGATTTAATTATTACTTATTATGCTCAAGAATTGGCAAAATGGTTGAAAAACAAAAAGAAAATTTAAGAATGATCGCCTGGGAAGTTACCCGCAGCTGTAATTTAGCTTGCTTGCATTGCCGGGCCTCGAGTATTTGCGGTTCGTATGCCAATGAGTTGGCTACCGAGGAATGTTTTAAATTAATCGATGAAATTGTGTCTTTTAGCAAGCCGGTTATAATTTTGACCGGAGGAGAGCCATTATTACGGAAAGATATTTTTCAGATTGCCGAATACGGGAATAAAAAAGGTTTAAGAATGGTCATGGCTACTAATGGCACATTGTTGACCGATGAATTGGTTACAAAAATTCTACAGTCGGGTATAAAAAGAATTTCTATAAGTTTAGACGGCCCGGATGAGGCCACTCACGATAGCCTTAGGCAGGTTCCCGGAGCGTTTCAGCGGGCTTGCGCGGGAATTGCCAGGGCAAAAAAAGCCGGCCTGGAGTTTCAGATAAATTCCACGATTACCAGGGGCAATCTGGAATTAGTTCCTCAAATTATGGAATTAGCCGAAAAGTTGGGCGCTAAAGCGCAGCATATTTTTTTGCTGGTGCCTACGGGCCGGGCTAAAGATATGCTGGGCGAGGAACTATCAGCGCAAGAATATGAAAAGACACTTAAATTTTTGGCTCAGGAAAAAAATAGATCTTCTTTAGAGATTAAGATCACCTGCGCTCCGCATCTTAACCGTATTTTAGCCCAGGAGCATTTAGAGCCGGCTGCAACTTTAACCGGCAGAGGCTGTATGGCCGGAGTAAGTTTCTGTTTTATTTCGCATACCGGAGATTTGCAGCCGTGCGGGTATTTAGATTTAAAATGCGGCAACATCAGGAAGCAGGGGTTTAAGTCAAGCTGGCTGGAATCAGAAGTGTTTAATAATTTAAGGGATTTTTCTAAATATCAAGGCAAGTGCGGCATCTGTGAATTCAGGGCGATTTGCTCCGGATGCCGCGCCAGAGCCAATGCCGTAGCCAATAATTATTTAGCCGAGGAGCCGTATTGTGCCTATCAGCCGCCCGGTAAAAAGTAAATTAAGCTTACTGGATAAGCGTATCTTAGGTTGCCTGCAGGAGGATATTGCCTTTGTTGCCAGGCCCTGGAAAGTTGCCTCTGCCAAATTAAATATCAAAGAAGATTATCTTTTAAAAAGGATTGCTTTTTTAAAGAAACAAGGCATAATTCGCCGGATAAGCGCGATTTTTTCTCCAGGTAAGATTAATTTTATCTCAACATTAGTTGCCGCGAAGATCGCGCCCCAATGTATTGAAAAAGTGGCTAAAAGAATAAATTTATACCCCGAAGTTACGCACAACTATAGGCGAGACGCCGAATACAACCTTTGGTTTACTTTAATTGCCCGGGATGTTCAGAGGATTAACCAAATTATTTCCCGGATTAAGCAGGACAAGAATATTAAAAAAATATCCCAGTTTCCGGCAACCAGGATCTTTAAGATTAACGTAAAATTTCCGCTAAAAGGCCTATAAAAATGCTCTCTAAGCTTGATAAAGATATAATCAGCTTGATTTCACAGGATATCCCGCTGGTTAAAGAACCGTTTAAAGATTTATCCCTTAAACTTGGTATAAAACAAGAGATTCTGCTGAAACGCCTGAAATTCTATAAAAATAAAAATCTTTTACGTAAATTTTGCGCCAGTCTTAATCATCGGAAGATAGGTTTTAGGTATAATGCCATGGCGGTCTGGAACATTTCGGATAAGTTGATTGCTCAAGCAGGCAGAATAGTTGCTTCCTTTGGGCAAGTAAGCCACTGTTACCAGAGAGAAAAGGCCGACGGATGGAATTATAATCTTTATTCTATGATTCACGGCCGGTTAAAAAAAGATTGCCTGGGCTTGGTCAGGGAGATTTCCGGGAAAATAAATTGTCAAGATTATCAGGTGCTTTTTTCTTCGCAAGAATATAAAAAAACCGCGGTGAGGTATTGAATTTACTTATGAAAAATCCAATCGTTAGAAAATCAAAAGCCTGTTTTAGCTTAGCGAAAAAGTTTATCCCCGGAGGGGTCAACAGCCCGGTACGCGCTTTTAAAGCCGTAGGGATGGAGCCGCTGTTTATCAAAAAAGCCAAAGGCGCCTATATCTACGACGTGGATAATAATAAATATCTGGATTATCTGCTCTCCTGGGGGCCGATGATCTTAGGCCATGCTGACCAGGCTGTGATTAAAGCGGTTAAACGGGCTGTTGAAAAAGGCACAAGTTTCGGCGCTCCCACTCCGAATGAAATTGAGCTGGCTCAATTAATCCGTAAAATTTATCCTTCGATCCAAAAAGTCCGGCTTACTTCTTCCGGGACTGAAGCGGCGATGTCAGCATTACGCCTGGCCCGCGGTTATACGGGTAAAGAGAAAATAATAAAATTTCAGGGTTGTTATCACGGGCATGCCGATAGCCTTCTGGTTGAAGCGGGTTCAGGATCGGCTACTTTTGGAGTGCCTTCATCAGCAGGGGTAAATAAAAGTTTTGCCCAAGATACGCTTAGCCTGCCGTTTAATAATATTGATAAATTCAAAGAAGCAATCAAGCAGCATAAGGGCAATATTGCTTGTGTGATTGTCGAGCCTATCCCGGCAAATATGGGAGTTATCCTGCCGCAAAGTGGCTTCTTAGAAGCCTTAAGGGAGATTACGCGGGAAAATAATATTGT
Organism: uncultured Planctomycetales bacterium; assembly: GCA_964362795.1. Lineage (GTDB taxonomy): Bacteria > Omnitrophota > Gorgyraeia > Gygaellales > Profunditerraquicolaceae > UBA6249. Next base: position 30,589 of record CAYIFW010000001.1, on the reverse strand, counting down.
TTTAATTTTTGATGAAGTAATTACCGGTTTTCGCGTTGCTTTAGGCGGAGCCCAAGAGTTCTTGGGAATTAAGCCTGATCTGACAGTATTAGGCAAGATCTTAGGCGGAGGTTTTCCGATTGGCGCTTTCGGTGGAAAGCAGGAGATCATGGATTTTCTTTCTCCGGATGGGCCGGTGTATCAGGCCGGGACATTATCCGGCAATCCCGTGGCCACAGCGGCCGGGATCGCGACAATTAAGCTATTGATAAAAAATAAAATTTATGATAATTTGGATAAGTTAAGCTTAGAGCTTGAGCTGGGGTTAAAAGAAGTTATCCGTAAAGAGAGGATTCAGGCGACAGTTCAAAGGGCAGGTTCTTTATTTACTTTATTCTTTACAGATCAAAAAACGCTTAAAAATTACATTGATGTTTGTGGATGTGATTTAGAGAGGTTTGCCGGTTTTTTCCGGAAGATGCTAAAGCAGGGAGTTTATCTGGCTCCTTCGCAGTTCGAGGCTAATTTTGTTTCCGCCAAACATACTCAGGCAAATATTAGAAATACTTTAAAGGCAGCCCAGCGGGCTTTAGGGGAATTGGGAAGATGAAAAAAATAAAAATAATTCTTATTTTGGTTCTTCTGGTTTTTTTATTTATTTTAGGCTCTGCGGCGTTGATTGTTTATACCGAGCGGCCGGAGTTCTGTTTGGCTTGCCATAATATGAAGCCTTATTATGATTCCTGGAAGAAATCAGCCCATAATAAAGAAAAATGCATTGAATGCCATTATGAGCCGGGGTTAAAAGCGCATGTCTTTGGAAAAATAAACGGGTTAATCGAAGTGGGTAAATATTTGACCGGAAAATACGCGGTAAAGCCTAAGGCTTCGGTGAGTGATTTGACTTGTTTAAGGCAGGGTTGCCATACCCGAGAAGCGGTTAGCGCGAAAAAAGTGATTTTTAAAGGCAAGGTTGATTTTGTTCATGCCAAGCATTTTGCTGCTTCCAAGGCAGGTATTGCGCTTAACTGTAATAATTGCCATAAACAGCTGACTAACGAAGAGCATATTTCTATAGATAAAAACACTTGCTTTACCTGCCATTTTAAAAACGTTGAAGGCGAGCAGTTGATAAAGCAATGCTTAAATTGCCATAAAACAATTAAAGAATCCGCTACGCATAAGGAATATTTACAGGAGCCGAATGCAACTTGCCTTTCTTGTCATGACACGGCCAAATCAGGCAATGGTGAAGTGCTTAAGCAACTTTGTTTTTATTGCCATGCGGATAAAAAGGATTTAGGGAAAATCCCCGAAGCTCTGCTTATGCATAAAGCGCATATTTTAGGGAATAAAGCTGATTGCAGGGATTGTCATCATACTATTGAGCATAATTAAAAACGGCGGGAGGATAAAGATGAAACGGAATATAATATTAATAGGGGTGGTTCTGGTCTTAGGAGTAACTAAAGCTGCGTTGGCTGCCGATCATGAATATGTAGGAATTAAAAGATGCGTGATGTGCCATAAATCCGAGTCAAAAGGTAATCAGTATGGCAAGTGGCTTTCGACCAAGCATGCTAAGGCTTATGTAACGCTGGCAACTCCTGAAGCTCAAGAAGCGGCCAAGAAAGCCGGCGTTTCCGGCAATCCTCAAGAGGCCGCTGCTTGTTTGAAATGTCATCAGACTGCTTACGGAGTGGATAGCAGTTTATTAGGGGAAGGTTTTTCCAAAGAGGATGGTGTGCAGTGTGAAAGTTGCCATGGCGCCGGCGGTGATTATTTACCGATAAGCGTGATGAAGGATAAGGCCAAATCAATAGAATTAGGCCTGACTGATCCGGCGGAGGCGATGTGCGTTAAATGCCATAATGCCGAAAGCCCGAATTTTAAAGGGTTTAATTTCAAAGAATATTACCCTAGGATTACTCACCCTGCAGCAAAATAATAAAACTATTATGGTTAGCCCCGGGTTTGCCGGGGCCAACCATTCCTAAAAAAGAGCATGTTTAAACAAACTAAAATCTGGAAATTTTTTGCTTCGGTAAAGCTGGCGATCTGGCTGCTTGCGGTAATCGCGTTTTTTTCTTTAATCGGCACTTTTATTGCCCAAAGCGGTATTTATTCTTCCTGGTGGTTCATTCTTTTGCTGGTTTTATTTTCTTTAAATCTTATGGTATGCCTTATAAACAAATTTTCCTTGAAAAATCGTTCGTTGGGATCTTCTTTGGCGCATAGCAGTATTTTAATTATATTACTGGGAGCGCTCATCGGAATACTTTTTGCCCAGAAAGATTACGTAATAATTCGCAAAGGCCAGGCGATAAATTCTTTTATCTATCGCGGTAAGAATATCCCTCTGGGGTTTTCGATCAGGTTAAATGATTTTATTTATAACGAAAATATCGATGTGAAAGAGAAATTACTGGTATATTCAGGGGAAAGATCAGAAAAAGATGTTTGTAATATTGATTTTGCAAAAAAAGCGGAAAACGCAAAGGGTCTCTTAGCTAAAATTTCCGTTAATCCGGGTAGCCCGCAAGAGATTGCTGATACCGGTTATAAGATTAAAGTTCTGCGCTATGTCGCGGATTTTGTGATGGACACTTCGACTAAAGAGGTTTTAAGCCGGTCGGCTGAGCCGAATAATCCGGCTTTAGAGGTGGAATTGATCGATCCTCAAGGGAAGGCTAAAAATGCCTGGATCTTTGCGCGTTTCCCGGATATCCACCAAGGGATAAGTACGGATTTTCAGATTAGATATAACTGGGCGCCGCGCCGGCCTAAAGATTTTATCAGTAAAGTTACCATCTTAAAAGATAACCAAGAAGTATTAAACCGGGATATTCAGGTGAACGCGCCGCTTAATTTTGCAGGTTATAATTTTTTTCAATCAGGTTATGACAGCCAGAATCTTAGTTGGACCGGGCTGCAGGTTGTTAGGGATCCGGGAGTGCCGGTGATTTATGCGGGATTTATTTTGTTGATTGTAGGACTGGTAATGATATTTTATGTCGGCCCGCTAACGCTGAAAGGGTGAAACTATGTCTGTAGCGTATCTTAATTTTAGTTTCGGAGTTTATTTTGCGTCCATGATTTTCTACGCGGGAAGCCTGTTTTTTAAAAATAAAATATTTTCGATTCTGGCGAGATTTTTTATCATTTGTGCGGCTCTGGGGCTTTCGATTCATATCGGCATTCGCTGGCAGGCTGCCCTGCGGCCTCCGCTAAGCAATATGTTTGAGTCCTTAGTCGTATTTGCCTGGGCGATTGCTGTTTTTATTATTTTCATGGATTTAAAATATAAGATTAAGGTGATTAATGCTCTAACGGCTTTAATGGGTTTATTGGCCTTAGGATACGCTGCGTTATTAGATAAAGAGATTGCTCCGCTGATGCCCGCCCTAAGAAGCAATTGGCTGACCTTTCATGTATTAACCTGTTTTATCGGCTACGCCGCTTTAACCGTGGCTTTTGTTGCCAGCTTGATTATTTTATTTAAAAAAGAGGCGAGTCAGAATTTAGATAATATTAGTCATAAGTTAATTGCCCTGGGTTTCTTATTCTTAACTTTAGGCATTATTAGTGGATCGGTCTGGGCCAATTCCGCCTGGGGCACTTATTGGAGCTGGGACCCTAAGGAAACCTGGTCATTAATTACTTGGTTTATTTATGCTATATATTTGCATGCTCGCCTAAGAAAGGGGTGGAGAGGGAAAAAAGCAGCTTGGTTGTCGGTGATAGGTTTTCTGGCGATGCTTTTTACCTATTTTGGGGTCAGCTATTTGTTTTCCGGCCTGCATAGTTACTCTCAGTAATACCGCCGTTTGAGTAAAATAAATTATTTGATGATTAGTGTATCAGGAAGATGATGGAAAGATAGGCGATCGTAGTTGTAACCGCTCCTACTACTAAGCCGATTTTTAGCCAGCGGTAAAAGCTTATCTTGACCCCCCGGCTTTTCTCCAGAATATCCATAGCGATGATATTGGCGGTAGAGCCGATAATGGTGATATTGCCTCCGTAGCAGGCGCCAAACAATATCGCCCACCAGAGAGGTTTAATGTTAATATTCAGGCCGCCTAAACTTTGGACAATCGGGATATAAGTGGCGACGACAATTGTGTTATCCAGTACAGCTGAAAGAATCGCGCTAGAATAAATAAGTACCGCGGATAATAGATTTGCCGGATGGCCAAACTTCCCAATGAGGTTACGGGCAATTACGTCAGAAATCCCGCTGAATTTCACAACCCCTGCCAGGGCAAAAAGAAATAAGAAAAATAGAACCGAGGTCCATTCTACTTCCCGTTCGACATAATGGCGCATTCTATCGCGCCGGTAAAGCAGGGCTATTCCCGCAAAGACTATCGGAGTGATCATTAAGATACTGTTTTCCTCAAGCCCGAAAATAACTTCTATTCTGTGATGAAAGAAAATGTTTGTAAGCATGGCAAAAAATATTCCGATGCTTACCTTAGTCCGGGTATCCGTGGGTATTGTGATCAGTGAAATGAAAAAATCATTTTCTTTTAAGGGGGTGAGTTTTTCATTTAGTTCCCGGATGACCTTGCGATACCATAATGAGAGGATCGCCAGAGTCGCGATAAGCACGATAATTGTCGTGGGAAAAGCGTCACGCATGAAATCCTCAAAACTGAGGTTGGCGCGCGCGGCGATCAAGATGCCGACGGGGTTACCGAGCAATGTGCCCGAGGATCCGATATTGGTGGCTAGAACAGAGGCAATGATCAGCGGGATAGGGTCAACATCTGTCAGGTGGCAGATGTCAAGGATGATCTTAGACATTATGATAATTGAGGCAACTTCTCCCATTAGCCCCGACAATATTCCGGAGAGAAGCATAATTAAGATAAAAAGTTTTCCTCCGGTGATGTTTTTAATCCTGATGAGGCGGGTAATCATCCAGTAGAAAAATCCCGCATCATTGAGCATGCCTACCAGGATCATTGTGCCAATCAAGAACAGAATGACGTCTAAGGAAGCGAATTTTATCAGGTTTTCCAGGTCAATTGAGCGAGTAAGGAGCATAACCCCGGCCCCTAAGAAAACAAAGCTGAGCCGGAGTTCCCAGTATAATAATACTCCCATAATGGAAACGCAGAATATGGCTGCCACCATCGCCTGGTGGCCTGATAATCCGATGCGTGGCCCGCCTAAAGCGATGAGTAATGCCGAAATTGTGATTGCCAGCACTTTTTTCATTCGAAATCTCTTTCTTGATAATGTCCGGATATTGAACTTCCCCCGGTAATAATTATTTTAGAAGTATACACCTTTAAATAGTCAATATCAATAATTATTTAATTAAGCGGGATTAGTTCGCGAAAACCTCCGGTTCTCGATTAGGAAAATAATTTAATAAAATGTTTGACAAAGTTAATTTTTGTGATATTATTCACAACATAATAGGTTTAGGTTCCTGTATCAACTTATAAGAGAATTGGTTTATCTATGAAGCAATTCGCCGTATTAAAAAAAGAAAATCTTGATGCGTTTATTAGCTCTTTAGCGCAAACGCAAAAGGTTGTCGCGCCAGTTAGCCTGGGTTATAAAAACTTTTCTTTTCAGAATGTTACCAGCGCTAAAGATATCGCCATCAGGTATATTCCCACCATTCTACCGCCAAAAAAATATTTTCTTCCTACCGGTGAAACTTTAGCTGCTTATGATAAGGGGAAAAATTCGCTGAATGCTGTTTTAGAATATGAAAAGATGGTTATTTTCGGCGTGCATACCTGTGATTTAGCCGGGATTCAATGCCTGAATATGGTTTTTTCGGATAAACCTAAAGATATTAATTATATTGTGCGCAAAAATAAGATTGCCATCATTGGTTTGGAGTGTAATGAGTACTGCGATGAATATGCTTCTTGTCATGTTGTAAATAACCATCTTCCTAACGGAGGATATGATTTGTTTTTTACTGATTTAGGAGATACTTTTGTCGTGCACATCAACACTATGTTGGGAGATGAGTTGGTAGATAAGGCGGGTGTTCTTAAGGCAGCGGATGATCAAACGTTGAAATCTCTGGAGTTATTGCGCGCTAAAAACAGGAAATTTTTAAAAACGAAGTTAATGTTCGCCACCCCGCTATTAAGCAGCTTTTTAACCGCCATGCGCTTCATAGTAAAGTCTGGGATGAGCTGGATAAGCGATGTTTGGCTTGCGGGAATTGCACCAATGTCTGTCCGACTTGTTATTGTTTTGATATTATTGATGAGTCTAATCTTGATTTAAACAGCGGCCTGCGTTATCGCCGTTGGGATTCCTGCCAGAGCGAGCCATTTGCTAAGGTGGCCGGTAACGAGAACTTTCGTCAAGAACGCGGGCAGCGCCAGCGCCATCGTTATTTGCGTAAATTCAGGTATCCGGTGGATAAATACAGCCGTTATTTTTGTACAGGATGCGGTAGATGTTCGCGTACCTGTATGGCGGATATTTCGCTTAAAGAAACGATTAATGATCTAGCTAGGGAAATAAAGTGAAAAGTATTGAATTAAAAGAATCCGAATATATCGTGATGCCGGCCAAAATCATTGAGGCGCGCCTGATGACGGCTAACGAGAAATATTTTAAGATTTCTCTGGATGGTGGTTTTAGCCTTGACCATGAGCCGGGGCAATTTGTGATGGTATCTCTCTTGGGTATCGGAGAAGCGCCGATATCCGTATCTTCTTCGCCGACTAAGCGCAGTTATTTTGAGTTAGTGGTGCGTAATGTCGGTAGAGTGACCAATGCTTTGCATCAGTTAAAGGCAGGAGATGTTTTAGGGATTCGCGGCCCTTTTGGAAGAGGATTCCCGGTGCAGGTTTTAGAAGGAAATGACTTGCTTTTTGTTGCCGGAGGATTGGGAATCGTTCCTTTACGTTCGCTGATTAATTTTGTAATTGATAACCGCCGGGATTTTGGTAAAGCGCACATCCTGCTTGGCTGTAAGAAACCGGAAGATTTTCTTTTTGCCGATGAGATTAAAAATTGGGAGGAGCGGATGGATGTTAACTTCTCCTGCACGGTTGATAAAGCTGATCCCGATTGGCAAGGCAATATCGGCCTGATTACTTCGCTTATTCCCGGGATAGATCTGCATCCTAAGAAGACTTTTGCGATAGTTGTGGGGCCTCCGATTATGTATAAATTTGTGTTGGTGGAAATTCTTAAAAAAGAGATTCCGGAGAATCAGATCTATGTTTCTTTAGAGAGGCATATGAAGTGCGGTATTGGAAAGTGCGGGCATTGCCAGATCGCCCAGTATTATTGCTGTAAAGACGGCCCGGTATTTTCTTATGATCAAATTAAAGCTAATCCAGAGGCATTATAATGAGTAAACCTAAGGTTGCGTTTTTTGATTTTTCTTGTTGCGAAGGATGCCAGTTACAGGTGGCGAATTTCGGAGAGGCGCTTTTGGATATCCTTGGCGCAATTGATGTAGTAATGTTCCGGGAGGTAATGAGCGAGAAAAGCGATGTTTATGACGTAGCGATTGTGGAAGGCAGCATTACCACCGCTCATGATCTAGAAAGAATTAAGAAAATTCGCGGGATAGCCAAAGTTTTGATTGCTTATGGATCCTGCGCTACTATCGGCGGAATCAACGGGATGAAAAACAACTTTGACCTGGAAGATATCAAGAAATACGTTTATAAAGATGATGCCAAACATTTTTCAACGCTACCCACGCAACCTTTGCATCAAATAGTTAAGGTTGATTATTTCGTGCACGGTTGTCCGGTTTATCAACCGGAACTTGTCAAGGTGCTTAAGTGCGCTTTAGCCGGCCTGGCTTATATTGTGCCGGATTATGCGGTTTGCACGGAGTGCCGTTTTAATGAAAATGTCTGTATGTATGATAAGGGGATCAGCTGCCTGGGCCCGGTAACCCGCGCCGGATGTAATTCCTGGTGTATTAATAACGGCAATATTTGTTATGGCTGCCGCGGGATGGTGAGTAATCCGGCAAAAAACGGACAAGCGGATATTTTAAAAAAATATAATATTTCTCTGGATTGGGTTGCTAATAAAATGAATATGTATAATAAGCCACGGGAGCTGGATGTCGATGAGCAAAAACATAAAGGTTAATGTCGAATATTTGACCCGCGTAGAGGGTCACGGTAATATTGTGGTCAATGTTAAAGACGGGAAGCTCCAGGAGTGCCGCCTGGATATCGTTGAGAGCCCGCGGTTCTTCGAAGGGATGTTACGCGGCCGCTCCATCTTTGAGGCGCAGCATATTACTTCCCGCATCTGCGGTATATGCGCCTGCGGACATACCCTGGCTTCAATACAAGCCGCCGAGGATGCTTTAGGTTTTATTCCTTCCGAGCAAACCATTAAGTTGCGTAAATTTCTTTTGCATCTGGAGAATCTAGATAGCCATATTTTACATATCTATTTATTGATTGCTCCGGATCTTTTGGGGGTCAAGAGTTTTGTTCCTTTGATTCAGTCGCATAATACGGTTGTGCGGCGGGCTTTGCGGATGAAAAAGGAATGTAATGATGTTTGCGATATCCTGGTCGGCCGTCACGTGCATCCGATATCTTGTATCGTCGGAGGATTTACTAAGCTGCCGCGCCAAAAAGACCTAGACCGTATGCTGGATATTTTGATCAATATGCGTCGGGATATGCAGGAGACTTTAGAGTTAGCTAAAACTTTTAAATTTCCGCAATTTAGCCGTCCAACCGAGTATGTAGGCTTAGTTAGTGATCAGAGCGAATATCCGATGCTCTCCGGAGATTTAGGCTCAACTGATGGATTGCGCCTGGATAAAAAAGATTACCTTAAGTTAACTAATGAATTTGTGGTTAGCCATTCCAGTGCCAAGCACACTAAAGCTAGCCGTCAGTCTTATATGGTTGGGGCGCTGGCGCGGTTTAATCTTAATCATGACAAGCTCCATCCCAAAGCTAAAGAAGCAGCTCAGGCGTTGGGGATGAAGCCGGTTGTGACTAATCCTTATTTAAATACCGTGGCGCAGTTGATTGAGTGCGTGCATTCCCTTGAAGAGTCGATTGAGATTTTAGAAGACCTTAAAGATAAAGGCGTTGATTATTCCCAGGAGATCGTCGTTGGCCTTAACGAAAAGGGCACAATTGCTCTTCGCGCCGGTAATGGCGTTGGCGCGGTGGAAGTTCCCCGCGGAATTTTATTTCATAACTATGAAATTGATGATCGAGGTAAAATCATTAATGCTAATTGTATTATTCCTACCGGGCAAAATTTAAGCAATATTGAACTGGATATGGCCGCATTAGTTCCCCAGATTCTGGATAAGAGCCAAGAAGAAATCACTCTTTTGATGGAGATGCTGGTGCGCGCTTATGATCCGTGTATTTCCTGCTCCGCGCATTTCCTTAATGTCAAATTTGTTGGACGCTAATTTTACAAATCTTTTAACTTCCCAAGAATACTTGCGCATACTGATTATTGCGGTAGGTAATTATTCTCGCGCCGATGACGGTGTCGGCCCGTATATAGCCTTAAGGTTAAAGCAAAGTTCTAAATTATCGGTGATTGACGCAGGATCAAGGCCGGAGAATATTATTGATCAGGCAGTAAAGCTATTGCCTCAAAGGATTATTTTTATTGATGCTGCGGATTTTGGCGGCTTCCCCGGAGAATTACGCTTGATTGATTCTGAGCATATTCCGGAAGCTTCTTTGAGTACGCATAGTATCCCGTTACCGGTGGTCAGCCATATTTTACAGAAAGACACTCAGGCCCAGATTTATTTTATCGGTATTCAACCGCAAAGCGTGGCCCAACAGGAAGGGTTGAGCGGTGAAGTCAAGTCTGCCGCCGACGTATTGATTAAACATATTAACGCGGAGTTTAAAGATGCATGAGCTGCATTTTCTTGAGGATTTGTTTAAAGATATTATCAAGCACCTCGGCCAACAAAATGCCCAGAAGGTAACGCGGGTATTTTTGGAATTAGGCGAATTTACGGAAATTAACGCGGAGTCTTTGAAGTTTTTCTTTAAAGAAAAAGCCAAGAATACAGCGTTAGAGAATGCCCAATTTTGTGTAAAAAATATCCCGCAGCAGCGTGTTTTACGCCTGGTCTCTTTTGATTGTGACTAAACTTATTTATTAATATGTGCTATGCCATTCCCGGAAAAATAGAAAGTATTCAAGAGAAAACCGTGGTGGTGGACTATTTTGGGGAAAAGAGAAAAGCCCATAATGAGTTGGAGGGGTTGTCCGTAGGCGACTATATCTATGCTCAGGGCGGTTTTGCTATTCAAAAGATTCCGCTGGATGAGGCTAAAAGCATTCTGGCTGTCTGGAAGGAAACTTTTTTTGAGCTTCAGGAGGTTGATCTTCAGCTTTCCCGCCTTGATCTTAATCCAGGATCTGTTTCCCAAGAATTTTTAAAAATACTGGATAAGGCTGTAGAGGGCCGGGAGCTCACCCGTCAGGAACTTTTAGTTTTAATTAATGAGAAAGATAAAACGGCTTTAAAGCTTCTTTTTAAGACTGCCAATTTCTTACGCCAGAAGCATCATAAAAATTCCTGCTGCGTGCACGGAATAATCGAGATTTCGAATTATTGCCATTCTGCTTGTTCCTTTTGCGGCATCTCCGGAGAAAATAAAAATATTACCCGTTACCGGATGAGCCAAGAAGAAATTCTGGAGGCGGCCAAAGTTGCAATCCAGGAACATGGTTTTAAAACTTTGGTTTTACAATCCGGCCAGGATTGCGGCTATAGTATAGAGGAGCGGGCCCAAATTATCCGTCAGATCAAAACAAATTGGCCGGCGCTAATTTTTATCAGTTTTGGCGAAGTGGGGTTAGATAATCTTAAAATTCTTTATGACGCTGGTGCCCGGGGATTACTTTTGCGGTTTGAAACATCTAACCCGGAGCTTTATCAACAGGTTAACCCGGGAAAAGAGCTCGCTAGCCGGATTGCTCACTTAAAAAAAGCATATGAATTGGGCTATCTGATTATTACCGGCGGGCTGATCGGCCTGCCGGGTCAAAGCCAAGAGGATCTTTTAAACGATATTCTTTTAGCTAAAGAATTGCATGCTGAAATGTATAGTTTTGGGCCGTTTATCAGCCATCCGCAAACACCACTGGCTAATCATCCATCCGCCTTAGCTGAAACTGTGCTGAAGGTAATCGCCCTGGCGCGTATAATTGATGTTGTTCAGGCTAAGATACTGGTGACTACCGCCTTAGAAACGCTTGATCCTGAGGCTAGGCACGAGGCGTTGATTAGCGGAGCAAATTCGGTAATGCTTAATGTAACTCCGCTTAAATACCGGCCATTTTATAATCTTTATCCTTGGCGCGCTCATGAAAGTGAGAGCATTCAAGATCAAATTAATGATACTATCGGGCTTTTAATGTCTTTAGGGCGTTCACCTACGGATTTGAGCATATAATGAGCAATATGAAAACAAATAAACTTTGCATTATGCGGCTTTCCAAATATAAAGCTGCGCTTTATCACTTAAAATCGCTGGGGTTTGTGCGTATTTTTTCGGATAACTTAGCTGACGCGGTAGAAGTGACTTCATCCCAGGTGCGCAAAGATTTTTCCATATTTGATATATCCGGAAATAAAAGAGGCGGTTATAAGATTGATGAGTTAATTGAAAAGATCAATACTATTTTAGGTAAAGATGAGCTGCAAAAGGTGGTAATCGTCGGTTTAGGCAAGCTGGGGAGTGCGTTGATGCAGTATACGGGTTTTGAAAAAGAAGGGATCAAGATTGTCGCCGGGTTTGATATTGATACGTCAAAATTAAAACTTAAAGAAAAAGGGCTGATCTTGCCCTTAGGCGCGTTACCGGAGTTTGTGCGTAAAAATAATATTAAAATGGGAATTATTACCGTGCCGGCCACAGCGGCTCAGCAGGTAGCCGAGGTTATGCTTTCAGCAGGAATAAAAGGTATATTAAATTTTGCGCCGCTACAGCTGCGCGGCAATGATGACTGTGTAATCAATAATGTAAATCTTGAGGTAGAGCTAGAGAACCTGATTTATTTTGTTAATGTATTAATTAAGACCAAAGGCAGATAAGTTGGCTAAGATGCAGCAAGTTAATCCAGAAAAAATTAATAATTTATTGGCGGATTCTTTAAACGTTGCTAGTTGCCAAATTGACAAAATTATTAATAAAAGTAAATCTTTAGCCAGGCTTACACTGGAGGAGTCAGCAATTCTGCTTAATGCTGGAGACACTGATAATCTGGATAAGATATTCTCCGCGGCTAGTTTCGTTAAAGAACAGATTTACGGCCGGCGCGTAGTTTTATTTGCCCCGCTTTATATAAATAATTTTTGTTCTAACAACTGCGCTTATTGCGCTTTTAAGTCGGATAATAAATTACTCAAGCGCAAGGCCTTAACTACCGAGGAAATTAAGCAGCAAACCCAGTGGCTTCTAGAGCGCGGACATAAGCGCATACTTATGGTTTCTTCCGAAGGCGCCCCGGAGGGGAAAAGTAGTATTGATTATTATTTGGAAAGTATTAATGCAATTTATGCCGCGGATTTTAAGGGTAATAAAATTAAGCGGGTTAATGTTAATTGCGCGCCTTTAAGCAGCGTAGAATTTAAGAGGCTTAAAGCCGCCGGAATCGGGACTTATCAGCTTTTCCAGGAAACGTATCATGAGAGAACTTATGCTCAGGTGCATCCTAGTGGCCCGAAGAGCGATCCGGATAATCGAATGGATGCCATTGACCGGGCTTTTGTTGCCGGAATAGATGACCTTGGTATTGGTGTTCTTTACGGACTTTATGATTATAAATTTGAGACCCTGGCCATGCTTTCCCATATTGAATATTTAGAGAATAAATTTAAGGTAGGGCCACATACTATTTCGGTACCCCGGATTGAACCGGCAATTGGCGCGGAGTTTTCACAAAAAGTTCCGCATCAGTTAAGTGATGCGGATTTTAAGAAGTTAGTTGCCGTATTAAGGTTATCGGTGCCTTATACCGGGATAATTATGTCTACCCGGGAGAGCGCTTCTTTACGCGATGAACTTTTAGCTTATGGAGTTTCGCAGATAAGCGCGGAATCCCGTACTTCACCCGGGGGGTATTCTTCTAGCGGCAATAACCAGGATAATTCCGCGCAGTTTTCTCTTGGCGACCAGAGAAGCTTAGATGAAATTGTTGCAGCGTTGATTGAAAAAGGTTTTGTTCCCAGTTTCTGCGCTGCCTGTTACCGTAAAGAAAGGACAGGGGAGGCTTTTATGAAATTAGCTAAACCCGGATTAATAAAAGGAAAATGCAGTTTAAACGCTTTAATTACCTTGCAGGAATATCTGGATGATTTTGCTTCGCTGGGAACAAAAAGATCCGGCCAGGAGCTTATCGATAATTTAAGCCGTAAGTTAAATCTGAATGATAGAGAAGTTTTGCAAGAAATCTTCGAACATGTGGAGAATGGCTCTAGAGACGAATTTGTTTAATATGAAAATTATCGCTAAAGAAATCATTTCTAATTTTGCCGGCGTAAGGATTATAAAATTACTGCTAAGCTCGGCGCAAATCAGTCAAAAGGCTTTGGCCGGCCAATTTGTTGTAGTTATGGCTAGTAAGATAGGCGAGAGGATTCCGTTGACTATTGTTGAGGCAGATCCAAAGGCGCAAACGATAACCCTTATTTTTCAAGAGGTGGGGTTAACTACGAGAATTTTAGGTAATCTTAACATTGGCGATAATTTATATGCGTTAGTCGGCCCCTTGGGGCATGCTACAGAGATAAAAGATTATGGCAGGGTTATTCTAATCGGCGGAGGAGTAGGAATTGCTGAAATTTATCCTGTGGCCAAGAGTTTAAAACAGGCAGGCCTGCCTGCCGGACAGGCAGGTAATGATGTTACTATAATTATCGGATCTAAGACCAAGGAATTATTGATCTTGGAACATGAGCTTAAAGATGTAGCCGATAAGCTTTATATCGCTACTGATGACGGCTCAGGCGGGCAAAAAGGTTTTACCACGGATATTCTGGATGAGCTTCTTAAAAAAGATAAATATGATCTAGTTTATGCGGTTGGGCCGCTTCCGATGATGAAGAAAGTATCGCAAATCTGCCTTCCTTTTAAGCTTAAGACGATTGTTTCGTTGAATGCTTTGATGGTTGACGGTACGGGAATGTGCGGTTGTTGCCGGGTTACTGTGGGTGGAAAGGTAAAATTCAGTTGTGTTGACGGACCGGAATTTATGGCTGATCAAGTCGATTGGGTTGAACTGGAAAAAAGGAATTCTATGTATGCGGATAAAGAGAAGCATATCTGTAAAATAAAATTTTAAGACGATGCCTAAAGAGCCGGTGAAAATAAAAGAGCTAGAGACGGATAAAAGGATAGCAGGTTTTCAGGAGGTCATATCCGGATATTCAGAGCAGGAGGCCTTGTTTGAGGCCGGCCGTTGTCTGCAATGTAAAAATCCTGCCTGCGTCTTAGGATGCCCGGTAAGTATTGATATTAAAAAATTTATTTTTCAGATTACTAAAAAAGATTTTTCCGGCGCTTATAATACTTTGCGTCAAAGAAATAATTTTCCGGCTATTTGCGGCCGGGTTTGCCCGGCGGAATATCAGTGCCGCAAAGCTTGTGTGTTGAATAAAAGTAAGCTCGTTTATTGCTCGGATGAGGCAATTAATATTCATTTTTTAGAAAGATTTGTCGGGGACTACGGAATACGCAATGGTTTGCAGGTTTCTTTAGAAGAAGATAGCAAATTATCCCAGATTAAAGTTGCGGTGGTCGGAAGTGGCCCGGCAGGATTATGCTGCGCCGGTGAATTAGCCAGAAAAGGAGCCAAGGTAATTATTTTCGAGGGGTTGCAAAGTTGCGGCGGGGTTTTAAGATACGGTATTCCGAATTTTCGCCTTCCGCGGGAGGTCCTGGATTATGAGATTAATTATTTAGCCAAGTTAGGGGTGGAGTTTCTTAACAATACGATTGTCGGCAAGGCCGTTACTTTAAATGAATTATTTCAGCAGGGATTTGCTAAGATTTTTTTAGGGCTTGGTGCCGGAGTGCCGTCATTCTTAGGGATAAAAGGAGAAAATCTTTGCAATGTTTATTCGGCGAATGAATTTTTGACCCGGGTAAACCTTATGTCGGCCTATAAATTTCCCGAATATCATACGCCGGTAAATATCGGCCAACATGTTTTGGTAGTCGGAGGAGGTAATACCGTGATCGATGCAGCGCGCTGTGCTTTGCGCCTGCAAAAGATGAATGGTATAAAATCTGATGTTACCATTATCTACCGCCGGACATTAACCGAGATGCCGGCGCGCCGGTTGGAGATCAAACATGCCCAAGAAGAGGGGATTAAGTTTAAATTTCTTACTCAACCTCAAGAATTTCATTCTGATGACCGAGGTTTCGTTAAAGAACTAAATTGTTTGATCTGTGAGCTTAAAGCTGCGGATGAATCCGGCAGAAGAAAACCGGTTGTTTTAGAGGGCAGTGATTTTAGTATCCCTTGTGATCTGGCGATTATCGCCGTTGGCCTGGCGGCAAATCAGCTTCTAAGCAGTGTTACCCCTGAGCTTAAGACAGATAAATATAAAGATATCGTAATTAATCTAGCGACTATGGAGACCTCAATTAAAAATGTTTTTGCCGGAGGGGACATTGTCGGCGGAGAAGGAACGGTTATCGAGGCTATGGGCATGGCTAAGCAAGCCGCAATAAGTATCCTCTAAAAATCTTGACAAAGAAGGTTTATGTATTATTATATAGCTTAAATATCGCGCCTGGGTTTTGCAGTGCCGCAAAGCCTTAAGAAATTTTAAGCTAGATTCAAATGACAAAGACGTCTATTAAATCTAAAATAGGCGTCTTTTTATTTAAGTCCAACTGCCTTAATATTAGGCAAAATCTGATTAAGATTTAAGACCAAAGAGGAGGAAGTATCCATGATCCAATGGCCGAAAACAAATGATGCTTTAGGTACGGTAAACCGGGGAAACCCCTGTGAGAGCGGGTTATGCACTCTTTGCCGTGTAGATTGTATGGGTAAATGCGAAACCTGGCTTTCCAGTTTAAAAGGGAGAAAACTTCTTTACCCTAGAGATTATAGTTTTACTACCGCTGGAAGCGCAAATAC
>CAYIFW010000001.1:0-14472 GCA_964362795.1 uncultured Planctomycetales bacterium | reverse complement strand
AATACAACCCATGTCGGGGTTGCCTATAATTCTTTACGTATTAACGGTTATAATTATGGGGCAACCGGGCTTCCTAAAGGCCTATCAAACTCCGAAGATGATTGTATTTTCCCTAATGTAAATATTGCGGGAGAATTCGGTCAACAAGTTAAAACTAAATTCCGCGTTCCGGTAATGACCGGTGCTTTGGGCTCAACTTTTGTTGCCGCTAAATACTGGGAATCTTTTGCTACTGGGGCTGCCCTGGTCGGCGTGCCGATTGTGGTCGGAGAAAATGTCGTTGGTATCGATAAACAGGCCGAGATAAAGAATGGCAAGATTATTAAAGCTCCGGAATTAGACCGTAGAATCGAAACATTCTTGCGTTATTACGATGGATATGGCGCAATCATTGTGCAGATGAATGTTGAGGATACGCGTAACGGAGTTGCCGAATATGTTATCGATAAATACGGCGACAAAGTTATTATTGAATTAAAGTGGGGTCAAGGCGCAAAATGTATCGGTGGAGAGATCCAGGTTACCAGCCTGGAGTATGCCCAGTTCCTTAAACAACGCGGTTATGTGGTTGATCCTGACCCGACATTGCCGGAAGTGCAGAATGCTTTTAAGGCCGGCGCGATTAAATCTATCGCCCGTCACAGCCGTTTAGGCTATACCAGCCTTTCTTCGGAAAAACAAGTCGGAGAAAGTTTTATGAAGGCAGTTAAATATTTACGTAAAATCGGTTATAAGAGGATATCCTTAAAGACTGGTTCTTACGGTATGGAAGCATTGGCGATGTCGATAAAATATTCATCCGATGCCAAGCTTGATCTGCTGACGATTGATGGATCAGGCGGCGGCACCGGGATGAGCCCTTGGAATATGATGGAGACCTGGGGTGTTCCTTCTCTGTTATTACATTCTAAGGCTTATGAGTATGCCGAGATTCTGCGTAAAAAAGGTACTAAAGTCGTGGATATGGCTTTTGCCGGCGGCCTTGCCCGCGAAGACCATATTTTTAAAGCATTGGCATTAGGCGCGCCTTATACAAAATTAGTGTGTATGGGCCGGGCCTTAATGATTCCCGCATATTTAGGTTCTAATATCGAAGGGGCATTGAATCCTTCCGTAAAAGCCAAAGTAAGCGGCAGTTGGGATAAACTTCCTGCATCTCTGGCTGAATTCGGTTCGACTCCGGATGAGCTTTTTGCCGGTTATTATGATCTTCAGAAGAAGGTCGGTAAAGATGAAATGAAAAACGTGCCCTTAGGTGCAGTTGCTTTCTGGACCCTGGCGGATAAATTAGCCGCCGGTATACAGCAGCTAATGGCCGGTGCCAGGAGATTCAGCCTTAAGTCAATTACTCGCGAGGATATTTTCTCGGGCAATCGCGAAACAGAGAAAGAGACCAAGGTTCCTTTTATTACTGACGCAGCTGATGCTGTGGCTAGGAAGATAATGAAAGGTTAAGTTAGAAAAGATTAAGAGAATAAAGGGGACGGTTCTATTTTTAAGCTTGAAAAAATAGAACTGTCTCCTTTATTTTTAGTTGCAGGAGTAGTTCTTTGGTTGTAGAATAACCTTGTGGATAATGAAAAAATATTAGAAGATCTTTTCCGCTCCTTAAGAGTTTCGCTTACCAACGCTTTTTCTTATTCTAAAGACCATCCTTATTTTATTAAATCCGTCGAAAATTTTAAAGTTAAACTTGAGGAAGCGCTTGCCGTTTTAAATCCGCTTAAGATCGGAGTAACCGCCACAGGCATTGTGGTGGAAGATAAAAATTTAACTAAAAGCGGTTTTTATGATGAATTAGCCCGCCAGTTGCATCAGCGTAAAATTAAAAGTATCGAAATCAGAAGCGGCTCAACCCTGCGGGAATTGATTCAGTTTCTTTCCGTAATTTCCCTGCCCCAAAAGGATATTTTTAAAGCCGGAGGGGTCAATGCCATACTTAAAGATGAACCGTTTGCGCATTTTACAATCGAAGAATTAGATTATTCGGCATTTTTGCGCGGCCAGGGCCAGGAGTGTAACGATATTTGGGGTTATATGCTTAAGGAGGCAGCGCAGAGTAAAGATACGCTAAAATTAGAGATACTTGCCGACGGTTTTGGCCCGTTGATTAAGCGCAGTAGTCAAAAGGATGTTTTCCAGGCCGAAGATGTCCCCTCGAGTATCGGTGAATTTCTGATTTCTTTAAAAGAAAAAAATAAAGAAAAGTTCGATAAATGCTCAAAAGATGTTTTCCTGTGGATTCTAAATAATAAAAAGTCTCTTAAGGAGGATGAGTTAGAAAAACTTAAGCCGGTTTTTAAAAGTTTAAACCAGGAGGATTTTAGCAATCTGCTTTGGGAAGGGATCTCAGTTGAGGAAAACTTCGATGACTTGAGCCTAAAACTTTTTTCTAAGTTTTCTGAGCAAAAAAACCTGCCTAAGATGGACGGTAGTTTTTTAAATAGGCTCAGTGTCCCTGAAAGGCTTAAAAATAATCCTAATGCGCTAAAAAGAGTTCAGGATCTATTGACCGGTTCCGGAGGCGATCAATTATCGCCGGTGTACCGGAATATCTTAGAGTCTTTGATGAAGGAGGTGTCTTCAGCCGGGAGGTTATTTTTCGATCAAAAAACTCTGCGCCAGAATTACCGTCACATTGTTTTAAATCTGTTTTCGATTAATGCCGATGCCGATAATTTAGAATCTGCCACAGTGGCCTTAGGAAAAGAGTTGCCGGATATATTCCAAGACCAGGATTGGGATTTCCTAAAAAACCTGGATGATGTTTTAATTAAGAAGAAAAGCGAAAATAGTAAAGAATGCAGTGAGTTAAAAAATAAACTTTCCGTTTATATTGAAAATATTGTCTTGAATCAATCTTTGCCAGCTTCAGGCGAGTTTCTGGTGAAGATGGTTTTAACGCCCAACCGAGGCGTTAAAGATTACCTGGATAAAATATTTATTTCTCAGAATCCCGCTAAGCAGATTTTGAGTTTATTTTTTAGATTATTTCCGGATCAAATGGATGTTTTTTATTTGCGTTTGCAGCAAAAGTTTCAGGATTTGGATTTTCTTTCCGGTCTGGTCGATATTCTGGGCCGGCTTGAGGAACCGTCAGCCTTAGCTGTACTAGAATATATCTATACTTTGGCTAATGAATTAATCAAAGGCGAGATCTTAATTGCCATGCGCGGATTTAAGAACGTGAATGCCGGTTTTATTCTGCAACAACTAAACACAAATTCACTTTTACTTAGAAAAAATTTACTGGCTGTGCTTAGGTCAAATAAAGAAGGAATAAATGCGGCTTTGGATTTATTGCTTAAGATTAATAGCTTTTGGGGAAGCAAAAATAATCTTTTGATTGAAAATATGCAGATTGTTCTGGATTTAGGTATTATCGAAGCAGCCAGCCGGATTCATGATTTGGCCGGCAGGAAATTCTTTTGGAATAAAGCATTGCGGGATAAAGCTAAGCAGGTTTTAGGAGAGTGGAATGAGTCTTAATATTGAAGCAGCTTTTAAGGATTTGCTTAATTGCCTGCAGGCTCTTAAGATGTATGGGCCAACGCATCCGATGTTTACCAAATCTCTGGATAGCGCCTATGTGGCCTTGGAAGATATTTTATCCATCCGTTCGGAGATGGTCATCGGCATAATCGGAGAAGAGCTGGCTTTTGAAAAAGAAATACTTTTTGATTCAGGAAATTTTTTACGTCCGTCAATTCTTTATTTAAAAGAAAGGAACATTGAAAGGCTGGGATTTTTCGCCGGATTAAGCAAGGAGGAACTGGGTGTTTTTATAAATTTTATTGCCAGGCCTAAAGAGGAGTTTAAGGGGGATCTTCAGGAGCTGCTAATGCTGGCCGGAGTAGAACATATTAAGATAGGCAAACTAAAAGTCGATGCTAAGAATGAAAGGACCGCCAGCAGCCCAAATCAGTTTAGCCTTTATGATTCTTCCGTAGATAGGATCAGCCAGAGTTTAAGCGGGGTGCTTAATTCCGAAAAAATCGATCATCTTGCCCTTAAATTTTCATTGAATAATATTCTGGAAAACTTGAGCACCCAGCGCAATGAGCTGCTTAAGCTGGCTACCTTGAAAAGGTATGATATTCAAACTTATACGCATATGCTTAATGTGGCTATTTTTTCGATGTATTTTGCTTCCCGATTAACTTTTGATAAAGCGGATGTTTTAAATATCGGGGTTGCGGCGATGTTTCATGATATCGGGAAGCTGTCTATTTCACGCAAAATATTGCAAAAACCCGGCAAATTAACCGACCAGGAATTCGGCAAAGTTAAAAGCCATACTATATTGGGCGCCGAGATTATGCTTAAATATGTCGATACTCTGGGAATCTTGCCGGTGGTGGTTAGTTTCGAACACCATTTAAAATATGATTCTTCGGGTTATCCGCGCCTGCTCAATTTAAGAAAGCAGCATATTGCTTCATCCATTGTTTCCATCTGTGATGTTTATGACGCTCTTTCGCAAAGGCGCAGTTATAAACAGGATTATTCGCCGGATTTAGTTTATAATATAATGAATATGAATGAAGGAGGCGCTTTTGACCCTCAACTATTGGATAAGTTTTTTAAATTCATCGGCCTCTGGCCGGTGGGTTCGATAGTTGCCCTTAGTGACGGAAGCATTGCTTTGGTCAAAGATGAGAATGAATCCGATATCCGTAGGCCGAAAGTTGAGGTAGTTTCTCCGCTTGAGAAGAGGCGCAGGATTGATTTGATTGAAGATAATAGTTTAAGTATCGAACGTTTTCTTAATCCCTGGAAGGAAGGCAAGGAATTCTTGCATTTAGCTTAGGAACTTTTTATTTGACATTGCCGATTGCTTTTGTTATAGTTAATAAAACCAAGGGCGTTTAGGGCCGGATAGCCGGCACCAAACGCCTTCTTTATGTAAATCTATGACTAAATACATATTTGTTACCGGGGGCGTAATTTCAAGCTTAGGCAAAGGAATAGCTTCTGCCTCGATTGGTAAAATCTTGGAATCCCGCGGCCTTAAAGTTACGTTAATGAAGCTGGATCCCTATATCAATGTTGATCCGGGGACAATGAATCCTTATCAGCATGGAGAGGTTTATGTTACCGATGATGGCGCTGAAACTGATTTAGACCTGGGCCATTACGAGAGATTTACCAAAGCGGCGATGACCAAATTCAATAACGCTACCACCGGCCAGGTTTATAACGCGGTAATTTCGCGTGAGCGCCGGGGTGATTATTTAGGCAAAACCATTCAGGTCATTCCTCATATTACCGGTGAAATCAAAGATAGGATAAAAAAGGTTGCCCAGGTTAGCCGGGCAGATATTGTTTTGATTGAAGTGGGCGGGACTGTTGGAGATATCGAAAGCTTGCCTTTTTTAGAGGCTGCGCGGCAATTTGAATTAGATGCCGGTGAGAAGAATGTTCTTTATATTCATCTTACTCTGATTCCTTATATAAAAGTTGCTGATGAAATAAAAACTAAACCTACTCAACACAGTGTGCAAACTTTACGCGAGATCGGAATCCAGCCGGATATTTTAATTTGTCGGACGGAAAAACCTCTTTCCGATGAGGTTAAAGAAAAAATCTCTTTATTTTGCAATGTAAGAAAAGAAGCGGTTATTGAATCGCCTGATGTGGAATCTATTTACCAGGTTCCTTTGGTTTTTAAGGGGCAAATTCTGGATGAGATAATTTTAAGCCATTTTGGATTAATTTCCAAGCCCTCCGATTTAAAGGATTGGGAAAAGAATGTGGTCGAGCGCCAGCTTTGTCCTAAGAAAACAGTTCAAGTTGCTGTTGTCGGTAAATACATCGGATTGCAAGATGCTTATAAATCTATTTATGAAGCCATTACCCATGGCGGTATTAGCAATCAAATCAAAGTAGAGATTAATAAAGTTGATTCCGAAGATATTGAGAAACACGGAGCGGATAAATTACTCAAAGGGGCGGATGCGATTTTAGTTCCCGGAGGCTTTGGTTCCCGGGGTATAGAGGGTAAGATTAAAGCCGTTGGTTTTGCGCGGAAAAATAAAATTCCTTTTTTAGGGATTTGTTTAGGCATGCAATGTGCGGTAATGGAATTTGCTCGCTCAATCTGCGGATTAAAAGACGCGAATTCCACTGAATTTAAACCTAAAGTCAAGAATCCCGTGATTAGCTTAATAAGTGAACAAAAAAATATTAAGGATCTGGGCGGTACGATGCGCCTGGGAGCCTATCCGTGCAAAATAAAGAAAAATACACTGGCTGGGAGGGTGTATAAGAAAAATCTTATCTCTGAACGCCATCGCCATAGGTATGAATTTAATAACAAATTCCGTAAAAAACTCCAGAGTAAAGGAATGGTTTTTTCCGGGATTTATCAGAAGAAAAATTTAGTGGAAATAGTGGAGTTGAAAAATCATCCTTATTTTATCGCTGTGCAATTTCACCCCGAATTCAAATCCAAACCCGACGCGGCGCATCCGTTGTTTGGCGAGTTTATTCGCGCTGCCGCAGAGAAGAAGTAAATCATGCAAGCCTATCTTGTCTTAGAAGACGGTACAATATTCAAAGGGCACTCCTTTGGCTCAAGCGGCGAAGCCCTGGGCGAAGTTGTTTTTAATACCAGTATGGCCGGATACCAGGAGATTATTACCGATTCTTCCTATCGCGGCCAAATTGTGGCTATGACTTACCCCTTGATCGGAAATTATGGTATTAATCGGGAAGATGTCGAGAGCCGCAAGCCATTTTTAGAAGGTTTTGTGGTTAAGGAGTATAGTAAATTAGCGAGTAATTGGAGAAAAGACCAGGAGCTGGGGGAATATTTAAAACAAAATAATATTTTGGCAGTTGAAGGAATTGATACGCGAGCGCTTACTTTGCATATCCGAGAAAAAGGAGCGATGAGAGCAGTTTTATCCACTCAGGATCTAGATGAGCAGAGCCTGGTGAATAAAGCAAAAAGAAGCCGGGGTTTAGTGGGGCTGGATTTAGTTAAAGAAGTTAGTATTCTTAAGAAATATGATTATTGGCAATCTCAAGAAAATAAATTTAAGGTTGTAGTCTTAGATTGCGGAGTAAAATTAAATATATTAAGAGAATTAGTGCGTTTTAAATGTAATGTCACGGTTGTCCCGGCGTGCGCAACTTATCAGGAGATCCTTAAAGAAAATCCTGATGGGGTTTTGCTTTCTAACGGGCCGGGGGATCCGGCGGCAGTCGGCTATGTGATTAAAACGGTGGCTCAGCTCATCGGGCGTTTGCCGATTTTCGGAATCTGCCTGGGGCATCAGATGCTCGGGCTGGCTTTAGGGGGCTCAACCTATAAACTTAAATTTGGCCATCACGGGGCAAATCATCCGGTAAAAGATTTAAGAACCGGTAAAATTTCTATAACCAGCCAAAATCACGGATTTTGCGTGGATATCGATTCTTTAAATAAAAAAGATATTGAATTAACGCATGTGAATTTAAATGACAGCACTGCGGAGGGCTTGCGCCATAAGAAGCTGCCGGTATTTTCCGTGCAGTTTCATCCCGAGGCTTCTCCGGGTCCGCATGACGCGCAGTATTTATTCGCTGAATTTATAAAAATGATGGAGAAAAATAAAGGGGACGGTTCTCGAAAAAAGAGAACCGTCCCCTAGTTTTTTAAAGATATGCCTAAAAGAACCGACATAAAAAAGATTCTTATTATCGGAAGTGGGCCGATTGTGATCGGCCAGGCTTGTGAGTTTGATTATTCAGGAACTCAGGCTTGTAAGGTTTTAAAGCAGGAAGGCTACAAAGTGATTCTGGTAAACTCTAATCCGGCAACGATTATGACTGATCCGGAGGTCGCTGATAAAACTTATATTGAGCCGATCACCGCTGAGATGGTGGAGAAGATTATTGCTAAAGAAAGGCCGGATGCGCTTTTGCCGACGTTGGGTGGCCAGACTGCTTTAAATACGACGGTGGAGTTGGCTGAAAAAGGGGTGTTGAAAAAATATAAGGTTGAGACTATCGGAGCTAATATTAAGGCGATTAAAAAAGGCGAAGATCGGAAGTTGTTTAAGGAAGCGATGAAAAAAATCGGTTTGGACCTGCCCAAAAGCGATCAGGCTTATAATTTAGAAGAAGCAGTTGTTATAGCAAAGAAGATTGGTTTTCCTTTAATTATCCGGCCTAGTTTTACGATGGGAGGAGCCGGCGGGTCAATCGCCTATAGCCTGGAAGAGTTTATGGTCTTGGCTAAACGTGGATTAGAGTCCAGTATGATTAGCGAGATTCTGGTTGAGGAATCGGTAATCGGCTGGAAGGAATTTGAGTTGGAGGTTATGCGTGATTTAAAGGATAATGTCGTGGTTATCTGTACCATTGAGAATTTAGACCCCATGGGCATACATACCGGAGATAGTATTACGGTTGCTCCTATTCAAACATTAACGGATAAAGAGTACCAATTGATGCGCGATGCCGCGCTGGCTTGTATTCGCGAAATTGGGGTAGAAACCGGCGGGTCTAATATTCAATTTGCAATTAACCCGCAGACCGGCAGAATGGTGGTTATTGAAATGAATCCCCGTGTTTCGCGCAGCTCAGCGTTATCCTCCAAGGCTACGGGATTCCCGATTGCCAAAATTGCCGCTAAACTTGCCGTGGGCTATACCTTAGATGAAATCCCTAATGATATTACTAAATCCACTCCTGCCTGTTTTGAGCCGGCGATTGACTATTGCGTAGTCAAGATACCGCGTTTTACTTTTGAGAAATTTGCTTTGGCTGATACTACCTTAGGGATCTCCATGAAATCGGTGGGTGAGGCTATGGCTATCGGCCGCACATTTAAAGAAGCCTTACAAAAGGGCCTGCGCTCTTTAGAGATTAAAAAATTTGGTTTAGAAAGTATGGTTTTTGATAATTTAGAGGATATTAAAGCCGGTGATGAGATTTTAAATAAAATTTATCAGAAGCTAAAACAGCCGAATGCTGAAAGAATTTTTTATATCGGGGATGCTTTTCGCGCTAAATTAGATATCGAGTTAATTCATGATTTAACTAAGATCGACCGTTGGTTCTTGCATAATATTAAAGAAATTATTGACTGCGAGGGAGAGCTGGTTGAGAATAAGCATAATTTGGCCCCGGAATTATTGAAGCGCGCCAAAGAGTATGGTTTTAGCGACAGGCAGTTGGCTAAAATTTTATCTTTAGAGGAAATAAAAGTTTATAATTTAAGAAAATCTCTGGGAATAACCGTAGATTTTAAATTGGTTGACACATGTGCCGCAGAATTTAAGGCGTATACTCCGTATTTTTATTCCACTTATGATAAATAAGAAGTAAGCTAGTTATGTCGATTAAAATAAAATTTCTTGGAGGCGCCAAGACGGTTACCGGCTCTTCGCACTTGATCACTGCCGGAAAAACTGAGATTCTTCTGGATGCCGGCCTTTTCCAGGGGCATCGAGATGCTTTTTATGAGGTTAATACTACCTTCCATTATAATCCGCGCACGATTAAGGCTATGGTCTTATCGCACGCCCACATTGATCATTGCGGCAATATTCCTAATCTGATCAAACAGGGGCTACGTTGTAAGATTTACACTACTTCGGCAACTAAGGATTTGGCGGACCTGATGTTGATTGATTCAGGAAAAATTCAGGAAGAAGATGTGCGCTATGTGAATAAAGTAAACCGGCGCATCAATATTCCTTTACGTAAACCCTTATATACGGCCAAGGAGGCATCGCGGGCCACCAAAATCTTTCGTTCCATTTCTTATAATCAAAAGTTTTGTATTGCTAAAGATATTTGCGCGACTATTTTGGATGCCGGGCATATCTTAGGCTCAGGAACAGTGGTTCTGGATATTAAAGACGGGCAGAATTCTTTGCGTTTGGGTTATGCGGTGGATCTGGGAAGAAAAAATCTTCCGCTTCTGGAGAATCCGGTGATTCCTCAAGGGCTAGATTATCTGATTATGGAGTCTACTTATGGCGGCCGCTTGCATCGGCCTATCGAGGAAGCGCAGTCAAAATTAAGAGAAGCAATCTCCCGGGCCGTAAGAAGAGGAGGAAAGGTGCTTATCCCCTCTTTTACTCTGGAGCGCACGCAGGAGGTAATTTATTTTCTCAATGAATTACTTAAAGACAAGCTTATTCCTTCGGTGCCGATTTATGTCGATAGCCCTTTGGCCACTAATATTACCGGCCTTTTTGAGCACCACCTTAAATTTTTAAATGTCAAGACCCGCCAGGCATTTGATAAAGGGGATAATCCCTTTGAATTATTGAACCTGCGTTTTATCCGCGAACAAAAAGAATCTAAAGCTTTAAATTTTGATAAGCGGCCGATGATTATTATTGCCGGAAGCGGGATGTGCGAATCCGGAAGAATGCTGCACCATTTGCAGAATAATATCGAGGATTCGCGGAATATGATTTTGGTTGTTGGATATATGGCGCGCGATACTTTAGGCAGAAGAATAGTTGAGAAAAATCCTTTTGTGAAGATATTCGGCGTAGAATACGAGCTTAATGCGGAGGTTGTGGTGATTAATGCTTTTTCCGGGCATGCCGACCAGACAGAACTTTTGGATTTTGTTTCAGAGTGCCTGCCTGCCGGACAGGCAGGCCTGCCGCTTAAACGGATTTTTCTGGTCCACGGAGAGCCGGAACAATCTCAGATTTTGGGCGATATTTTGGTACAAAAAGGGCAAAATGTGCATATTCCGGATAAAGATGAAGAGGTATTGCTTAATTAGGAATTCTGTGGTATTATTATTTTCACTTAAAATAAAAAGCCTGCTTATTTGCAGGTAGGAAGGATTAAGATGATCGGTGGTTTTTCTACTCCCAAAAAAGATAAGGCCATGAAAACAAGCGGCGGCAAGCTTGTTAAGACCGGAGAGATTCTCGTGCGTTGTGTTGATTCTTATAAAGCAGGAGTCAATGTCCGCGGCCCCGGAACTTTGTTTGCTCTTTGTTCGGGCAAGGTTTATTTTACCCGCAAGAAGACTAGCCATGGTAAAGTGCGCACATTTATTAATGTCGCTCCGCTTACAAAAACAGCTAAGAAGTAAATGGTTGATTTAGCCAAAAGTTATTCGCAGCGCAAGTACGCATTAAGCCTTATTGATTTAGTTTATAGCCTAGCCCTGATCCTGATTTTTTTAGGATCGGGGCTTTCTTTATCGCTGGAGTCCTGGCTTAACCATATCAATCTAGCGCATTATTTGCGCCCTGCTTTGTTCCTGCTCATTGTGTGCCTGCTGTATTATTTACTGAGTTTACCGCTTAATTTTTACGCCAGTTTTATTCTGGAGCATCGATTCAATCTGACTAAGCAGAGAGTGTCTGCCTGGTGGATGGATCAGCTAAAAGGCGCGGTGCTAGCTTATATAATTTTATTAATTTTGGTCCTATCTTTTTATTGGATTCTGGGGAATTTCAGCCAATGGTGGCTGGTAGCCTCCGTCTGTTGGATATTTTTTAGCGTGGTCTTAGCTAAATTGACCCCGGTTTTAATCATTCCTTTGTTTTTTAAATATAAAAAAATCGAGGATGAAATTTTACGCAAGAGGATTTTTGATTTAGCTGCGAAAATGAAGATTAAATTGTTGGATGTTTTTGAAATAGATTTCAGTAAAAAGACACTCAAGGCTAATGCAGCATTTACCGGCCTGGGTAAAAGTAAGCGCGTTCTTTTAGCTGATACCTTAAAAGATAAGTATACCTCTGAGGAGATTGAGGTAATCTTGGCGCATGAATTTGCGCATTACCGTTTTGGGCATATGCTGAAGCTGATTATCGTGAATTCCCTGGTGACTTTAGGATTATTTTATTTAATTTTTAAGACCAGCCATTATGCCTTAGCCGTATTTAAATTAAATTCTCTTACCCATTTGTCCAGCCTGCCTCTAGTGTTTCTTTATTTTATACTTTTCGGGGTTATTATGCAGCCGCTGGAGGCGTTGGTTAGCCGCTGTTTTGAAAGGCAAGCGGATAGTCTAGCGTTGAAAGTTACCGCCAACAAGGAAGCATTTATTTCGGTGATGGAAAAGCTAGCCAGTCAGAATCTTGCCGATAGAAAACCCTATCCATTGATTAAGTTTTTCTTCTTCACCCACCCGCCGATTGATGAACGGATTAATTTAGCTAAGAATAAATAAAATCAAGAATGTGCTTGGCGGCGCGTTCGGCGGCGCCGGTTGTGCCGAGGCTATTTTTTACCGTTTTTAGGTCTTCACATAAAAGCTTAGCCGTAACAGGCTCTTGCAGGAATTTGAGGATGGAGTCGGCGATGCTCTTGGGTTTGGCGTCAAATTGGATAAACTCAGGAACGATTCTTTTCCCGGCGACAATATTGACCATGCCGATATAGGGAATTTTGATTTGCGGACGGTAAAGTAAGTAGTTAAATAAGTTGGTCTTATAAACAATCAAAAAAGGTTTTTGTATAATAGCCGCCTCTAACGTTGCCGTCCCCGAGCAAACCATGCTGGCAGCGGCGGTATTCAGGCAGTCGTAAGTTTTGCCGTCGATAATTTTTAGATCCAAAGTAAACTTCTTAAACTCATTTTGATAAATCTGTATATCTAAATTTGGTGATTTAGCGATGATAAATTGGGTTTGAGGGATAGCCTGATTGATCAGTCTGGCGGCTTTAAGCATTAGGGGCAGAATCAATTTAACCTCTTGCTTGCGTGATCCGGGAAGTAGGGCAATAATTTTTTTTTCAGGGGAAATTCTAAAATTTTCTAGAAATTCCTGTTTTTCTAGAGATGGTTTTACCAGGTCTAATAAAGGATGGCCTACCCAGGTCGCCGGTACTGCGTTTTTCTTGTAAAATTCCTCTTCAAATTTAAAAAGTACGATCATCTTGGAAATGAATTTTTTGATACAGTTTATCCTGCCCTTCCTGGAAGCCCAAACTTGCGGGCTGACATAATAGATAACCGGTATGCGTTTATTGATTGTTTTTGCCAGGCGCAGGTTAAAACCGGAAAAATCGACCAGGATTATGGCGTCGGGCTTATCGGTAGCGATCTTTTCTAAAATTAGTTTTTTTAAACCGAAGAATTTAGGCAGTTTTTTTAAAACATCAAAAAATCCCATCACGGAAAGTTCTTTAATGTTATAGAAAATTTCGCATCCGGCTTTGGCGAGATTTATCCCTCCGATGCCGGATATTTTTATATCCGCAACTTGCTTGATTGCGCTGATGAGATTTCCGGCTAAAAGGTCGCCGCTTGGCTCACCGCAGATAATAAATATCTTTTTTATTTGCGCCATATCTGGTTTTGAATTTGCAGGGCAACTGCTAGAGCTTCCCGGGCAACCTCTCCGGATACAAGAGGAGTAGTTTTATTGATTACGCAGGCGATGAATGATTCTAGCTCCTTCTGGAGAGGCTGTTCTTTTTCTATAGGCAGTTTTTCTTTAGTTATCTTTTGGTCGGTTTTTCGGTAAACTGATGCTTCGGCATTTTTATAATCTAAAGATATGTAGGTATCTTCCTGGAAGATGCGGATTTTACGCATTACTTCATCCGATACACGCGAGGCGGTAAGGTTAGCTACACAGCCGTTTTTAAAAGTCAAGCGAGTATTGGCAATATCTTCAAATTTAGTCAGGACGTTTATTCCGACGGAATCAACTCTTTCTAACGGAGAGTTAACTAACCCTAAAACAATATCAATATCATGAATCATAATATCCAGCACTACTCCTACATCTAGGGAGCGGTTAGGAAAATTCGAGAGGCGGTGGCATTCGATAAATTTAGGAATGGTTATGATTTTAAGGGTTGCGGCGAATGCCGAGTTGAATCTTTCAATGTGGCCGACTTGCAGAATCAGATTATTTTTATTAGCCAGATTGATTAAATCGTCGGCTTCTTCTAGAGTTAAAGTAAAAGGTTTTTCAACCAGAGTATGGATTCCCGCTTTAAGAAATTCTGCGGCAAGATCATGATGTAAGACGGTAGGTACGGCAACACTTACTGCATCGACCTTGCCAAAGAGTTCTCGGTGGTCAGTATATCCGGGTACCCTAAGCTGACTAGAGACGCGTTTTAAATTATCTGCATTAGTGTCGCATACGCCGACTAGCTGGCAATTTCGGCTTTCCTTATATATCTTGGCGTGAATGCTACCCAGATGCCCTACTCCAATTACCCCTACTCTAAATTTGTTCATTGCATAATCATAGCAAAGCGCGGATGTTGTTTCAATTAAAATCTTATTTTATATTTTTGTTTTAGTTTGAAATAAAGGGGGCGGTTCTCTTTTTAAGAGAACCGTCCCCAAGTTTTTTAGTTAGATTTAACCTTTTCTTACGTCTATTGTTGTAGGAGAACATACTGATAACGCAAGAAAGAAGATTGGTGAGATGAAGAATACGATAGGTAAAGAATATATTAAGTTTTTGCATGAAATAAAATCGCGCATTGTTACGGCGCGGATTCAGGCGATTAGGTCGGTTAATAAAGAGC